>NC_007626.1:3398574-3712288 GCF_000009985.1 Paramagnetospirillum magneticum AMB-1
CCGATGGTCCCGATGTTGCAGTGAGGCTTGTTGCGCTCGAATTTAGCCTTGGCCATTTTTCAACCCATCCGATCGCGGCACACTGCCGCATGTGTCAACCATGGTCTCGGTCGATGCGGCGGCGGGGAGTGGAGCGGGTGAGGGGAATCGAACCCCCGTCATCAGCTTGGAAGGCTGTTGCTCTACCATTGAGCTACACCCGCCAGATCGTCCCGCTGGGCCGCACCGCCTGGTGCTCGACCTGAAGAAACCGTTCCCCGTCATCCGGCCCGAACCGGGGCACCCGGCCCTCTTGGGGAGGATAATTGGTGGAGGGGGGAGGATTCGAACCTCCGTACTCATAAGAGGGCAGATTTACAGTCTGCTGCCATTAACCGCTCGGCCACCCCTCCACTCCGTCATCCGGCTTTTCGGCCGGGGCGACGGGAGGGCTGTACTTATGGGAATTTCACAGAGCTTGTCAATCCGAAAAGAGAGGGTTAAATGCCGGGGTAACAGGAGAGCCCCATGAAAAAGACAGAAGAGCGCAACCGTCCCCACGGCCACGGCAAGGGAAAGCCCCCGCAGCACCCCCGCGGCAGCGGCGGCGGAGGTGGTGGCGGCTCGTCCATCTGGCTCTACGGCATCCACGCGGTTTGCGCCGCCCTGGCCAATCCCGACCGCCGGGCGCGGCGGCTGGTGGCCACCGTCGAGGCCGCCAAGTCCCTGCCCGCCACCAAGGTGCCGGTGGAGACCATGGAGCGGTCCGAGATCGACCGCCTGCTGGCGCCCGGCTCGGTGCATCAGGGCGTGGCCCTGCTGGTCGAGCCCCTGCCCGCCACCACCATCGAAGACGTCATCCGCATGGCCGACGGGGCCCCCTCCGCCCTGGTGCTGGTGCTCGATCAGGTCACCGACCCCCACAATGTCGGCGCCATCCTGCGTTCGGCGGCGGCCTTCGGCGCCCTGGCGGTGGTGGCCCCCGACCGTCACACCCCCGACGAGACCGGCACCCTGGCCAAGTCGGCCTCGGGCGCCCTGGAGCGCATGCCGCTGGTGCGGGTCACCAATGTGGTCCGCACCCTGGAAGACCTGAAGAAGGCCGGCTTCTGGACCGCCGGCCTGGCCGCCGACGCCCCCAAGACCCTGGCCGAGGCGAACCTGTCGGGCAAGGTGGTGCTGGTGCTGGGCGCCGAGGGCGAAGGCATGCGCCGCCTGACCCGCGAGCATTGCGACCATCTGGTCCGCCTGCCCATGTGCGGCGAGATGGAGAGCCTCAACGTCTCCAATGCCGCCGCCGTGGCGCTCTATGAGATGAGGCGTGGCGGGTAATCACGATCGAGCCGAGCGCCCTCGCCCTTGTCACCTGGCCCCGGACGGCCATTCGGCACTTGGGCGGCGCGATGCCGTTGCCGCTTGCCGGCGGGCGTAAAAGGGGAACAGGAGCAACTTCATCGTCTGCGAACCGGTCCGCATGGGGTCGGATTGATCCGATCCCCCCTTGCGGCCGGCGAAATTCACCTCTAATTTCCCACCCCGCGCCTGTGTGGATTGGCAAACAGGGCGCCAGCCTCGGGTTCGGACGAACTCGACACATGGCGCATTGATGTTACATGATGAATTGCCGTGCAGGCAGTCTTGTTGCGTAGAGCCGGCTTAGCTCAGTTGGTAGAGCAGTAGTTTTGTAAACTTCAGGTCGCGGGTTCGAATCCTGCAGCCGGCACCACCCCTCCCCCCTTCGCGTACAAGTGCCCCCCATGGTTCGGGGAAAAACGGGCAGTTCACCGGCAATTGGACGCAGAGCGACGTGACGATTGGGCGTTTGCGGACCCCCGAGGGCGTGGGAAGCGGCGCAATGCCTCAAGCGATCGAGCATCGTCGTCAACGAACAGGATGCGGGGCGTGCCAGCCACGGTCCCAGCATTCCCAGATGCTCGTCAGCCATCCGACAACGGCCATGACCTGTTCCCCTGATTGATCCCAGTCAGAGGTAGAGCCCCGTCTCCCCGTGATGCCCGAAATGGGCGGTGATGGCAATGTGGGCCGGGGCATGCCCCGGCCCACATTGCGCTCGCGCTCGTGCGGCGGCCTGCGCTGGGGCGATGCCGCCCAAGGCGGTGTAGGGCCGCACATGGTTGTAATCTTCCTTCCAGTCCGCCAGGACGGCCCGAGCATGATTGATCGAGCCAAACAGCGTCTCGTTGAGGCATTCATCGCGTAGCTTGCCGTTGAAGCTCTCGACGAAGCCGTTCTGCATGGGCTTGCCCGGTGCGATGTAATGCCATTCCACCCGGTGATCCTGGCTCCAGCGCAGCATGGCCTTGCTGGTGAACTCGGTGCCGTTGTCGCTGACGATCATCCGCGGCTTGCCGCGCCCGGCGATCAGACCATCCAACTCCCGGGCGACACGGACACCGGACAGCGAAGTGTCGGCGACCAGCGCCAAGTACTCACGGGTAAAATCATCCACCACGGCAAAGATGCGGAACCTGCGGCCGTCGGTGAAGGCGTCGGACAGAAAATCCAGCGACCAGTGTTGGTTCGGCCCCTGCGGGATCGCCATTGGGGCCCGGCAACCCAGGGCTCGCTTGCGGCCACGCCTTGGGCGCACCGCCAGCTTCTCCTCGCGGTACAGCCGCAGCAGCTTCTTACGGTTCATCACCACGCCTTCCCTGGATAGCAGGATGCCCAGACGTCGGAAGCCGAACCGGCGACGCTCTGCCGCCAGTTCGCGCAATCGCGCCCGGATCGGCGCGTCGTCGGGACGACACGACCGATACCGCATCACTCGCCGGGAAATCCCCACAATCAAACACGCCCGACGCTCGCTCAGTCCGAACAATTCTCGGACATGGGCGACGACGATCCGCCTGGCGGCGGGCGTCACCATTTTTTTGAGGAAATTTCCTTCAGCACGGCGTTGTCGAGCATGGCTTCGGCCAGCAGTTTCTTCAGCCGAGCGTTTTCGTCCTCAAGCGCCTTTAGCCGCTTGGCCTCCGACACCTCCAGCCCGCCGTACTTGGCCTTCCATTTGTAGAAGGTTGCGCTCGATATGCCGTGCCTGCGGCACACATCCGCTGTCGCCTGACCGGCCTCCTGCTCCTTCAGGATGCCGATGATCTGCTCCTCGCTGAACCGGCTACGCCTCATCGTTCCGTCTCCTTGATGGGACGGACTCTACCTCAAACTGGCTACATTCGAGGGGAACAGGTCAAGGCGGCTTGGCCCCGCCAGATGGCCCCGGTCGAATGGATGGGCGGCTCGCGGGTCGGGGCGGTTGAGCGGCTAGGGGATGAGTGACAATGCCGCCACGATAGCCGAAGATGCAACCAGTGGAGGCGGCATATAGCGCAACCTCCCGGCTGTATAATCGGGGGTGGGCATGATTGAGTGGCTAGTTTCCTGGGGACGCGCCTTCGTCATCTTCGGCGCACTGGCGATGATTATTACTGGCGTTGTCGTCGGGTGGTATCTCGGTGCAATACTTGATCGCTACGCCTGAAACATGATCACCGCGCCTCGAATCATCGGCTCCATAGTCGGCTTCTTGTTCGGCTCAGGCATCGCCGGAACGGTCTTTGGCGTCGTGGCCGCGATCTTCGACATTCAAGAGAACATCCGCGCCATCGCGCGCGCTGGCGGCCCTGGCGAGAACCTTTCCGCCTATGCGCCGCGCCGCCGCGAACCGACGTTCGAGAGCAATTGACGGATACGCGATATGAACATCACTCTTCACATCGCCGACGAGATTAACCTCGTCGCCATCTATGCCGCATTGGTTTCAACGGTCGTACTGGTCTGGGACATCATCAAATGGTGGCGTACAGGGCCACGACTGCACGGTCACGCACGAGGAGGTATGAGGGTGGCTGGTGGCGTAGGACACCACGACCCCTCATCGTATATCGTTTTCACTGTTAATAATCGCGGCTCAGCAAACGTCACGCTAACGAACGTTGGGCTGCTTGCGTACCCATCTTGGTGGGCGAAATTTCGCCGCAAGACGAGTCACTCATTCTTCGTAAAGATCACGGGTGAGATTGGATGCGCCATTCCCTACGTCCTGAAGGCTGGCGAGCAGTTTATGACGCTAGCCCGGCAAGATTCCGAGCTTGAGGCGCTGACAAGATCACATCAGGTCTACGGCGCAATCTATCACACGTACAGCGACAAGCCGCTTCTTCTGCGGATAGCCCCGATCCTCGACGACAAAACGCAGACTTAAGGCACCAACGAGGGCGCTCACAAATGCGCTCACAACGCCGCTTACATTCGCAGCTAACTCATTGATTTTTGAGGAAGAAATTCGCGTGGCGTCCCCACGTGGAGGTGATGAACAGCGACATCAGCGCCGCAGATCGCTTGATTTCAGCCATTCCTTGCGATAAACGTGGGTGGAAAATGTGGGTGGAAGAGGTTCCCCATGTATCTCGTCAAGCGTCGGCGGAAGTGGTGGGCGCGGCACGACCTGCCCGAAGACTTGAAAGCGTACTTCGGAGCATCGCGCCTCCAAGAAGGCTTGGACACCGAGGATCGCAAGGTAGCAGAGAAGCGGGCCGCGATCCTGTGGGTCCAATGGCAGAACGAAATGGAGAAGGCCCGCAAGGGGTCGGTGGATCACATCGAGCAGGACGCCCAGTTCTGGCGGCGGCGCTTGCTGGACGCTGGCAGCGAAGCCGAGAAGGAACTGATCCACGACCTGATTGCCGATGAGGCCGAGCGGAAGTTCCACGCCCCCGCCATTCGGGCCGGTGTAAAGGACGACCGCGATCCGCGCTTCGATGACCTTGCCGCCGCCGAAGAGGCGCAACGGTTCTTCGACGTGGCGACTGGCCGGGCCGTCAAGCTGGACGAACATCTGGACGAATGGCTCGCCACCCTCAACAACGAGGCCAAGTCCAAGGACATGAAGAAGTCCTCCATCCGCAAGTTCGCGGAGGAGTTCCCCCTGGTCGCCGACGTGAAGCGCAAGGACGTGCAACGGTGGGTGAACAGGCAGGTGGAAGCGGGCAAGGCCGTCGCCACCATCCGCCGGTCCCTGTCGGAGTTGCGGGGGTATTGGGTCTATCTGACCGCCCTGGAGGTGGTGTCCGAAAACGACCTCCCCTTCGAGAGGCTGAACCTCCCCAAGCCCAGCAAGCGGGATGCGGTCCTCAAGGAGCGGCGACACTTCGAGCCTGCCGACGTGGTCAAGCTGGTGAACGCCGCCGAGGAGCGCGGGGATACCCAACTTGCCGACCTGATCCGCCTGGGGATGTGGACGGGTGCCCGCCTGGAGGAGCTATGCGCCCTTCGGGTGGACCGGGTCGGGGATGGGTTCTTCTCGGTAGAGGACGCCAAGACCCCCGCCGGGTGGCGTAAGGTGCCGATCCATTCCAAGTTGGCCCCGACCATGGCCCGCCTACTTGAGGTCAGCCAGAAGGCCAAGGACGAATACGTCTTGGCGGGCCTGTCCCTGAACAAGTACGGCGACCGATCCAACGCCATCGGCAAGCGATTCGGCAGGCTCAAGACCGACCTGGGCTTCGGGGAGGCCCACGTCTTCCACTCCATCCGTCACACCGTCGCCCACCAGTTCAAGAACGCCAGGGTGGAGGAAGCCATTGCCGCCGACATCCTGGGCCATGAGCATGAGCGCATCACCTTCGGGACGTATGCGTCCGAACAGGCGCGGCTGAGCGATGAACAAATATACTCTTCGCACCGCCGCCGGTCTGCCATTTTTGGCAAGCGTCAGCGTGGGTGGAAAACGTGGGTGGAAGCGCCGAGCAGCAATCCGCTACGACGTTGATTTTATTGCATTTTTTGGAGTGGTTTTCGCTTGGCGTCCCCACGGGGAAGAAAGCTTCATTTTCAATAAGTTACTGAGTTATTGAAAATAAATGGTTTTTCGGCACAAAATGGTAAACACAAATGGTAAACATGCCCTTGTGAGGGTGCTATGGCAGTGGTTTGGCGGGGATCATCCTGTCGCTTTGTGATCCGGGTGCCGGAAGACCTTGTGACCACCTTAGGAAAGCAGATCTCTGAGACCCAGAAAGGGCTATCGCCTGCTATTCCAATGCGACGGATCAAAGATCTCGAGCTGCAGTGGCGGGCCTCAAAAAAGGAGATGTTCGAGCAAGTTCGAACTGCATCCAACGGCTCGAACTACATCTCTCGGTTGGAGATTCGCCAGGCTGCCAGGGATGCGGCATTGCGCGGCGTTGGGCATTTTCCCGATCCCATCACAACCAGTGGCCTCGGGGTTGGTGGAATAGCGCCACTCTCGCCAACAGTTGGGGGACTTCGCAGCGAACTGGATGCCATCGGGACGACATCCAAGACTTATGCCGATGGCTGGATAAACGACAAGGGATGGGTGTTGGCGAAGGAGGGGTATGACTTCTTTTTGGGCTGCGTCCGGAACGCACTTGAAGATCGGATTGCCTATGACCTCATGAAGCATCTGGGGCACATAGATGATCGTGGAGGCGATCTGGCGACGCAATTAATGCTGCATCCTGCTCGCTCCCCAGGTGAAAAATCGATCCTTAACCAGAATAAAATTGATGATGCTGAGTGGAATCTCGGCCGCCGTCGCCTGACGTTGATGCAGGCAATCGGTGAGTTTAAGCAGAGAAATGACTTTGATCGGTTGCGCTACACAACCAAGATGACATTTGAAGATACATTTGTTGTTTTAACCGCAAAGTTCGGGGCGACCCGTGAGGTTCACACTATTGTCCCCGAAGATTTTTCAGCTCTCGGCGCAGATTTGCCGAAGCTGCCACTCTATATGAAGCGAAAGATTAAAGACGGATATAAGCTTGAAGCCTTAACCAATGAAAATGATGAGAAAATTGCAAAGGCAACCGTAAACCGTCATATTAGCAATATTAAGCAGATATGGAAGTGGCTCGCCGCCCAGCGCCTGATAAAGCATGATTCAACTGGTGAACTCAGAACAACCAAGGGGGAGCAAAAGCACCCGCGCCAGGTTCTGACTTCCGATGACATAAAGAATATTTTTATTTTGAAGGCTGAGGAGATTCATGGTGGCGACATGAACTCGATGAATTTTTGGCTGCCTTGGATCGGGCTGTACACGGGGGCAAGAAGGGGTGAAATTGCCCAGCTAACGCCAAACGATATACGAATGTATGCAGGCGTTGAGTGCTTCCACATCGAAACACTCGAAGACAATGGCGCGATATCAGAAAAAACAATTAAGACAAACGCATCAAAGAGAGTTGTTCCTGTTCACTCAAAACTCATTACGCTTGGCCTACTTGATTTTCGTGAGCGAGCAAGAGCGAATGAGAATGGCAAGCTTTTCTACGAGTTGACGTGGAACCGAACCCATAGATGGATGGGAAGAGTCGAAAAATATTTGTCGCGGGTGCTGCACCCTGTAATGGGCGGGCGCGAATCGGGGAAAACATTTCACTCATTTCGGCATACCGTCAACAATCGGCTACTTTGGAAGGCCGAGGTCGATCCTGGCATCGTTGACGCGCTGCTTGGCTGGTCGTCGGAGGAACGCAAGGACGTCACGGCTGAGATCAAGAAAGACCTCATGCGGATGCACTATGGCAAGGCCACCCTGGCGATAGACCGTTTGAGGGATGGCATCGAAAAACTCGTCTTTCCCGAGCTTGATTGACAGCTGAATGATGGGGGCCATGACAGTCACCGAGATGATATCGCGATCAGGAGGACTGCGGCTCCCAGCCGATGTGACCATCGAAGATATTCTTGGCCAGATCACGCTGCCTTTACCGTCCCAGATGCCCCCCATACCCTCTGGGATTTCTGGAGTGGTGGCTTCGATAATCAGAACCCCTTGCCAGGAACCGTGCCTGCATGACGCGGTTTACGTCGGCTACCACCTCATCCCAGCATCCCTGACAGCAAGTGTTCGGCCGGGTTGCGACGTCCACGAACTGCTCTATCTGCTCGAGGCCGCCACACCCCATGTGCCGATAGGTCGGTGTTTGTGCTGTCATGCCCCTGGCCGGGAAAGCACAGGAGTAGATTTCCAAGATCTTGCCTACCGCCAGGAGATTGATCGCCAATCCCCCGATGAAAGCTATGAGCACCTCGGGGTGTGGTCGTCTTTTGTGGGCGATGATCGTTGGACCATCCTCGGCCTTCATTGGAGCATAAAGGGGCGTACAGGAGTGATGGTGCAGTGGTAAACTGCGCCCATGGCCCACCGCTCGATCTGGTGTTCCAACTTCGCGCCCAGGCGCAAGGATTCGCCCATGCCGAACGCATGCAGCAGATCACCGGGGCCATCACCCCGCTGACCGCCGGAACACCCGTAGACAAGACGATTGGGCAGCACCCGTCACCTTGGGGTCAACAAGAGGCGAGGCTAATCGCCACCTCAATCTGTTGCCATTTTCCCGTAATTGTGTTAGTGCCCCTAATGACAAAAGAAATACTGCCCAGAGAATATGGGGCGAGGGGAGAGCATGAAAATCAGACATTGGGCTTGGGTGGCCATCCTAATCTCTGTTCCCATGCCCGCTCGCGCAACATCTATAAGTGCCGAAGTATCTTCTCTTCTGGATACACACCCCAGAATTGCAAGCGCGCGCCACGAGATGAATGCGGCGGCGCAGCAGGTCAAGGAAGCGGTCGGAAAATGGTTCCCCGATTTGGAACTGACCGAAGATGCAGGGCGCGAGCGGTATCATCGTGACGCGACCAAGAATACGGTGGCTTCGTTCCACCAACTGGATGTCAGGCTGACCCAGAAAATCTGGGACTTCGGCAAAACCAATGCCGATATCCGGGCCGCCGAATATCGCTGGAAGGCAGCCAAAGAGAACTTTCGCGCCGCCGAGCACACCATCATCTATGATGCAGTGTTGTCCTACCTCAACCTGATGAAATCCTACCGCATCCTCGACTACTCCAAGAAGTCCGAGGAGAATATCAAGCGGCAAGCCAATCTCGAATCCGCCATGGTGGTGTCTGGGCGTGGCTATCAGACCGACGTGCTCCAGGCCAAGGCACAGTTGTCCGGGGCAGAGGCCCGTCGGGTACGGGCCGAGGGCGTGATCGATCAGGCGGTCAGCCATTATCAGGCAGTATTCCTGCGCGATCCCCCAGCAGAGTCGCAGATGGCCCTGCCCCGCTCTCCCGATGAAAAGCTGTATCGGTCACGAGAGCAGGCGATTGAAGCGGCCTTGCGCCAGAACCCCCAACTGGCCTCGGCCCGCATGACCTCCCGCTCGGCGAAGGAAACGGCGCTCAGCGTCGCCGCCGACAAATATACCCCGGTGGTCAAGGGGATCGTCGAGTCGACGCATAAGAACAATGTGGCTGGATTGATGGGGTACCAGTCCGACCAGGTCGCCAAAGTTCAAATCTCCTTCCCATTCAATCTCGGCTTCACCGCCATGAACTCCGTCTCGGCCGCCGTCGAGACCCACTCCGCAACGGTTGCCAAGGAAGGAACCGTTCGCATCAGTCTGGAGGAGCAGGTCAAGGGGCTATTCAAGAACCTCGACGTTCAGAAAAAGAATGCCGGGCTGCTCCACAACCAGGCGACTCTGTCAGAGCAGTTCCTCGAGATGGCGCGGGAAGAGCGGAAGATCAATCGGCGCTCGCTGATCGATATCCTTCAGGGCGAGACCCAGCTCTATAACGCCGAAAGCGATGCCTATTCCGCCGATATCGACGTCATCATCTCCACCTTCGCGCTGTTGCAGGCAACCGGCGACCTGACATCCGACCTTCTGGAAGAACTGACGGGAGCGAATGCCGGTGCCTCGATTGCTCTCAGAGGGAGCGAAGATGACGACACGTCGGGCAAAAACGCCAAACCGGTGGTTCAGGTCAGGGCTATGAAGCCGCCGCCTCAACCCCAGCCGGTTCAGATTGCGGTGCCGGTGCCTGCTCCAGCCCCTCTACCTGTGAGAGAGGTGGTTGCCGCCCCGCCGGTCTATTCCCCGCCGCCTGCTGTTGAGCCGGTGGTCCTGCGTCCACCGAAGGGCATGGGTCGACTTGCTCCAGCTCCCTCCCAGACCAGGGCATTGGAAGACGACGGCTTGACGGACTCTGTGGTTCTACGTCCACCCACAGGGCCTAAAAAGTTGTTCATCCAGTGAAGCCGGGTAACGTCCGATGAAGAAGGTCTTTGAGTTGCTGCTGGCCG
Organism: Paramagnetospirillum magneticum AMB-1; assembly: GCF_000009985.1. Classification (GTDB taxonomy): domain Bacteria; phylum Pseudomonadota; class Alphaproteobacteria; order Rhodospirillales; family Magnetospirillaceae; genus Phaeospirillum; species Phaeospirillum magneticum. The sequence continues at coordinate 3,408,704 of NC_007626.1, forward strand.
ACCGGAAGATCGGCCACTTGCTGCTGATCTCCAGCCTGTCGGCGAACATCCTGGCCCTTGCCTCCTCCATCTTCGTGATGCAGGTGCTGGGGCGCTATGTTAGCTATGGCGTCGATGCCACCCTGGCGACCCTGACCATCGGAACCCTGGTCGCAATCCTGTTCGAGTATCTGTTCCGCCATTACCGGCTCAAGATCGCGCGATCGATCTCAAGCCCGTTGGAACGCTCGTTGTCGGAGCAGACCTTCGAGCGATTGGTGCGAACCCGGTACCTCGCCCTGGAGACCCTGAAGCCCGGCATCCGCCAGGAAATTCCCCGCGCGCCAGAGGTGATCGCCACCACCTATAATCCTGCCAATCTGGTTGCAGTTCTGGATGTCCCCTTCGCCTTCCTGTTTCTGCTGGTCATCCTGCTGTTCAACCCCATCCTGGCCGGGGTGTCGGTGGTGTTCTGCGGACTTGGCTTCTGGCTGGGCACCGAGGGGCCGAAGCGGTTTGCCGACGCCATGAAGGAAGCGACAGAGGTTGCTGCCAGAAAGAACGCCGTCCTGGCCAGCGCCAATAGCGCCTCGGAAACCGTGCGGGCCTTCGGGTGTGCTGGATTTCTGGCCGAAGGATGGAAGGACCGCTCCACTGCTGCCCGAAAGCTGATGCGGGCCGTGGAAGAGAACAAGGGGGTGTTGCAGCATCTGATCCAGGGCCTCGGCTCGATCATGAGCGTCGCCATCATCGCCATCGGCGGCATCCTGGTCGTCCACGGCAAATACGACGTCAGTTCGCTGGTCGGCGTCAATATCCTGGCCAGCCGCGCCTTGGGTGTCATCAATCGGTTCGCCCAATTGAGCGAGGCCTTGGCCAAGGGCGGCAAATCCCAGGAACTGCTGAACGAGTTCGGCAAGCTTGGTCAGGAAGCCTCGACCGGTGGTCGTGTGGCCGAGTACCACGGCAAGATCGAGTTCCGTGACTTCGCCTTCTCCTACCCACGCTCCACAGGCCCGGTCCTGGAAGGATTTGGGGCTATCCTGACCCCAGGAGAGGCCATGCTGGTGCAAGGCCCCAATGGATCGGGCAAGACCACCTTTGCCCGGCTGGTGATGGGCATCCTGGACCCCAGCCGAGGGCAACTGTTCGCCGATGGGGTGGATATCCGCCAACTGGCTCCCGACTACTGGCGACGGCAAGTGATCTACCTCCCCCAGGAGGTCACCCTTCTGAACATGAGCATCGAGGAAAACCTGATGCTGGGGCGGACCGACCTGACCAAGGAGGAGATGGCGACAGCTTTGGGTGTCGCCCGGTTGAAGACCTTCATCAATCAGCTTCCCGAAGGCGTCCGTACCGTCGTGACCGAACAGGGGCGCAACCTTTCACTTGGAATTCGTCGCCGTCTTGGTCTGGCGCGGGCTCTGCTTCAGTCGCGGGATGGGCGTATTGTTCTGTTCGATGAACCCAATGAAGGGCTGGATGGCGAGGGGCGGGCAGCCATAGCAGAAGTGCTGACCCATTTCCGTAAGGTGGGTCGCACCATCATCGTTGTCGGAGATACCTCTGACCTTCCGTTTGTGGCCAATCACGTCCTTGATCTCACCACCAAACCGACTCCGATTCTGCGGTCATCGGGCACGCCTCGGAATGGAGGCGTGTCATGAAGTTCTCCGATATCAAGACCGAACTGAGACGCCTGCTGGTTCTGGATCAGAGTATGGGCGAGGATGATGTTGATCCTATCGCCCGCCTCATGGTCATGGCCCTGTCGGGAGCCTTGGTAGTTTTCATTCTCTGGGCCAGCATCGGGCAGTTGGAGGTGGTGTCGGTTGCCACTGGTGAAATCGCCCCATCCAGCCAGCTGAAGCAGCTTTCCCATCTGGAAGGAGGTATCGTCGGTGAGATTCTGGTGGCCGAAGGCGATCAGGTCCGTGCCGGTCAGCCTCTCCTCACCCTTCAAGCCACCAAGTCAACGGCAGACCTTGGGGAATTGTCCCAACGACTGCTGTCGCTGCGGTTTGAAATCCTCCGACTGGAGGCTGCATCTGACAGCAAATCTGAAATCCAATTCCCCGCCGATCTGCTCAAACAGTATCCCGATCTCGCCAAGGAGGCTGATGCCTTCTTCCGCAGCCGCCGCGCCCGTCTCGCCAGTGAACTGTCCGGGGCCGATGAGCAGATCAAGCAGCGCCAACAGGAAATCAATGGCTTCAGATCCCGCATCCAGAATGATCGCCATAGCCTGGAATTGTTGAATGAGCAGATCGCCATCAGCGATGACCTGTTGAAAAAGGATCTCCAGAACCGCTTTGTTCACATCGACTTGCTCAAACAGGCGAGTGAGTTGAAAGGGCGCATCAATGAGGCGGAATCGGCCCTGAGCCGAAGCAACGCGGCACTGGCCGAGGCCCATGCCCAAAAGGCAAAGGTCACAGCAGCCTTCGAGGAGGAATCCCGCACTCAGTTGGACAAGGCTCGCCGAGAGTTTTCGGAGCTCTCACAGCGCACCGCATCCTTTTCCGACAATCTGGACCGTACCGTGATCAATGCCCCGGTCGGGGGTATTGTGAAGAAGCTCTATTTCGTGACCCAGGGAGGCGTGATCCGCCCTGGCGCCCCGGTCATCGATCTGGTCCCATCCGATGACCGGCTGCTGGTCGAGGCCAAGCTGCCGCCGCAGAATGTCGGCTACGTCAAGGTGGGCGACCCCGCCTATGTCAAGCTGACGTCCCCGGATGCGGCCCTATTTGGGCGGTTGCATGCCAAGGTGATCCACATCAGCCCGGACACCTTTACCGAAGAGAAGATCGGCACCTTCTATAAGGTTCGCTTGAGCGTCGAGCGGGATTTTTTCGACGGCGGGGGAGAGCGATACCAACTCCTCCCCGGTGTCCAGGTGGCCGTTGATATCGTGACCGGAACACGCTCTGTGATGCGCTACCTGTTCGGGCCGTATCTGCGACAGATGTCGGAATCCATGCGGGAGCGGTAATTGCCGGATTGCGAGCATCAAGGGTATTGATGGCGTTTCTGACTCATTATACCCTCACAATCCTTGTGTGATTTCTGCCTTGTTGAAGGGGCCAATCCGTGGCTGATCAAATTGCCCAAAATGCAGAGCCTGAAAAGGCTGAAGGCAACGCTGCGAAACAGCCGGATTCAGGCCAAGGCAATCCTCAGCCAGCGCAGGGTGCAGAGGGAAATCAATCAGCACGCCCCGGTGATGAAGGTTCCGAAAGTTCCGGAACGGCTGGAAAGGCGGGCAATTCCACAGGTCAACCAGCGGGATCATCGACGGCAACTGAAACGCTTGGTGCGACAGGGGGGGCGTCACAGGTGACCCGAACTCTTACGCCATCCTCCGGCACCTCACAAAACGAACCGTCATCCTCGCTTAATCCAGCCTCGCAAGTCGCCCCCCCAGGTTCTGCACCTGTATCTTCATCGTTACAGAGCCCGATGACGTCGGCGTTTGGCAGTTCTCCGCTCACGGGTTTTGGTGGAACAACGACCGTCTTCTCGCCATTTCAATCGATTGGCTCTAACCAAATGGCGCCGACGGGATTCGGTCCTTCCGTTGGACTCAGCATGAATGCTGGCCCGATGATGATGTCGCAACCGACCGGTATTGGCGTTAACGGGTTAGGGGGAATGTCGCTGAGCAGCGGCACTCAGACCTTCATAAATTTTGACAGTTCGACGTTCGGGAGTAGATTCGAATCTAGAGTTGAAACCGTCACTAAGGCCTCAACAAGTCAAAACACAGACTATATTCAGAGAAATATTATTGCGACTAATGATAAATCGCCACCGCCATCTGTTCCCGTCCACATAAATCCAACCAATGACTCGGGCGACAGTTTTGAAAAGACAAAAGTAGAGGCCGATTTAACTGCGTATTGGCAGAATATAATTGGGAGCCATGCCAGCGTGTTATCCGCTGTAAGCGCTGGATACAACGCGTATAAAACAGAGGTGATAGAGCTTAGTTTATCCATACCACTAGTAGACATGTTGACCGGAAAAAACTCATCAATAAAATTAATGGATATGAGGGTCCTGTCGACAGATGTTCGTTCAGATATAGAACGGCGGGTTAGCGAATCAATTAAGAGCGACGACACAGACGAAAGAACAAATTATGATTTTTATAGCGAGTTAATGACACAAGATGCAAGGGATGAGAGAGCTTTACATGCCCCATATGCTAATGGCTTTTACAGTCTAAGGGCGCCAGGTTCTCCTGGGGAGACAGTCGTTTCATTCAGAGAAGCCAAAGAAACTAGCGAAGTTGCAACTAAATATTTTGCCTTGGCGACCGATAGCGCATCCAGAGTTTTAGTTTCGGCGTGGCCAGAATTCAATCACGTTGGAACGCTTGGCCTAGCTTTACTAACGTCCAATAACTACAAAATTGCACCGGATGACGAGAATAATCCCAATGATCAGGGGGAGCTTTGGCAAGATGCTGGAATGGTCGTTATAGCAAAAGAAGTTAATTCCGGATCGTATGCGATTAGTATGGGCGACAGACCTGCGGATTCAGAATTATTAAGAGTAGCTGTGCATGACCTGCGCCCCATTGAACATAATACCTCAGTTCATAATATGGCAACATTTATCAAGGACGTATCTATATTAAACTCAGCCATATATGGCAGCACATACAATGTATCTGGCGACCGATATCATGAATATATATCGAACAACGACAACAAGAAATCAATCGCTAGCGAGTCAGAGTATCTAAATTTAAGCACAAACTACAGGGAATTCCTCAATTCATATGGATTCGACACTCTGGATGGCATTGCCTTGGGTATAGCGACAGGAAATGGTGCGTCGGATGGATATCCATTTTATGAATCAATTTTAGAAGGGGCGCCATCTCTTTCCATTCAAGAGCACTTCAATTATTTCTCTGCCGGAGGGATTTATAAAAACAATCAAATGCCCCTCCCCTCATCGAGAAATCTTGAGGGGGATTGGTCGAGATTTGCCGGTGCTATTGCGATGGTAAATTTAAAAGCTGCGGAAAATGGTGAAAAGACTCTATACCTGACCTTCAGGGGGACAGATGGAGATATCGGCATTGATGGAGAGGCTGGAACATCAGATGGACAGATACGCTATTATCGTCAATTGATGCCGATAATAGATATGGTTCGCAATTACATTGACAAGAATGCAGACATTGCAAACCTTGTTGTGTCCGGACATAGCCTTGGAGGCACAATGGCTGATTTGTTCACAGTCATTGATTCCGGAAGATTTTCGCCGATAGTTAATCTGAGTGTTGTGGCTATTGCATCAGCTGGAATTGATACGGAATTCTTTTCAAAATGGAGGGCCATGGGCGGTGAATTTAATTCCGCTGTTGTCAATATTGACGGCGCCGGAGATCTCACTTTATCAACTCCTGGATATTACTATTCCATATCAAATTCAGAAGATTTTGTTGGCCGCCCGTGGACCATAAATTTTGAAAAGGTCGGCATAAAGACAGAGGGCGGTAACTCCGTATTGTGGAATAACGTGCACCTGTCTGGCGCAGACATAATTTTAAAAAATCCTGATATTGATCAGTATGAACTGGCCAAGCTCAAGGGCACCGGAGAGTATTACGCCGTAGGATCCACCCATGGCGGAACTTTGGTTGAGCGTACCATCCCAACATATGAATCTCTTTTCTATGCACAGCATAACGAAGAGTTATATGAAAAAAATATCCTATCTGTTTTTAGCGCAGCAGAGGCTGCAAAATTAGATTCCATCGTTGGATGGAGTATAATTTGTGGAGATGGAACTGCGATTAATACCAACGATGTCGGGAGTGGGGCATTACCTGGTGAATCATATATCGACAGGGCGGACTTGCATAGTTGGGGATTGAGTATCAATGACGATCTTAATGGCACGTCTGATCGCGACCTGATTGTCGGTAAGGAAGGTGATGATTTCCTGGTTGGCAATAGCGGTGGAGATGTTCTGAGCGGTGGGGCTGGTGCCGATACGTTTGTTTACCGCTCAAGCTCAGACTCCCATGCCGACGGCAGTTCTTTTGATATAATAACAGACTATGAAAAGGGCGTAGATAAGATTAATTTTTTTGGCCAAAAACTGACGCTTATTCCATCTGCGACTTTTGTTGGTTCGGGCACCCAAGGCATTTCATCAACGATCGCAGGCCTAGCAGCCAACTCCCCCGATCAAACCGTGACATGTTTTACAGATGGAACGGATGGATACGTCTATGTCAAGGCAACGGGAACCGCATTTGACGGCACTTTCATCAAGCTGATTGGCCTTAATTCGGAAATCGGTGCTAATGACATCGTGGGGGTGAACCACTTGCCCACTCTAACGAATGTGAGCAAGAGCATTTCAGCATCGGGCAGTTCAGGGCTTCTGGCGACCGACTTCACGTCGGGCTTTTCAGATCCAGACAGTGACGCCCTCTCAGCCATCAAGATCGTCTCACTGCCGCAATTGGGCGGATTGGAACTGAATGGGCAATCCGTGACAGCTGGGCAGGAAATTGCCGCTGCTGAGATCAGCGGACTTAGCTATACCCCGAGTGAGTCAGGAAATGACTCGTTTATATGGTCAGCGAGCGATGGAGTTATGTTTTCAGAGCACAGATCTCAATTTAGCATTGTCATTGCAAGCAATGCAAAGCCAACAATAACCGACATTAGTGAAAAATCATTTTCCGGATTGTACTGGTTTAATTCACATCAGTTTATCAACGCTTACTCAGATACTGATGGTGATTCTCTATATAAAATTAAAATTGTTGAGTTGCCATCTGAAGGTTTTCTGGACTTTTTAGGGCAATCTGTTTTTCCTGGACAGGAAATTCTTTTATCAGAAATTTCAAAAATGAATTACTTCCCCCCTGGGGGGGGGGGATTTAATGGAGTGCAAAGCTTTAAATGGGCCGCTACTGACGGAGATGGGCATGAATTTTCTGTGCCGCATGACTTTATCTTGCATTTTTCTTCATTATACACTCCGATGACGCAACAGTCGTATGGGTGGGGATACCCTTATAGCGTTACAACTCCGGACGTCGCCGTTTCCGAGCACGGAGAGCGCTCTTTGGTCACTTACGTAATTAATGTTAGCCCATTCGTCCAGCCATACCTTTGTGCGGAAATAAGAGGGTACGGCCAGGATGGAAATGAGTACGACGTCAAAAACTTCATAACAGTTAACGATAGAAATTTTAACACCGATAGTTTTGGATTTGTCAAATCACTTCACGTTACAGATGCCGTCAATAGTAGATTTATTGTGTCATGGGCGCAGGAATCATATTACGCTCGAATGATAGCTAACTATAGCTATGTAGATGGTGTAGATGTTAGAGATGTTGGCATGAGCTTTCCATTATTTAGGGTTATTGATGGAGAGGGTAATTTTATTACGGACCCAATTGTTGTGCGGCAACAGCATAATTTAAGTATCGATGTTGCGTCACTTTACACAAGTGGCTCCCTCGAGTTATCTGATAAATTCGTCGTTGTTACAGATAGTGCCGGATTTTTATCTGACTATCATTATGCTTCTGGGGCAATTAATAGCGGTGTGCAGGCGAAGATCTATAGTATGGAAGGGATGTCATCTGGAGGTGATATTTTTATCTCTAATGGCCATGACGTTCAGGTGCAAGCCTCTATGCAAGGTGGTTTTTATATTGGATACACAGAAGTTAATGAATTGCAAAAAACAGATCTGTATATAAATAAGTATGATTCAGTCGGCTCCATGATAAAATCGACTAAAATTGCATCAGAATATGGCCTTCATTATGATATATCTTCATTATCAGAAGGTTTTTCAGTCGCTTGGGACGGAAGCGATACAGTGTCAGGCTCAAAACATGTTGGCATAGCGCGATACAATGGCGATGGCATTGAAGTTTATAATTACACCTTATCTGACAATGCCAGCAATGCTCGAATTTCTGATATTAATCAGAACTGGAGTGCTGTTTCATATTTTAGCAATAATGGAATCATGAATATATTTTATATAGACAGCAGGGGGACGCAAGCCGCCCATTGGAATTGGAATTCCTTGCAAGCTGTTGGAATGGACTTTGAAATGGATACTTTTATGGACGGATCTTTATTAATGACTCAGAAGTTTGATCAAGGATCAAACCACTATGCGCTTGCTCGACATTTTTCTCCACGGCTCTGCTCATCAGACCCTATCGTGTTTGACATTAATAATGATTCATCATTTTTAAATAACATAAATATAGATGGCGTTTTATTCGATATCTTGTCAAATGGGGAAGTTTCACACATTAACTGGTTCTCACCCAACGACGCTGTCCTTGCTATCGACTCTGATCGCAACGGCCAAATTCAGGGGATGGGAGAGCTCTTCGCCGACTTGTCCGGTAAGCTCACCAGCACGGAGGTTCTCGCGACATTCGACCTGAACCACGATGAGCGTATCGACGACAAAGATTATGTGTTCCGTGATCTGATCGTCTGGAGCGACCGCAACAGCAACGGCATCAGTGAAGCCGATGAGATGAGGTCCATCCATGACGCGGGGATCATCTCTATCGATCTTCATACGACCCCGAGCGACGTTGACCCGGCAATCCTGTCACATGGGACAGCCACCATGGCCGATGGCAGTTCCCTGAACTTCGCCGAGGTGATCTTCCAGGAAATGCCACAGGTCACTGATCATCATGTTTGAAGTTTGGGCTTTGTAATCCCATCGCCTCGACCTTGCCGCCGTTCAGGGCAAGGAATGCCTCGGCGTAGTCGTTTCCGGCTTTGAAAACCCGGCCGACCTCACGCAGGAAGCGGTCGAGCGAGGCGGGTTCTCCACGCCAAGCCGCCGTCATGACCTTGCGCAACTCCACTCCGTTGCCGCTTTCCACCAGGGCGACGGCAAGACGCCACAGCGGGAGTGGCACGCCGTCGCGCAAGGTGTTGGGCGGGCCATCCCAACTGGCCGCCAGCCCTCCGGCATCGGTACAGGTCAGACGTGACGACCGGCAGATTTCGGCGACGACGGCACTGATCGGGCGGCGCAGGCCATCCAGCTTTGGGCGCAGCCCAGTTCCCGGCACGTAGGCCAGCGGCACCAGGGACACGAAAGCGGCGTAGGGGTAATCCTCCTCGCCCCCCAGGGAGCGCGGCACATAGGTCGATGACGTCAGAAATTCCGGACTGCCGTCGCCGTCCACATCCCTGACCGTGTCGGCACAGGGATGCCAGGACGGATAGGCGTGGGTCTCCAGCCGCTTGCCCGGTACCACCAGGGTGCAGGTATTGGGCACCCGCCCTCGAATGTCAGCGGATTGGATCAGCACGGCGCCTTCGGTGATGCGTGGCAGCGTCCGGGCGAGCGTGCATTCCGTTTCATTGCGGTCGCCGTCCGTGGGGATGCAGGACCACAGGCGCTTGACATCCTTGCGGATCTCCAGAAGGACGCCGGAAACCGGGCGCAAGCTATAGCCGCCGCCTAGTTGGCGCGTCTCTGCCGCCAGAGCCGATGCACTCCAAAGCATGCCAGCGATCAAGCCGATGGCGGCAATGCCCTTGCGCGTCATGATTATGGATCCTTGGATATCAGGGGAAGCAACATCGATCATCCTCTTTTGTTCAGCGGGTCACCCCGAGAAGAAAATGGCCGCGCCGAGGGCCAGAAGCGGGGAGCAGATCAACATGAGAATAGCAATGACCCATGCAATGGATGGCCCATGCAGATCGCCCTGGGTCATCGTCGGCCCGGATGGGGTCAGGGCCGCGATGAACTCCCGCAAGGTTCCGCAGACATAGCCGTCAGGATCAGCCAGATCATCGGTGAAAAAAATCTCACGCTCTGTCTGGAGGGCATGGCATGCGGCAAGGCGAAATTCCTCCCAAGTCTCACCTTGGCTCACGGAGATGATTTTGTCCGCGACCTCACTGGCCAACTTCACGGATTTCCATGGGCTGCCATGGCGCTCCTGGACGTAATAGGCTGAGGCGTAGGTCTCCTTCAGCCGATGGGCAACGGCAGCGACAGCCCCCGAGGCCCGCATGCGCCATGTCCAGACATCATCCCGGCTTGCCATTGCGTTTGGTTCTCCCTGACCTCTCGCTGATCGTTGGAGGTGTAGACGGACGGCTTCCGAGTATTGCTTGTTTTTTCTTGCGGATAAACCCTCGCGCCTGTCCGTCTATTCCTGAAATTCGGGTATCATCCCCGGCACCAAGGAGGGGAGAATCAAAATGACATCAGCACCAGCCGAGGCCGACCTCGACCTCATCACCCAGGCCCCGACCAGGGAAACGGCACGCGACCTTTGCCTGCTGATCAATGATTTGTGCCACCTGGACAAAATGCGGCAGATCGTCGTCCTGGAAGACACGCTGGATCACCCCGAGCGCAGCCTGCTGTTCTACGCTTATCGTCAGGTACGGGATCGCTCTTGGCTGGCGGAACCGATGCGCGACATCTTCCGCCACATCACCTTGGGCCTGACCGAGCAGGTCCAGGTCGAGCGCCTGCTCGATTCCCGCATCGCGGCCATGGCCGAGGAGGACCGCCGTCACATCCGCGACACCCTTGCCGGAATGGCTGACAAGTCGGCGCGGGAAGATCTACGCGAGCGGCTGAACGATGCCGCCGCAGATAAGGTGCTGGTGCTGCGGGCCTTGCGCAACGCCCTGGTAGCCCATGTGGGTGGCTACGCCCCCATGGTCGCGGCCGATTATGCCCGTTTCTCGCTGCCGGACTCCTTGCGGATGGACTACGACGAGCTTATCGAACTCATCGCCAACTCGGTGCGCATCCGCGTGGGAGGCGCGGCCGAACTGATCCTCCCCATCGATCCCATCGATCCCGCCAGTTACGATTATGACCGACGCATGGCTCGCCGTCTCAGGGAGGATAAGGAAGAGGTTGAAGAGGCGGTTGAGCCGGTTCCCGACCTGGAGGCCAGGTTGGACGCCATCGCCCAGGGTTGGGCCAATGACGATCCCGACTGGTGCCAGTGGGTTGACCGATTGGCGGGATATCTCCAGCTCATCCGCGAACGCTCGCTGAAGAAATTGACGCGGCTGGTTGATGAAGGAAGCTGGGCCATCAGCCTGCTGGGGTTGCCGACGCCGGTGGTCAGCCGAATCTTCGGCTTGATGAGCAACGGTGCCCAGGCGTCACTCCTCCGGGATATGGAGAATCATTGCGATTTTGATGGCATTTGCCTGACCCGTGGCTATGTGTCCAGGACGCGGCAGAACATCCTTCAGGTCATCGAGCAGAAGGGGCTGGCCGATGGCGGCGCGGCACGGCTGAAGACGATCATGCATGCGCCTCTGGGCTACGAGGCGTTCGATGCCTTGGCGACGCTGGACGACGGCGAGTTGAATGCGCTGTGGCGCCAGACCAGCAAGGATACGGTCGGGACCGCGTTACTGGGAACTTCTATCGAGGTTGCCGTACGCCTCCTCGGCCGCCTGAGCGAGGACGCCCGCCAGATGATGCTGGACGATATGGAGAGCCTATCCGCCGAGAAGACAACGGCTGACATCGAAGAGGCTCAAAGGAACATCCTTTGGCCCACGTCATGGGATGATGACGCGACACTGGATGAGACGCTGGCTAGCCTCCGGGCAATTTTGGCAGGATCGGCGTCGTGAGTGGGATTGCTTCTATCCGCTCATTGATCCGCGAGGCCCCGACGCGGGAAGCCGCCCTGGCCTTGCTGCTGTGCCTCTACGACCTTTGGTCCTTGGCCAAGGCCAGAGGGCCGCTGGCTTTGGAAGACCACGTCGTTCATCCCGAACGGAGCGTCATCCTCCACCAACATCGATTACTGTCCCGACTGCCCTGGTTGATGGAACCGCTGATGGATCTGGTGCGCCACTTCACCCTGGGAACCGATGGCAGCTCTGCATACGATCAAATGATCGATGGCATCATAGCCGCGGAAGAGCAGTGGATGCGCACCGTCCACGGTTTGGTGATGCTGCTCGCCTCGGTAATAGCCGTATTCTGGGTTATTGCCATGGTCATTGTAAGACCGCCTCTGGTCATGGAAGGAAGCCTTTCCTGGCCCACGGTCACGCTCTGGATCGTCCCCATGGGACTGACCATGCTGGCACTTCATTGCATCAAGGTTTGGATCGGATGGGTTGCGAGTGAGCGGACCGGCATGCTGGAGGCACTGCGCCGGGGGATATGCTTTCACGCCGATGGCGCATTTGCCCCCCAGGTGAGCGCGGATGCCGCTCGCATGGCGTTGCCACAGCGGCTGCGGCCGAGCCATGACCAGTTGGAAAATATGATCCGGGCGGAATCCGTTCGGTACCTCTATCCCGTCGCCCCCCTGCTGTTGCCAGCGGATAGGGCCGACGGAAAAGACTGCGCCACGGCCATCCAGGACATGTTGGACCGGTTAATGCCATCCGAGCTCGACAGTTTCGAGCGAGATCAGAGGTTGAATGAACTGCTGACCGATCTTTCCGACGATGTGCCTCCCGAGTATTCCGCGGTGTCCGTGGACTTCAACCGGTTGTCCCTCCTTGGAACAGATGGCATCCGAGTCTTGCTGCATTCCATTGGCAAGGACATGTGGGCCATGGCGTTGCGCGGAGCCACCTCACATACGGCTCGGTCCATCCTTGACTGTATCAGCCATCGCGCCGGGCGATTGTTGATGCAGGACATGGAGGCGCTGGACGGCGCTACGGTGGTGGAGATTCTTGAGGCCCAGCGCACGATCATCGAGACGCTCAGAAACTTACGTGCGACAGGGACTTTGCCGGATCAGGCGACCTTGGACAGGGAGTTTCTCGCGCAGCTCTCGTCTCTGGACAGCCCCCTATCCTGACGCAAAATATCGCAATGGCCTTCATGGCGGGAGCATTCGCGTGACGATATTTTCATCCGCAATCCAGTCAGTTCGTGCGCTGCGCCGCGAGGCCCCGACGCGGGAAGCCGCCCTGGCCCTGCTGCTATGCCTCTACGATCTGTGGGTGTTGGCCAAGGTCAAGGGCGATCTGTACCTGGAAGCCCATGCGGAGATGCCGCTCTCCAGCTCCCTATTTTTCCACCACAAGCCCATGCGCGATCTGCCCTGGCTGCTGACGCCGCTGGTGGATTTCATTCGGCTGATGACCCTGGGCTCGAATAATGCCAAGCAGGCTCGGCGTTTGTTGCAGGCCTACCGAGAAACCGAAAAGCGTGCTCTGGACCATGTTCTGCGGCAGGCATCACTCGTCTGGCCGATGGGGTTTTGCCTGTGGATTGCCGGTCTGGCGGTGCTGGCGAGTCTTGGCGGATTAGGCCTGACGGCATTGGCTTGGTGGGGTGTGTCGCTGGCTGCTGCCGGAGTGATGGTCGGGATATGGCTGGTCCGCCTTCGCACCATCGCGGATCATCGCCTTGGCGTTCTCGACGCCATGACCGAGGGATGCCTGTCCTATCTGAACGGCTACGCACAGCAGATCTGCGCCGAGAATGCCAGATTCGTCCTGCCGCCAGCCTTGAAGCCGAGCTTCTTCGAACTGGCTGACGCCTTTGGCGAGGACAGCTATTTCCACCGCTACGGTGCTTATAACGGCTTCACCCTGAGTGAAACCGGCACCCAGGCGGAGATCGACACCAAACTGGCCGAGCGGTTGCAGGCCATCCTGGACTATGACCCCGACTGGCTGGCCAAGGCATTGCCCGGCCTGTCCCGCGACATCACCGGGGAACTTCCCGCCGATCAGGTGGAAACGGTATCGGCCTTCTCTCAATTGGCCGATCTCGACGAAGCCAGCTTGCGGATCATCCTGCAGTCTTGCGCCCATGATCTGCGCGCCGCCGCCCTCATAGGAACTTCATCGGCCGTGTTGGAGCGTTTCGTCGCCAATCTGAGTGAAGCCGACCAGAAGACGCTGGTGACGGACATCCGGGCCATGGGCTCCATCCCCGCCGCTGATATCGCCATCGCCCAACGCAGCGTGCTGGATCTGGCCAAATCCCTGACCGATTCAGGGGAGCTGGCCGCCAGGACCAAGGAAGAGGGGGACCTGCTGACGCTGTGGAAGCGGATGAGTGGAGAGGAAGGCGCATCGGGGCAGCCTGGTCGACCGGAGAATTGATGATGCCCTCTCCGCACTCGCTGTTCGTCCGCTTCCATCGCATCTACGGTGGCTTTGGAGCAATCGCGTTCCGGGTCTGCCTGGTGATCACTTTCCCTTTTTCTCTGGGATTGATTGCCAATGTCTCGAGGGATGGTTTCTGGCCTCTGGCGATCTTTGCCGTTTTGTTTATCACCGGTTGGAAGATTTTCGTCAGTCCGCCCCAGAGCATCCTGATTTCGGCCGAGCAATTTCCTCCGCCAAACGGACGGCCTGGAATTCTTCCCCCCGATCGCCCCCGTGATGAATGGCAGTCCCATCACTTCATGATTGCCTTCCTGTTCAAGTTGGCCCTGGTGGGGACATGGATTTCGCTGCCGTTCTGGATTACCTGGGCCATCTGGCACGACCCTCAGATGAAGGAAGGGGCCGGGTTCGGGATGATCTTCTTTCCCTTTGCCGGAGGACTGATCGAGGGAACGTTGCGGGGACATACCCGAACCTTGAAAACCGCGATTGCGTCTACCTATTTGGCCCCTGCCAAGGACAGCTTGGCAAGGCCATTGGCGGAGGCTCTCCCCGCCTCCCCGAAGGCATCATTGCCATGGCCACCGCTGGTTACCACCGTTTTGGCCCTTCCCTTGACAGTTCAAGCCGGGCTTGTCGCCAAGCAATTAGGGAGCCACACGGACTCGCCCTTCCTGGTGGGAACGGCGGTGATCTCGGCCTTCGTCCTGGGCTTGTGGTGCGCCTGGACGGCCCATGGCCGTCGAGATCTGGTCAAACTGGCGGGGGATGCGGCATTCCTCGGAGTGACGGCTCTTGTCCTCATCATGATAGGAGCGATTACCGGGACCATGGTCGGAGGCGCTCTGAGCAAACTGTTCGGCCATATCGGCGTGCAAGTCGGCCTTCTCGGTGGTGCAATCGGCGGCCACTTTACGGTGTCGTACTGGATGATGGGGGAGTGGCGGCGAGGGCCATCGTTCGGAAGCCGATCCGGCTCGATCAATGGGCCAGGCTGGATTCTTCAAGCCTGGCAGCCGGATGCCGAGGTCCTGTGTCCGGTTTCCATGCCCGATGGGGTGTTTTTCACGCCTCCCCCTAAAGCGGTCGGCCCAGTGGTGGCGGCGTGGACGTCGATGCGATCGGATGTAATGCCGCTTTCTCCGCTGATGCGCCGCATCCATGTCCTGTCCATGACCATGTTGTTTGCTGTCACCGCTTGGCTGGCCGCATCGGGGATGCAATTGCCGCCAGTTGAACAGCCCGCATGGGGATTTGTTGGCGCGATCTACGGTGCAGCACTGGGCTGGGTGCTGACAAGCTTCACCGAAACCTGCCGATTCGTCGGTCGAGACGGTTTTGCCTGTGCCAGCTTCGAGGGGGCGCCTCCAATGATCACCATCAGCAGCGCACTGGCATTTTCCGAGGCACACGCGTTGTATTCAGAGCAGATACAGATGACCTCACAAGATATTGGGGGCATGGTGACCGGCGCCGAAACCTACAGTTATCTGTGGTGTGACAATCAAGGGCGAAAGCTGTTTCAGCTTGATGGAAAATTCCATCAACGTAACCCCAGGGAAAAGTCCAGAGCGGAACTGGATAGGTTAGCTGCGTGGCAATGGACCGCCTTCTGCCTCGACCGCTACCGCTTGGCCCTGCATACCGGCTCAACTCTTTATTTCGAGGCAGGGGGGACGCGAATTGCCATCACGGCAAATACCGCAACGGTGGTTATCGGTGAGGAACGCCACCCAATTCACGAATACACCATCGATAATGGCGTTTTGTACCTGACTGTCGAGGATGAGGCGAAGGATCGAGCAATGCAAGGAGCGCGAATTGGCAATTTCAGTTGCCTGCTGATCCTGTTGGCCGAACGGATACGTCCTTCTCACCAAATTTCGGGATAGATCGAATGGCTCATTCTCAAATATCCTCACCGATTCTGCCCTGGTCCCAGGATATTTACCTCGATGCCCTGGTCTTCGCCGCCGAACGGCATGGCGACCAGAAGACGCCCGCCGGCTTCCCCTATGTCACCCACCTAGCCTCGGTGGCCCAGGAGGTGATGGCGGCCCTGGCCGTGGAGCCCGGACGCAATGGCACCCTGGCGGTGACGGCGGCCCTGCTCCATGATGTGATCGAGGATACCGCCACCAGCCTCGAGATGGTGGCGGAGCGATTCGGTCCCGATGTTCTGGCGGCGGTCATGGCCTTGACCAAGAATTCCGACCTTCCCAAGGAACGGCGCATGCCCGACAGCCTGGAGCGTATCCAGGCTCAGCCACCTGAGGTCTGGATGGTCAAGCTGGCTGATCGCATCGTCAATCTCGGCCCGCCGCCCACCCACTGGACTCGGGAAAAGATGGCGGCCTACCGGGCCGAGGCGGAGACCATCCTGTCCGCCCTGCGCGACGCCAGCCCGTTTCTCACCCACCGGCTGGAACGGCGCATCGCCGAATACAGGTTCCATTTGAAATGAGCCCCATCTTGTCGCCACCACCGTATCTATGACGATTTTGGTGCTGCAAGGGTACACGAGTTTGGCAACCACATGCTACGCGAGGACAACGGTTTCGTCGTCAAGTTCAGGATCAAGACTGGGCGAACTGGTTTCTCGATCACCAACCACCATTTGACCGCTGCTCCTCCGGCGATGGAGCGCGTCATCATTATTGGCAAGGGCAAACTCGGGGGTAGCTGGAGGCGCTGACGTGATGATTCGATGTTTTTTCCGACTGCTTGCCGCATTTGTTTTCTTCACGACATCACCAGCCTTGGCAGAATCCTGGCAGGAGGCCCTTTCTCGTGCAAATGATTTGGGACGCCAAGGAATAGCAGCGCATCGTGCGGGAAAGCTGGACAAGGCGGAACAATTGCTCCGCTCGGCCATAGCGGCAATTCCAGCCGATACCCCACCAAATGAAAGCGATCGGGTTGGTATATTCCTGCGCGAAAAGATGGCCGAGTTAATGTCAACCCGAGGAAAGCCGGAAGAAGCGCGTCAATGGTTGGATCAGGCTAAACGCTTTTCCAGGGGAGACCCATACTCGAAAGGTCATCTACTAAATGACCAGGGACTACTGGCGTATCATCAGGGAAAATTAGATGACGCCGAGGAATTTTATAAGCAGGCGCTATCTATATTTGAGAAAAATAGATGGAATTTTGATCGCGCAATGACCCTTGGAAACCTTGGGTTAGTTTATCTCGATCGCTACACAAGGAGCGATAATATCGACCATGTCCAACTTAATAATGCAGAGAAGGCTTTCGCTGAATCACTTGATGTGATGCTCAAATATGGCAGTAAAGTTGATATTGCAAATCAATGGAGTAACCTTGGAATAGTCTATCGAAATCAGAATAAGCTTATTCAGGCCGAGAATGCGCATCAAGAAGGATTGAAAATTGACCGAGAAATCGGCAATAAGGTGGGTGAGGTCGATTCGCTCGGGAATCTTGGGCGCGTCGCCAAGGCTCTGGGAAAGAGCAATGAGGCGCTCACTCTATTCCATGAGGCATATGATCTGGCCTCGGACATTCATTACGCTCGGGGCATTAGCCACCACGGGCTTAACGCAATGGCTCTCCTCAATGACCGAGGATTGTATCGAATGGCGGAGGCGTATGGTGAGCCAACCCTGGCTGCGGCCAAGGGCATTGGCCATAATTTCACCATCGCCAGAATCCTTGAGGAAATGACGACCATTGCGGCAAAAGGTCATGGGTGCTTAGCCGCGGCCAGAGAATTGGCACATGAATCACAAGGCTATTTCGAGGCTGCCGATTTGGTAGAAGACTCACAACGGTTAAAACGCCTTCTGAGGGACATTTCCGCCGCTAAAAATCAACCCTGGTGCAAATGAACTTACATCTTAGCAATTTATTATTGAGACGCAAGATTCGGCAGTATTCCTGACTTTAATGGCAAAAAACTCGCCCCCACTCCTCCTTCTTCCGGTCGGCAATTACCTTGTACCTGCCGGAATTACCGGAGAGGGTTGGACACCCGTTCCCTTTCCTACGCCAGCGATTTCAAAGACTTAAGGTCACCTTCGGGTGGCATTTGTCGATTCGTTCGGAAAATATACGGATAACATGAAGCGGAAGCGGGCGGATGTAGGTGGACACCCGTCAACGCACAAAGAGCGCTACGCGGCAAGCCGTCCCCTCATGAATCACGCAAACCTCCTCTTGGGAACCCGAAAATGCGCGTCCACAACTGAAATATGACAAAGATGTGCTTTAAAATACGTATAACGGGTAACAAGATTGGATGCCAATTTCAATTGGCCCGGTAATAGGCTGTTGAAGTTGGAACCGTGAAATCCCTGATAGCTGTCCGACCGGTGCTCGGATCCACCATCACCACCCGTTTGATCTCGACGTTTCGCTGGCGTAGGCGGCCAAACAGATGGCCTGCCTGGACGACGATTTCTGAATTGATGAATTTAGCACAGACTGGGCCGAAGCCGTCGCGAAGCGGCAGATAGATAACCGCGCTTCCACGGAACTTTACTCCCTGGAACTTCCCGTCACCATCGCCGGTCAACTGAAACACTGCGTCCTCAATCTTCTTTCCGCCGACGGTAATGATTGGATCCGTGTCCGGACCGTCGATCTTTTTGACGCATCCGGAGGCGTGGAAATAGATGACAAACGCTCCATATGTGTGTTGATGTAAATCTTTTTCTCTCATGATAAATATTTATACAAAATATAAACGCAGGAGACACAATGAGACAAAATGACTTTGATGAATCTTATAATGACTTCATCCATCCTTCTGAGGGTATAGATGTTGGCAATGCCAATGATCAGCACCCAACTTTGATGTACGACGTCAACAAGGCATTTGACGCGATGCGCCAGTGCCTGGCGCGGGTCGAACGATTGATCGACCAAACGGAGCAGAAGCTGGCCGATTCGCAACTTCCCGTCGGAATCAGGGTTGTCGAGCGGTAGCTGGCATATCGCCAGTTAGGCTGGAAAGGCCTAGGCGTGGTATTTCAAGTTGCTGTCGATCTTGACCAGAGATGTATGTGCCATACATCACGTATTATCCACAGCAATTATGTATATCACTCTCAGAGCGCGACCTGGAATGGAGATATGCATTATGGCATTATCGCCTCATGGCCCCATTAACCACGGAAACAACATGTTTCTTACCCATACTCATCTTTTATAACCGAAGAATATTGCTAAAATTACATTGATTTCGGAAAATTGACGTTCTTGCGGTGACGGCGGTATCACCGATACAGGCTTCAAAATCTGAATCGGGATACGGCTATGGCCAAGAGCACCAAGAAAGAGACATCAGAAAAGATCTTCGGACTGATGTTTTCCTCCAACGAATATGAACATGCTGAGGCATCACGTAAATTGGTTGAACACTTTCAGCGGAATAACGTGCATCCGGACGACGTCCACCTGGTCGTCTACGGCGACGAAGACGATTTTGTCGCCAGCATGTTGCAGAAGGCCGATCGAGAAATCGATGAATGCCTCGCTGATATCGAGGGGTATCAGGATGAGATCGCCCGCCTCCGAGACGAGGTCAAAGACCTCAAGGCGTCAGTTGCCGCCAAAGATCGGCGGCTCGCCAAGCAGCAGGCCGAGATGGTCAAGCAAAAGGCCGAAATCACAGGGTTGCGGAGCGAAGTCGATAGCCTATCTGTGAAGCGGCCGACGCCAATGGGCTCCGCCATGGACGCCAGTGATCGGGCTGAATTGGAGTCCTACCGCCTCGAAGATGGCGTCAACACGGCTGCCGCTAAAAGGGAGCTGCGAGGATGTATGAAAATCTGTTCCGGTTGGAAAGCTACCCTGTGGAATCTTCTGAACCATCGAGGCTTGGCGCGGTCGAAGGCCACGGTATATCGGTGGCTGGCGGGGCGCTCTAAGATGCCTGCCCAGGTTTTGGATATCATTCGGGCCGAAGCCCGACGTCTGGCTGGGCTGGGGATTGCCCTCGGGTCGGCCGAATGGTGGCAGGGGGAGCTAACCGATTCGGAGCCCAATCTGAAGGCGGCCTGATTGGTCACATTTTCACAACGGCGATTGCGATGGCAAGGATCGCAAACATCGCCATCATCACCAGCCGATTTCGGCGGGCGCGCTGCTGCTGAATGCGGGATGGCCTGGGTCGCAAGATCGTCATGGGTCTATGTTCGAACACCCATAGCTCGGCGTCAATGTGAGTGGCCAAGGCCATCGGATTTTGATTGTTCCTGGATCTCGATCCAGATTTCCGATCGCATTCTGGTGATCTCGTCCAGCCCACCTCGGAGGGCATCGACCTCTCCCTGATCCGTGGTCGCTACAATTTCCTCCTCGGTCGCCCTGGCTATCTTTTCCAACTGCAGGACGAACGCGACAAGGGCTGCAGTCGTAGGCCGACGTCCTCTGGCCAATGTCGAGCTGCACCATGACGCCTGTCGGCCAAATAGTCGGCTAAACGACCTCTGGTCAGAGACAACCCCCAGATCACGGCATTCGTTGTAAAGGTCTCGCAAATCCCGCATCACATTCCTCCTCGGCTGCGTGTGCAGGTATTTATCTATTGGCGTCACTGATGAATTCCGCAGAACAGCGGCATCGCAAAAACGTTCGTTTTTGACATAATATTTTTGCCTTGGTCTTTTGCAGGATTAACGGTGGTGTTATTATCTCAAAACTGTCTCTCAAAACCTGCATATCAATTCATGTTCATATAGATGAGTATTGAGAAGGAGCGAGCTATGCTTGTTGGTTACGCTAGAGTGTCGACCTTGGATCAGTCACCGCAGCTGCAGTTGGATGCCCTTGGTGGTGTTGGTTGCGAACGAATCTTTTCCGAACATGCGTCCGGCGCCCACGCCGACCGCCCCGAACTGAAGGCCGCCCTGGGCTTCGCTCGCAACGGCGATACGGTGGTGGTGTGGAAGCTGGATCGGTTGGCTCGATCGACACGGCAGCTGATCGAGACGGTCGATATGCTCAACGAGCGTGGGATCGGTTTGCGGTCGTTGACCGAAGCGATCGACACCACCACCGCCGGGGGGAAATTGATTTTTCATATTTTCGCCGCCTTGGGCGAATTTGAGAGAAGCTTGATCATTGAGCGGACACGAGCCGGATTGGACTCGGCCCGCAAGATGGGCCGGATGGGCGGGCGGCCTCGGTCCCTGTCGGACCAGGATGTGGAGGTGGCGCGAGCCATGCTGGCTTCCCCGGTGATTACTGTCGAGGAAGTGGCCCGGCGCCTCAATGTGTCGACGGCCACTTTGTATCGCCACCTCCCTGGTGGACGTGGTGGTGGCCTGGATCTTCGACCTGCGGGCTGATGTGGTGGCTGTGCTCGCGGATTAGGCTGGTGCCCAGGTAGCCGGTTACGGCCTCACTAAGTAAATGCCCAATCCATTTACTTAGTGATTACTAAGTGCAAGCTGTTGATTTATAATGATAATTTAGAATTTAGTAACTAAGTAAACTAAGTAAGAGAAAAACCATTTATAGAAATGAAAAATATTATTTTCTGTTTTATGCGGAGCTCTTGAATCTACCTACTTAGTTTACTTAGTAGCCATGGAGTTCCGCGGAAATGGCGGAATTGCTGGGGTTTGCGGAGCTTCCAACTAAGTAAGAGCTCCGCCACCACGTCAGCTATACCGGGGCTGGTCATCTATGTTGGCGATTTGTGGTCGTCGCATCCTGAGGCGTTGCTCTCCTAGCCAAAGGGCCGTTTCCAGTCCGACCGATCTCGGTCGAAGGGATAAGCGGCGCTCGAATCTGCTTGGACTCAGCGATGACCTGCCCCCCTTCCACTGATCGGGATCAATCATGAAAACAGGTCAGTGGCGGCCTACCGAGACTCCACTCTTCGCTCCCGCCAGATAGTTCAAGACGGTTTGAACCGCGAGCGACCTGTAGCGTTGAGGGCTGCTGACAATCCAGGCATCAGCCTGTTCCATTGGATATTCCGGCAGCAGGTGGATCAAGGTGCCCAGGTCCAGGTCCGTTTCAAGCATGAAGTCGGGCAGAAGCGCGATCCCATGGTGAAGGCGTGCAAGTTGATGGGCGACCAGCATATTGCCGGCAGCAATGGTCCATCTCATCGAGCACTCCCAACCCCCATCAAAGCGCCAACTATCGAGGGCCGCGCTGATGACGATCGCGTTGTGCGAGGCAAGGTCCGAGGGGGCCACCGGTACCCCGGCCTTTGCCAGGTAGGCGGGGGATGCCACAAGCAGGCGCTTGACCTTGCAAAGACGGCGAGCGACCAAGTCACTGTCATCAAGTGTGCCCGTCCGTACTGCAAGGTCGATGCCGTCGCTGATGATGTTGACGCGCCGTTCAGTCAGCCTCAGTTCGACCTGCACATCCGGATATGCTGCCGTCAGCTTGATCAGATGCGGGGTAATCAGATACTGCCCAAGCGCCGCCGTGGTGGTCAGCGATACTCGGCCCGCGACAAGCCGTTCGCGCTCGGCGATTGCCCGTGCGGCATCGTCGGCGGCGGTGATCGACGGCTTTGCCATGTCATAGATGCGCTGCCCCTCATCCGTCAGCGATAGGGCTCGCGTTGAACGCTGGAACAGCGATGTGCGTAAAAGCAGCTCAAGATCGGCAAGCCTTCGGCTTACGGTAGATTTTGGCAGGCCGAGTGTCTTGGCCGCAGCTGTGAAGCTGCCTTCATCGGCAATGGTCACGAGCAGCGCAAGATCGTCGAGCGATGGCTTCATTGTTCTGAAAATGGAACAGTACCGTCCAAACTTCAAGCCTTATGTGGACAGTGATTAAGGCGCATATGGATATCAACACAGTCAGAGGACTATGCCATGATCCGTTTTACGTCTGTCTACACCCCGACGCAGATGCGCCATGGCGCGGTATTTGCGGCCCGCCAGTATCCTCGCCAGGCGTTTGGCAACCTTATCGATCCGGTCATCAACATTGACTGGTTCGAAATGAATGCCCCAACCTTTCCGCCTCACCCCCATGCGGGTTTCTCCGCCGTCACCTATCTGTTCGCCGATTCACCCAATGGGTTCATCAATCGCGACAGTCTGGGCGACGTACAGACCATTCACCCTGGTGGCCTGCATTGGAGCCGAGCGTCACGCGGGTTGATGCATGAAGAATTCCCGGTTCCCGAAGCAGGTCTCGTGCATGGGCTGCAGATTTTCATCAACCTGCCGGCGGCCAGCCAGGCCGATCCCGCCGCAGCCTTTTCGGTCCCGGCCGCCATGGTCAAAAGCCTTTCCGGCAAAGGCTGGGAAAGCCGTGTCGCGGTCGATGGAACGACGGTGGGTGAAATCGCCGGAGCCCTGCCGTCACCGGTCCGGATCGAGGAAATCTCGCTGGCCCCATCGGCGATGCGTGACATCGACATACCTGCGGGTTGGGGGGGCATTGTCGTTGTGCTCGAGGGAGACGTTTCGATCGGTGACGTGACCCTTGCCGCCACGCAGGCTATTGGCTTTGCCACCGACGTCGAAGGGCCGTTCCGGATCGCCACAGGGGCCGGCCAAGCCCGCATTGCGGTGGTTTCGGGGGCGCAGCTCAATCAGCCGATCTATGCCCAAGGCCCGCTCATGCTTGCCAGCCACGAGGCCCTCGAAGAGGCGCGTCGCCGCGTCGCCTCGCTCAGCTTGCCCGCCTGACCCCTGCCACATGTTATCCACACAAAGGAATCACATCATGACGAAACGCTTTTCTGCTGAAAATGCCGCGCTTCTGCTGATCGACCATCAGGTCGGCACCATGCAGCTGATCAAGAATATCGACCGCAATCTTGCCGCCAAGCAGTCGATCGCCCTGGCCAAGATGGCGAAAATCCTGAACATGCCGGTGGTGATCACCTCCAGCCAGGAAGATCACGCCCAAGGCCCCATTCTCCCCGGAATCGCCGAAATCCTGCCGGAAGCGCATGCGGCACGGGTCAAGCGTCCCGGCGTGGTCAACGCATGGGCCTATGCCGACTTCCGCAATGCGGTGCTGGCCACCGGGCGCAAGAACCTGATCATGGCGGGCGTCACCACCGATGTTTGCCTGATCTTCCCGGCTATTGATGCCGCACTCGAAGGCTTTGCCGTACAGGCCGTGATGGATGCTTCGGGCTCGCCCAGCGATCTTTCGGAAGAGTTCTCACGCCAGCGGATGCACGACGCAGGTGTCGTCCTGACCGCCACTAATACGCTGATGGCGGAAATTGCCCAGGACTGGTCCACGCCCGCCGGGCAGCAGCTGATCACCCTGTTGTTCACCGATGTCTTCCCGGCCCTGGGTGCCGGCATCGTCTAGGTCAGAAATCAATCGCAGATCACGAATACGGAGCCCCCATCATGACCAAAGATCTCTTCCAGCCCCTGCGCTTGGGCGAACTTACCCTGCCGAGCCGCATCGCCATGGCCCCCATGACCCGCTCGCGGGCCGATGACGAGGGCGTGCAGCCCGAGATCGCCGCCACCTATTACGGCCAGCGCGCCGGAGCTGGCCTGATCATCTCCGAGGGCATCTACCCGTCGGCCATGGGCAAGGGCTATGTCCGTACTCCGGGCCTTCACACCGACGCCCAGGTGGCGGCCTGGAGCCGGGTCACCAAGGCGGTGCACGACAAGGGCGGGCGCATCTTCGCCCAGCTGATGCACACCGGCCGGGTGGCCGTTCCCGCCTTCCTGCCCGGTGGTGCGCTGCCCGTGGCGCCCTCGGCCATCCGGGCCGAGGGGCAGGCCTACACCGATCAGGGTATGGTGCCGATGGTCACACCGCGCGCCTTGGAGACCTCGGAAATTGCCGGTGTGATCGCCGAATACCGAGACGCCACCCGCCGCGCTCTGGAGGCCGGCTTCGACGGCGTCGAACTGCACGCGGCATCGGGATACCTACCGGAACAGTTCCTGTCGTCCAAGAGCAATCAACGTACCGATGGCTATGGCGGCTCCATCGCTAACCGCGTTCGCTTTGTGGTCGAGGTGCTGGAGGCCATGGCCTCGGTGGCGGGCTCTTGCCGCGTCGGCATCAAGATCTCGCCGGAGATGAATTTCAACGACGTGGCGGACGATACCCCGCAGGAGACCTACCGCCATCTGGTGGAGCGCATCGCGCCCATGAACATCGCCTATCTGCACGTGGCGCTGTTCGGCACCCCGACCGATTATCATGGCCTGCTGCGCCCCCTGTTCAAGGGAGCCTATCTGGCCGGCGGCGGCTTTACCGGTGACACCGCCGAGGCCGCCCTGGCCCAGGGCCGCGCCGATGCCATCGTCTTTGGTGCCGCCTTCATCGCCAACCCCGATCTGCCCAAGCGGCTGGCGGAGGGGTTGCCCCTGGCCGAACCCGACAAGGTGACTTTCTACGCACCGGGACCGCGGGGCTACATCGATTACCCACCGGTGGTATGACGGAGTTGGGATGAAGACCGCCGGCGACTGTGGTGTGGATATCTAAAAGAGGCGGCCGGCCAGGACATCCCCCTGGCCGGCCGAGTTTCGTCTTGGCAATTGCTCTGGTTGCCGCCGTGTCAGCCTCCTTCGGACACACGCACCCTACGAGTTCAGAGAATCCAATATAGTGGGCGTGGTGGCGGGTCATCTGGGGTGGCGATTTGTGGTCGTCGCATCCCGATGCATCGCCTCCTCACCAAACCGCAAAATCACAAATAACAGCCAGCATTGTCTTCGGCAATTCTTAATTATTTCTTTGAAAGCCACGGTCATATCTCGAAACAACCCGATGTGCTGCATAATTATATGGAAAATACATGATTTTATAAAGACAAAAAGTAAATTGCGGAATATGGGTCATCAGGCCGATATTGACATGACACAAGGCAATTCCGCCAAGTGACCGCCGCAAATATGAGACGTAATTGACTGTATCACGTTGATGATGGTGGATTATTCAGAGGGTATTAGATTATGGGTATGGATGTTGACGGGGAGAACCCCACGTCAGAACGCGGAGAGTATTTTCGCAACAACATATGGTGGTGGCATCCACTGTGGGATTTTTGCGAGTACATTGCTCCAGACCTAATTCCTAGAACAAACCTGGGCCATACAAACGATGGCTGGGGACTCAATGCGAGAGATTCAATCAGCCTTGCCGATAGAATTGATCAGGCAATCGCCGATGGAACGGCAAAAGAATTCGGCGATCGGGTCAACGCAAGTTCAAGTATGCATCACTGCGGCTTCGCCATAGATAACGCCCAGGAATTCTCTGAGTTTCTGCGATCATGCGGTGGATTTGCAATTTGGTAATGCCATTGCGTGAGTAAATTAACAATCAACTAGGTCCGGCGCCCAGGAGACGTCGGACCTGAAATTTTAGGAGATACCCTGGCATTCGGTAGCCACTGCCATCTTCTGCTTGGGGGGGGGCGGAAAGGGCCGGAAGCGGAAGGGCGGCAATCGGACTTGGAACAGGGACAGCGGTCGGTTTCGCCGAACACGATCCCGCCGTTCATGACCTAACCCGAAAACTCGATACAGTTAAATCATGAAGAAAGGGCCACCCATTTTCATGGGCAGCCCTTAGTTTGACCCGAACCAGGGTCAGTGCGGCGGGAGGAGCCGCAAATTTCATTGCGTTTGGTCAGAGTGAAGCCCTGGGCACGCGCACGATGCGCAACAGGTTGGTTGAACCGGCAGTTCCGAATGGCATGCCTGCGATGATCACCAGTGGCTTGCCGCCCTCGGTGAAACCCTCTCTGGTGGCGATGCCTGACGCCTTGGCGACCATGTCCTCCACATTGGCGGCATCTTCGGTGTGGACGGAATGGACGCCCCAAGCCAAAGCAACGTGGCGCGCAGTGGCCGCATTCGGGGTCAAGCTGAGGATCGGGGAAGCCGGACGCTCTCGGGCGATGCGCAGCGTGGTGAATCCCGAAGTGGTGTAGGCGACGATGGCGGCGACAGACAGGATGCCGGTCACCTGGCAGACGGCCGCGCTGATGGCGTCGGCGTCGTTGGCCTCTGGCTTGGCGCAACCGCTGCCCAGACCGTCGAGATAGTTGGGATCGCTCTCAACCCGGCTGATGATGCGGCTCATCATGGTGACGGCTTCGACGGGATAGCGGCCCGAGGCGGATTCCGCCGAGAGCATCACCGCGTCGGCACCGGCGAAGACGGCGGTGGCCACGTCGGAGGCTTCGGCCCGCGTCGGTGTGGGCGCCTCTATCATGGATTCCAACATCTGGGTGGCAACGACCACCGGCTTACCGGCAGCGCGACATGAGCGGATGATGCGTTTTTGCAGGCCGGGCACATCCTCGGGCGGCAATTCGACGCCCAGATCGCCGCGCGCCACCATCACCGCGTCGGACAGAGCAACGATCTCATCGAGGCGGTCGATGGCGGAGGGCTTCTCCAACTTGGACAGAATGCGGGCGCGGTCGCCGATCAGGGCGCGGGCCTCCTCCACATCCTCGGGCCGTTGCACGAAGGACAGGGCGATCCAGTCGATGCCCAATTCCAGGGCGAAGGCAAGGTCGCGGCGGTCCTTCTCGGTCAGGGCCGACAGGGGGATCACCGCGTCGGGCACATTGACGCCCTTGCGGTCGGACAAGGGACCCGCCACCACCACCACGGTTTCGGCAAAGTCTGGCCCGCAGGATTCGACCCGCAGCCGAACCTTGCCGTCATCCAGCAAAAGGTCCGAACCCGGCGTCAGGGCCGACAGGATTTCCGGGTGAGGCAGCGGGGCGCGGTTGATATCCCCCGGTTCCCGCGACAGGTCGAGGCGGAAAGCCTGCCCTGGTTTGAGAGCCACCTTGCCCGCCTTGAAGACTCCAAGACGCAGCTTCGGACCTTGCAAATCGGCAAGGATGGCGATGGGACGGCCCAGTTCGGCCTCCAGGCGGCGGATTTCCTTGAACCGCTCCAGGTGGTCGGCATGACTGCCATGGCTGAAATTGAGGCGAAAGACGTCCGCCCCGGCCTCCCACAGCGCCCTGATCTGGTCCGGGCTGGAACTGGCAGGCCCCAGGGTGGCGACGATACGAGTATTGCGCTTCTGTCTCATGGAGTGCTGTCCTTGTCGGCGATCAAAATCGCGCGGAAATCGTTGACGTTGGTGAGTGTCGGGCCGGTCACCACGGAATCGCCCAAGGCATGGAAAAAGCGGTGGGCGTCATTGGCGGCCAGACTGTCCTGCGGTTTGATCCCCATGACCCAGGCGCGAGATAGGGTGTTGGGCGTGATGATGGCGCCGGCAATGTCCTCCATGCCGTCAACGCCGTCCGTATCTCCGGCGATGGCGTGAATTCCGGGCTGACCGTTGAGGGCGACGGCCAGAGCTAACAAGAACTCCACATTCGGGCCGCCACGCCCCTGCCCCCGAACGGTCACCGTGGCCTCGCCGCCCGACAGCAGCACGCAGGGCGGCTTAAAGGGTTGGCCGCGCTTGGTGACTTGGTGGGCTATGCCGGCCATGACCGCCCCCACATCCTTGGCTTCGCCCTCGATGCTGTCGCCCAGGATATGAGCCGTGAATCCGGCGCTTTCCGCCACCTTGGCCGCAGCTTCCAGGGCCACTTGCGGTGCGGCGATGACGTGCGTCTCGGTCAACGCCAACCTGGGGTCGCCCGGCTTTACGCTTTCGCCCCGTCCACTTTCCAGAACGTCGAGAACCTTGTCGGAAACCACGATGCCGTAGCGCCGGATGATGGCCATGGCATCGGTGCAAGTGGTGGGATCGGCCACCGTCGGCCCCGAAGCGATATTCATGGGATTATCGCCGGGGACATCGGAAATCAGTAGCGTCACCACCCTGGCCGGATGGCAGGCCGCCGCCAGACGCCCCCCCTTTATGGCCGACAGATGGCGGCGGACGCAGTTCATTTCGCTGATGGTCGCGCCGGATTTGAGCAGGGCGCGGTTGACATCCTGCTTGTCTTCCAGTGTCAGACCATCCAGGGGCAGCGGGGCTAGGGCCGAGCCACCGCCGGAGATCAGGCA
Organism: Paramagnetospirillum magneticum AMB-1; assembly: GCF_000009985.1. Lineage (GTDB taxonomy): Bacteria > Pseudomonadota > Alphaproteobacteria > Rhodospirillales > Magnetospirillaceae > Phaeospirillum > Phaeospirillum magneticum. The sequence goes on from NC_007626.1 coordinate 3,437,739, forward strand.
CAGGACCAGGTCATCAGCCGTAAGGTCGGACACCAGATCCAACATTTTTCGGGCGGCATTCAGGCCGGCTGCGTCGGGGACCGGATGGGCGGCTTCGGCAATGGTGATGCGGCGGCATGGCACGTTGTAGCCGTAGCGTGTCACCACTAGGCCGGAGACTTCGCCTGCCCAGTTGTCCTCGACCGCACGGGCCATGGCCGCCGATGCCTTTCCGGCTCCAATGACGATCAGGCGGCCCTTGGGGACGGCGGGTAGGTATGCCGGTACGCACTGGGCTGGCTGGGCGGCGGCGACGGCGGCATCGAACATCCGTCGAAGCAAATCCCTATGGGATTGGGTCATGGTCGATCCATCCGTGTTGGGGTGAGATGCCTGCGGGGCAAAGGCTTTGCCCTTTGCCCCGCATTCTTCGGATTACTCGTTGTCGGCCTCGATTGCCGCGATGACCGCATCGGTGACGATCCGCGTGGTCGCCTTGCCCCCGAGATCGGGAGTATGCAGCAACGGGTTGGCGGTCACCCTTTCGATGGCCCGCATCAGTCGGGCTGAGGCCGCTGTCTCGCCCAGATGGTCAAGCATCATACAGGCGGTCCAGAAGGTGCCGATTGGATTGGCGATACCTTTGCCGGTGATGTCGAAGGCGGATCCGTGGATCGGCTCGAACATGGACGGGAACTTGCGTTCCGGGTTGAGGTTGGCGGTGGGAGCGATGCCGAGCGACCCGGCCAGAGCCGCCGCCAGATCGGACAGGATGTCGGCGTGGAGATTGGTCGCCACGATGGTGTCCAGGGTCTCCGGCTTCAAGGTCATGCGCATGGTCATGGCATCGACCAGCATCTTGTCCCAGGTCACGTCTGGGAACTCTCCTGCCACCTCGGCGGCGATCTCGTCCCACATCACCATGCCGTGGCGCTGGGCGTTGGACTTGGTCACCACGGTCAGCAGCTTGCGGGGACGCGACTGGGCCAGCTTGAAGGCGAAACGCATGATCCGTGTCACCCCGGCCCGGGTAAAGATGGCCACCTCGGTCGCCACCTCCTCTGGGAAGCCGCGATGGGAACGGCCTCCTTGTCCGGCATATTCGCCTTCGGAATTCTCGCGGACGATCACCCAATTGAGTAGGCGTGGCCCGACACCGGCCAGAGGGCTTTTGATACCCGGCAGGATGCGGGTCGGCCGGACATTGGCATACTGGTCGAATGGCTGGCAGATGTTGAGACGCAATCCCCACAAGGTAACGTGGTCGGGGACGTCGGGGGCGCCAACCGCACCGAAATAGATGGCGTCGAACTGTTTCAACGTCTCGCGACCGTTCTCCGGCATCATGGTGCCATGCTTCTTGTAGTAGTCGGATCCCCAGTCGAAGGTCTCGATGTTCAGACGGAAGCCGCCGTCACGCTTGGCAAGCACGTCGAGAACCTCAAGTCCGGCCGCCACGACTTCCTTGCCGATTCCATCGGCCGGAATGGCCGCAATCTTGAATTCACGCATGATCGATCTCCATTGGCTCGGATGGCCGGCGTTAGTTGGAAGCGGCTTGGGCCGCAGCGGCTGAGGCCGCCGCTGACTTCCTTTGCGAACGGGCAAGCAGCAGTGTGGTCACCGCCGAGATCGCCAAAAGCGCCGCGACGAAATACAGCCCGCCCATGAAGCTTCCGGTCAGATCCTTGATCCAGCCGATCATGGCCGGCCCGGCGAAGCCTCCAAGGTTGCCAATAGAATTGATGGTGGCGATGCCAGCCGCAGCGGCCGAACCGGACAGGAACATGGTGGGCATGCTCCACAGCGGCGGCTTGGCGGCGCTGATGCCGATATTGACCAAAGTCAGGGCCAGGATGACAGTGAAGACGCCGTCGGCATTGCCAGCGAAGACCAGACCGGCGGAGGCCACCAGACAGGCGCCGACCACATGCCAGGTCCGCTCGCTGGTGCGGTCGGAATGGCGCGCCCACAGAACCATGGCGATGACCGATGCCGTCGGCGGGATCATGTTGAGCCAACCCACCGTCATGGAGGATACGCCAAGCTGCTTGATGATCTGCGGCGCCCAGATTCCCAGGGTGTAAAGGCCGGCGGAGGTGCCGAAATAGATCAGCGCCAAGGCCAGAACACGAGGGTCCGCCAGGCCGCGCCAGATGCTGTGCTTGGCATGCCCAGACTTGCTGGCCGCTTCCTCGTTCATGGCATTGATCAGCCAGGCGCGTTCGTCTTCGGGCATCCAAGTGGCCTTTTCCGGGCGGTCGGTCATGTAGAAGAACACGACGACGCCAAGGATCAGGGCGGGAAGGGCTTCGATGATGAACATCCATTGCCAGCCGGCCAGCCCCATGACGCCATGCAGTTCAAGCAATGCGGCGGAAATGGGAGAGCCCAGGGCCGTCGAGATCGGGGCGGCCGCCATGAAGAGCGCGGTTACGCCAGCACGATGGCGCGCCGGGAACCAATAGCTGAGATAGAGGATGATACCAGGAAAGAAGCCAGCCTCGGCGGCTCCGAGCAGGAAGCGCAGGACGTAGAAGCTGGTGCTCCCTTGCACGAAAGCCATTGCGCCGGAGATCAAGCCCCAGGTGATCATCACTCGGGTGATCCAAAGACGCGCTCCCACTTTTTCAAGGATCAGATTGGAGGGGACCTCGAACAGGAAATAGCCGAAGAAGAAGATGCCCGCACCAAATCCAAACACTGACGAAGTGAAGCCAAGGTCTTTGTTCATGGTCAGCGAGGCGAAGCCGATGTTCACCCGATCGATATACGCAATAAAATACAAGAGCATGATAAATGGGACAATGCGCCAGCTGATTCTGCGCAGGACACGCTTTTCCATATCCGTATTCATGGGACGAACTCCTCACCCTGTATTATATAATTCGCGCGATATTGCGCCTGAGCTTGACAGGCATGGTATGCGGGCAAGGGCGTGGCATTAAACCGCATAGGTTTATACAAATTTTTGATATAATGAGCGGTTCGTGGTCGGCAGAACATGAAAACACCCCGACGAGATAGATCTCATCGGGGTGTGCCTTTGCTCTGTCGGCGGCAAGAAATCACCAGCTAGCGAATGAAGCCCACTTGGCTTTTGATCCGCTCAAGAATTGGACCTTTCTTCTCATTGAAGCGGGCCTTGTTCTGTTCGAACAGATTATTGCCCTTGGTGTCGATGGAGATGATCAGCGGGCCGAATTCATTGACCTTGTTGACCCACATGGTCTCCGGCATACCCAGATCCTGCCATTCGGCGCCTTCAATTCGCTCGACCTTGGTGGCGGCGAGGACGGCGCAGCCACCTGGGAACACCGCATGGACTGCCTTGTCCTCGGCGCAGCCCGCAACCGTCTCCGGCCCCATGCCGCCCTTGCCGATGATCAGCTTGACCCCGGTTTCCTTGATGAACTGCTTCTCGAACTTCTCCATCCGCATGGAAGTGGTGGGGCCGATGGAGACCATTTCGAAGTCACCCTCATCGGTCTTCCGCACGATGGGGCCGGCATGGAAGATGGCCCCGCCCTTGAGGTCCACGGGAAGCTGGCGCTTTTGTTCAATCAGGCGGCGGTGGGCCACGTCGCGGCAAGTGACCAGACGGCCGGTCAGGTAGACGATGTCGCCGACATTGAGGTCCGCCAGGTCTTCGTCCTTGATGGGGGTCGTCAGGATCTTCTTCACAGCACCACTCCTTCATGCGAGACGATTTCGTAGGACAGGTCCGCATTGAAGCGGATACGCCCACGGCGATGAGCCCAGCAGCCGGTCGAGACTGCCACGCCGATGGTGGAGGGATGGCGAGCTGAGGACTCGATGTTGACCCCCATCACGCTGCTGTTGCCAGTCAGACCCTGCGGGCCGATGCCCAGCTCGTTCAGACCGTCTTCGAGCAGAGTTTCCATCTTGGCGGCATTCGCATTCCCGTGCTGGGAGCCCACAGGACGCAGGATTGCCTTCTTCGACAGGCGTGCCGCTGTTTCCGCCGAGGTCGAGACACCAACTCCGATCAACAAGGGCGGACAGGCGTTGACGCCGCGCGAGGTGACCACATCGAAGACGAAATCGACGACCCCCTCGTATCCCTGGCCCGGCATCAACACTGTCGAGGCGCCCGGAAGGGTGCAGCCGCCGCCAGCCATGTAGACGTCGATGGTCACGCTGTCATCGTTCGGGACGATCTCCCAATCCAGCCACGGAATGCGTGATCCCGTGTTGGTGCCGGTGTTTTTCTCGTCGAAGGCTTCCACGGCGTTATGACGGAGCGGACCCAACTTGGTTGCGCCCAGGGTCGCATTGCGCAGGATGTCCTCCAATTCGCCCAGCAAGGGGAACTTGGCTCCGGCGGTGATGAAATACTGGATCACACCGGTATCCTGGCAGCTCGGCCGGTTCAGCTTATCGGCTGCCTCCTGGTTTTCAGCCATGGAGTCGAACAAGACATTGGCCATCGGGTTGGTCTCTGCCTCCCGAAGATCTGCCAGCTTTTCCTTGATATCGGTGGGCAGTCGCTTCCCGATGTAAGACGTGAACTTGGTCATGATGTCGGTCATGACCTCGACGGGCGCTTGACTTGTCACGCTCAACCTCCTCGAACATTTCAGATACTTGGCGCGACATCCGCGCTTGATCTTGGAGGTGATCGTAGTCTTGTCGTCTGGCGGCGATAAATCGCGCATGTTTATACAAAAAAGTGATACAATCCGAATTGGGAGGGCCGCTCTTGGATCTGCATCAGCTTCGGTGCTTCATCGCGGTGGCGGAGGAGCTTCATTTCGGCAAAGCCGCGCAGCGTCTCGCCATGCTGCCGTCGGCTTTGGGCCGCCATATCCGCATGCTGGAAGAAGATCTCGGCACACGCCTGCTGACACGGACCACCCGCAATGTCGCGCTGACCGACGATGGTGCCGTTCTTTTGGACGATGCGCGCGCCCTGCTGGCCCAGGCCGAGGCTATTGCCAAACGATTCCGGGGGCGCGGACGGGATCGGGCCGCGACACTTCGGATCGGGGCCATTGATAGTGCTTCGGCTGGCTTGGTCCCTCTGCTGCTTCACGACTTTCGCCAGAAGCGCCCCGATGTCGTGATCCAGCTTGCCGAGGACAAAACAATCCGTCTGTTGCCTCGTCTTCTCTCCGGGCGGATCGATCTCGCCCTGGTCCGCCCGCCGGAGCATCCGGACAAGAGTATCGAATTCCTGTTCCTGTTCCATGAGACGGCGGTTGTAGCGGTTCCCGAGCACCATCCCTTGGCCGAGTCCGGCAAGGTGACGGTGCAGGACCTAGCCGACCAGCCCCTGATCGTTCCCGAGCGTCGATCCCGCCCGCACAGTCATGACCTGACCATGAAGTTGTTCGCCGAAGCGGGTTTGCAGGCGCGTATCGCCCAGTTGGCGGAAGAGAAGCAGACGATCGTCAACCTAGTGGCTGCCAACATTAGGTGTCGCCATCGTGCCGCGTTGGACGTCGCGGATGGCTGTCACCGGGGTGCGTTATATCCCCCTTGAAGTGACCGCCGGTGACGGCATGAACAAACTTCCTCTGGCCGCCGCATGGATCAAAGGCACTAGGGATCTTATTCGTGACGAGATGCTCGAAACCCTTCGAGAGCGTCTTGGGGTCTATGCCGAGCTGGCCTGAGCGATCGTCTCCGCGACCTTCCCCACAGCGAACCGAGAATCGATACTGTATCTGTAGGCGGCTGGAATTGGGGCATCAGCAACATACCGCTTACCCCAATGACCGCTTTCGGGCGTAGCGCCTAGGCGCTTGAAAGACCACCATGAGCGCAGACCCGCCGTGCTATGGCCATGGATGGGTATCTCTGGGCGGGACACCGGCATCCCATTTAGATGGTGCGGAGCATCCAGTTTGATGCCCCGCCACCGCATCAGCTAACCACGGACAGGCCCCGATTTTTGAATCGCTTGAGCATATCCTCAATCGGTTCCGGTTCATGATTGATGACATCCTCTTCTGCCATCCATGAACCACAGCTGACCCATTTTTCGACGACATTCACCCGTTCGCAGCTGGTCGCATTCCCTCGGACCCAGGCGCTGGTCGAAGAGATCGTCCGATCCCCGCCGAGGTTGGTCAGGTTAATCTTCCGGATCTCCGAACCCACGCCGAACTCGGGATGCTTTCCGAGCCAAGAACTGACGCATGCCCGCAAATCGTTGACATTTGGAACCCGCGAGTTTGGGAAGAACTGCTTGGTGAAGATGCTCACCATCTCGTGCAATTTGGGGGCTGACACATAGGTAAAGGCTTCATCGCCGAAAACCTCATGGGCCACCATTTCCCAGGCTGGCCGTTGATTGCTGGCCAATTCATCGAAATCTTCGCCATGGTAGGCGCTCGGAGTTTCTTTGTCCCGGTGACGGACAAGAATATTGTGCAGCCAGCGCCCAACCTCGCGGGCGTCTCGAGTCACCCAGATGTTTTCTGAGATCCACAACTTTGCCTCGTCGATGGTGATACCTCGCAAGTCGGCAATAACCTCTGGCATGGGTCTCGATGCTTTGATTACCGACCAACGGCGGTCGCTATTGTCATGGCCAACTCGAATTACACCCCGAATATCATTTCCGCCAATTAGGTATAGTGCCGTGTTTTCAACTTGATATGGTCGCTGAAATTTTTCGTTGATGACAACATATCGGTTTCCGACAAGTCGCTTCATCTTTTCCATGTCCAACTTATCATTCTGACTTTCGTCGATAAACACGATCGTTTTTCCAGCAATAACGCCATTAAACGAACCTGATACATTATCTGTACTGACGGAAGCCACTTGGTGCCGTCCGAAAATTGTGCAAAGGACGTTGTCGACAAAGACATTTTTGCCAATTCCTCCTTGCGGATAAAACACCATGCAGGGGATGGTGAAATCCTCTGGCCGTAGATATTTGCGAGCAATCACATGCTCAATGTGGTCCTGCGCCTCCTCCTTTTCGCCGGATAAAGTCCAGGTGAGATAATTAAAAAATGGGTGAACATCATCGACGTTTGGCTGGACCCAGTCGCGCCGGTCAATGAGATTGAGATGTTCCTCCGGCGCCTGATCGAAGGTGGCGGTGATATCGCGGTAAATGCGGCCATCCGCCTCCAAGATCTTGGTGAAGAGCATAAATCCCTCACTCGATTGGAGTTCGGCGTGGCTGTTTTGCAAGGCCTGTTTATTGAGGAATCCCCACCCTGCTGGGCTTCGTTCGACGTAGCTACCTTGCCCCCTGATAAAGCGATAATCCTGCCGCTCGATGATCTCCTTGATTCGGCGTTCAAGGTCCTGCCGTTGCTGTTCGCGTAGCGCGGCAGCAGCCTGCTTATCCGCCTGGGCCGCAGTCTTCCTGGCCACCTTCAATTGTTCAGCCTGGGTCGTAAGGTCTTGGATTTTAGCGTCAATGGAGGTGCTCATACGACACCTCCCACGAACTTGCCGTTGGCGACATTGATCAAAAAGCCGAGCGAGATTTGCTTGCCGTGCTGCGCCTGCTGGAGGCAGTGCCGCCACTTGGCATCGCAGTCACTGGCCGACTTTTGCCGCATCAGACCCCCGAGGGTGACGGCACGGAAGTCATCAAGGGTGAATCCGTTGCTGGCCATGGCAATGCCAATTCGCCACCAAAGGGGCTCCTGGCCGACATACCGCCCCTTGAGCTTAGTCAGAAGTTTCTCCCTTTCTGTGTCGGTGATCTCTTGATGGTCAGCCACCGGGGCTGCTTTTTCCCTCTCGATGCGGGCTGCTGCGGCAGTTGCCCACCCTGACCATTCCAATACCTGGCCATCGTTGACCCATGATTCTGCCAGGACCAATCGATCGGCGGGACATGTTGGGAGATAAAATCCGCGACTCAGATCAAGCTGTGACCGATCCCCGATGCCCGCCCAAGTTTTGATCTCGGGACGCATGTCGCGGAACACTGCTGCTGGTGCAGGCGTGTTTAAAGGGAAGAACGCCCGAAACGCGTCCTGACCACTCTTTTTTGCCGTCCTGTGCGAATACGTTGAATAGGCCACGTACCTCCACGGTCGGAACTTGGATCGAAAGGCGGAAATGCTGAAGCCGCCATCTATGTCCAGGCCCAGCATACTGTATTCGACCACATTGGCCGCACAGCGTCGGACTGGATCTCCGCCACCTTCAACGAAGCGGGCGGGACAGACCATCAGGGTGTCCTTGGCCTCGGTCGTGGTATGGGTGGTCAGCAAAGAACATACTGCGTTCCAGTCGGCACCTTCGCCAATTGAAGCAATGTTGTCTTTAGAGTTTCCAAAAAATGTTAAATGATACTTCATCGTTACACCTCTGTTGATATCCCAGCGGGAGGCTTGCCTCCTCCCGCCGGGAAGTTGTCGCGAGGTGGTGGCGACGATGCGTATATCTATTTATCAATGCAATTAACGCGCATAGACCATATTTATTCATCGTAATATCTCCACCTCGTTTGGCGCCGTCACGGGCAAGGACGGCATTAGTTGTATTTATTGTTGTTAGTCGCCTGAGTGCGTCGATATTCGGTTGTCATGTATGCGGACTGATCGTGGTGAATAAATGTCGCAATCGCAGCCATAAACTGGTTCATCCAAAAGCGATTCATGCGTTTGAAGTCATATCCATGCACGCTCACCACATGATCAATGATATCACCTGACGTCTTGAGTGCGTTCGGAGGAAATCCATCTATATTTTCGTATATTGCTCGAAGATCGGCCTCCGGGAGGCCGACGCCAATGTCGTTGATTTCAAAAATTACTAATGCTTTATCATTCATGATCTCATCAATCCTTATGATTGGCCCGGCGCGGAATGCGTAGGCAACTCACAGGACGATATCTGTCGCTGTGACATTCCGTCATTATTTCGTTTTACTTCCTGTGTTATGCCTGCCTGGAAGTGTTAGTTGCCATGGAATGCAGCCATGCCGAGCTAGCGGCAATAATTCATCCCCCTTGTGCGCCGGCAGAATGCAGTATTCAGCTCATAATTCTGTCTTGGCGCCCTTGGCCTGGCGCAGAATCAAAAGTGAATTCTTGGGAATGCTGCGGAAACGCCGGGACGAGCGTCGCAATTTGTTGCGCCATCTTGATGGCGAAAGATATCGAAAAATCCAAAACGTGGGGCTAACGTTGCGTCATACCCAAGCAACGCGGAGGTGAAAATGGGTGTGACGAATACAATAGGAAAGCACATGTCAAAATTGTGCTCAGCAAGCCACGCAATGGCGACGCTTGATCAAGACTTGTTTGTTATAAAGCCGCCGCCATTATTTGATGGTCTGGACGTTATTGTTATACGACTTACCGATCAAGCGGCAGCTGAATTGCTTCGATCTGCTCGCAAACGCGGCGATGTCATCAGGCGTGCATCCACTGGACAGCGATGGATGGGGACGGCTGAGGATGTCTGCCTGATTAGCCCGAATCCTAAGCGGCGCAACGAGCTAATGGCAATGGCCAAAGCAACTTTCGGCCCAATGATTAAATTGTAAAAAAGAGGATAGTAAAATGAGCAACATGAATGTAGCAAACTACTTAGAAAAAAGTACAAATATCACGCTAACAGGCAGAGACGACAATGAGCAACAGGCTGTCTATGTCAGTATTAATGAGGAGGAATCTGTGTTCTGCGAGAATCACTCCCATATAGAGCGGGCTACAGATCCTAATGGATTAGATGATCTTACGTCACGCAAAATGGAAGAGCTTGTGTGTAAGATTAATGACATATGGTCTAAAGTTAAACACATAAATGATAGCGCTATAGGCGCGCGTAATGGATGTGTGGAGCGTGAAAGTGGCGGCTCTAAATCAGATCGTCGCGACGATATAGAGAGGTTGCTGGCAATAAAGCGCAGCTATGGAGTTGAGTACTCTCGCATTTTGCTTTCGATGAGAGATGCTGAGTTTCAGGATGACGTAATTGGGCACCTCCAGATTATCAATGACAAGATCATCGGCGGCATTCTTGATCTGGGCGATCTAGAAAGATTTGACTTTAGTGATGCGGAGCTTACGGCGGTAGAATTAAATTACGAGTATTGCATTGAATGTGAGGAGATAAGAGATAACGCCGAATACGCTATTTATGGCAAGTATGGAGTTTTGGCTGAGATTTGTCGCGCACTTGAAAGACACAGAACAAAGTTGCGAATGCTTTTCTCTGATGCTGCAGCGAAAGTGACGTAGCTATTGGTTTTGACATAGGCGATTTTGGAGGGGAGGTCAACGTTGACCTCCGCTTCATGCTAATAAATTGGATCGCTCGATGGAAACTATCTTTTAGAAATACAGCGTAAATGCGGCTTGCGACTGTGAGTATTTTTGAACAACATACTAAGATATCAGTTTATTTTTATAGGAAAGCGCTTCTAATTGAAATAATTTTGCTTATCTCATCATGATATCATTTGCTTCATGACGATCAGACTGCAGATTGACCAGTCGCTGCGGCTATGTCACTGGTATCGGTAACAATTTCAGATCAAAGCCTCAAGGAGGCACAATCAATGGCTAATCAAAAGGTATCTTTTGCTGCTCGCATCGTGGCGGCCTATTTGCGAAATCACGAGGTTGCCATTGGCGATCTTTCTGGGATCATCAGCGCTACCTACGCAGCCTTGGCCGGTACCGATGCGCCGCCCCCAGTCGGTGCGGATCGTCCTACCCCGGCAGTACCTATCAAAAAGTCCATAACCCCCAATTTCGTCGCCTGCCTGGAATGTGGGAAGCGCCAGAAGATGCTGCGGCGCCATCTGTCGACCTCGCATGGCCTGTCGGTCGATGCATATCGATCCAAGTGGTCTCTGCCCGCTGATTACCCGATGGCCGCCCCCAACTATTCGCAAAAGCGCTCGGAGATGGCCATCCAGATCGGCCTTGGGCGGAAACCCAAGACGACTGTTGCGAAAAATGCTGCCACCGACGCGGAGGAGTCTGAGAAGGCACCCCACACTTATCCTGCGTCGAGATGGGCCAAGCCAACGGGCTGATTACCCAACGATGCTCAAGTCCATCTGAACCCCGCGTACCAGCACCTCGGGGGCAACAGAGCCACGCTTGCCTGGCACCAGCCTGACTAGGCCGTATTGGCTCATGGTTTTAAGGGTTCTGGAGAGATTGCTGGCCTTACGGCCGCTCATGACCTCCAGCTCGGCCAGCGATGCCGGGTGCTGTTCATCAATAATCCGCAACAGCCTGCGATTTGGTTCCGACAACACCTTTGCCAACGACTCGAGCGATGTGAACCAAATCTGCGGTTCATCAGGCAGGCGCCGACGTTCACCACGAGCAATCTGCAAGGCGCGCTCACGAAGCTCCGTATGGGTGGCGATGCCGACCTTGGTCTTTTCAGCCATCGTGTTGCTCCTTCAGGATGCGCTCGATCTCATCAAAGAAATCGGCAATCAGCTTCTCGGCGGTCACAAACTGGTAGGGCCGACCCTCGTCGGATTCGTCGCGGTGCCAATGGTCGAAGGCGGTCTGGCGTTCGACAAACTTACCGCCACGATGCGCAACGCCATGGGCGTTGTCGTATCCCATCAACCGGCGGCCATCGCGGGAATGGAATGTCAGCGAATACGAAACGCCGTGGGGTTTTTCAGCCGTCGCTTCGATCCCCTTGACCTTGAATCGGGCGACATAACCGTCATCGTAGATGATCTCTTCACCATCAAGATCCAGCAGATATGTGAGGGTCTGATCAGCATGTGGCATGCCTACGTTCATATCAGTTAGTGATATGGGTTGGCAAGTTCAAGGCTGGATTAATCGGTTGGCGGCTTGGGCCAGACTCACACTTTACTGACATGGCAATAAACGACAAAAATATCGTTTGTTATCAAGTTATTACAATATTCCGCTTTATTCCTAATGCTCGATTAGGCGTGATTCTGCCTGATCATGGTCCTTCTGCCGATGGAAGGGTAGTGCCATCCGATTTGGCAAACAAAATGGTAAACATTTATGGTAAACGCGCCTTGCGGTGCATCTTTTAAGTCGTTGATTTTATTGAATAAATCGGCGATGGCGTCCCCACGGGGATTCGAACCCCGGTTACCGCCGTGAGAGGGCGGTGTCCTAGGCCTCTAGACGATGGGGACGTCGAGGCGCGAGGCCCGCTTTATGTCGGAAAGCGGGCGGCGTGGCAAGCTCTTTTTTCCGCCACTTCAATACGGACGGCAAACACCCGGCCGGCATCCCGGTCCAGGCGGTGGGCTCGCATCTGTACGGTCTGGGGACGGCCCGCGCCATCGGCGGCGGTTCCGACGATCAGCCAGATCAGTTCGGGCTCCCAGGCCTGAGCCAGATCGGTGGCCGAGGGGCTGGCGCTGCCGTCGGGGTGGGAGTGCCAGTGGCCAACCACCCGCAGCTCGGTGCCGCGCACCGCCCGTTCGGCGGCGAAGCGCACCGCCGGGTCCAGTTCGAAGCGGTCATTGCCTTCGGCCTCGAGCAGATTGCAGGCCGGCATGACCCGCGTGACGGTCACGATGCGCCGCCCCGTGCCGATCAGCAGGCCGCAGCCTTCCGACGGCCAGGCGGCTTCGGCCGCGCTGGCGATGGAGGCCATCTGTTCCGCCAAGAGGACCAGCATGCCGCCCCTCCCCGCCTCGCTACCGGACGGCCGGTTCGGGGGTCAGGACAAAGCCGCCCGCCACCTTGCCGAGACCGGGATCAAGCACCACAATCCGTTCGGGCCCGCCGCCAGACAGGCGCAGCACGACCCGATCGCCAGCTACCACCATCTGCTCGACCCTGGCGCCGGCGGGAATGGGGACCGCCAGTTGGCCGAATTCGGCAACCGAAGGCGCGCCGACCCGGCTGGCGATGGCCGAAGGCGTTCCCTTCCCCGGCGCTTTGCTGTAAAGCCCATAGCCAAGGACGCCCAAGCCGGCCAGCAGCAGAACCCCCAGGAACAGCACCAATCCCTTGATCGCTCTCATGATCTTCGCTTCAATCCCTGTTCGTCCATGGACATGCCCGTGACCCAGCGCCTGACCCCGCCCGCCGTCGAGCCCGAGGAGGCCGGCACCCGCCTGGACCGTTGGCTGGCTCTGCGCCTGCCCGAACTGTCACGCACCCGCATCAAAGGGCTGATGGAGGACGGACGGGTCAGCCTGGAGGAGACGACCATATCCGACGCCTCCCTCAGGGTCAAACCCGGCCAGTGCTTCGTGGTGGACGTCCCCCCCGACGCTCCGGCCCAGCCCGAGCCCCAGGACATCGCCCTGACCGTGGTCTACGAGGACGAGGATCTGATCGTCATCGACAAGCCGGCCGGCATGGTGGTCCATCCCGCGCCGGGCAATCCCGACGAGACCCTGGTCAATGCCCTGCTGGCCCATTGCGGCGAATCCCTGGCCGGCATCGGCGGCGTGAAGCGACCCGGCATCGTCCACCGCATCGACAAGGACACCAGCGGCCTGCTGGTCGCCGCCAAGACCGACGCGGCCCACCGCGGGCTGGCGACCCAGTTCGCCGCGCACACCCTGGAGCGCGCCTATTGGGCCCTGGTCTGGGGCACCCCCAGCCCCCGACAGGGCGAGATCGAGGGCAATATCGGCCGCAACCCCAACGACCGCAAGAAGATGGCGGTGGTGAAAAGCGGCGGCAAGCCGGCCCTGACCCGCTACCGCGTGCTCAAAAGCTTCGCCGGCGGCGCCGTCAGCCTGGTGGAATGCCGCCTGGCCACCGGACGCACCCACCAGATTCGCGTCCATATGACCACGCAGGGCCATCCCCTGGTCGGCGATCCGGTCTATGGCAGGATTCGTGGCCACAAAGGAGTGGTCCTACCACCTGAGGTGAAGACCGCACTGATCCAATTCCCGCGCCAGGCCCTTCATGCCTACCTACTCGGTTTTTCGCATCCTACTAAAGGATATGACGTCCGCTTCGAAAGCGGTATGCCACTTGATATCAACGCATTGATGCAGATTTTAGAGGTTCTATAAAAAACGCCTATACTTGAGCTAGCGACTATGACATTATCGTCTCATCAGCCGGTGACGACGGATCCCCCGTGATGGGCCCGATCCGATAACGAGGGAAAACCCTCCGCGCCGAAAGAGGAGATGAGACGATGACGGCAATCGCTTCCAGTCTGTCGCTCGCGCCCGAAGGCAACCTGACGCGCTACCTTCAGGACATTCGCAAATTCCCCATGCTGCCGCCGGAGGAAGAGTACCTCCTGGCCAAGCGCTTCCGCGAACATGGAGATTTGCCGGCCGCCAACCGGCTGGTGACCAGCCATCTGCGGCTGGTGGCCAAGATCGCCATGGGCTACCGCGGCTATGGCCTGCCGCTGGGCGAGCTGATCAGCGAAGGCAATGTGGGCATGATGCAGGCGGTGCGCCGCTTCGACCCCGAACGGGGCTTCCGTCTGGCCACCTATGCCATGTGGTGGATCCGCGCCGCCATCCAGGAATACATCCTGCATTCCTGGTCGCTGGTAAAGATGGGCACCACCGCCGCGCAAAAGAAGCTGTTCTTCAACCTGCGCAAGCTCAAGGGCCAGATGCAGGCCATCGAGGAAGGCGACATGTCCGCCGAGAACGTGGCCAAGATCGCCACCAAGCTGGAGGTGACCGAGGACGAGGTGGTCACCATGAACCGCCGGCTGTCCAGCCCCGATCACTCCCTGAATGCGCCGGTGCGCGCCGAGGGCGAGGGCGAGTGGCAGGACTGGCTGGTGGATGACCATGAGGACCAGGAAACCGAACTGGGCGAGCGCGAGGAGCTTGGACAGCGCCGGCAGATGCTGACCAGCGCCCTGGAAGCCCTCAACGACCGCGAGAGGGCCATCCTGATCCAGCGCCGCCTCACCGAAGACCCTGCCACCCTGGAGGACCTGTCCCAGCGCTACGGAATCTCGCGCGAGCGGGTGCGCCAGATCGAGGTGCGGGCTTTCGAGAAGCTGCAGAAATCGGTGAAGTCCGCCTCCGCCCAGGCCGAGGCCCAGAACCGGGCGTAATGGCCCCAGGAACCGCAAAAAAGCCCCCGGCCGATGGTCGGGGGTTTTTTGTGAGCTCTCTCCGGTCCCGACGGTTCGAGGGACTCGCCCTCAGCCCTTCTTGGAGACCTCGTCGCCCCAATCCTCGACCAGCTTCTTCTGAGCCGCCTTCAGGTTGTTCACCCGACGCTGGCTGCTGGCGGCGAGATAGCTGGCCACCATGGGTGGCATGGCGGCATAGATGCCCCAGCCGATAGCCGAGCAGCCATAGGCCGTCATCAGCATGATGGGATCGGTCAGCATGCGCAGGGACTCGTCCAGGGTATGGACACCGAACCACAAGCCGAACAGATAGGGGAACACACCGGCGAAATTGAGCCCGCCGACGCACAGGAAGGCGTATTTGTTGGGTCCCTTCTCGGTGGCCCAGGAGGCCAGGTGGGAAGCATGCCGATGCCGACCAGGGCTACGGTCGGCAACGAGAATGGCACCAGGGCGGCCAGGACCATCAGGACCACGCCCTTGTTGATGCCCGCTCCGCCGCTGCTGGCTTTCTTCTTCGCCGCAGCCGCCGCACGCGCCTGTTCCACCGCTGACATTTTCTTTGCCATGGGCCGAAGCATGGCACCACGGCCCGCCAATGGCAATGCGGCAGGCGTGCAAGATCAGATGGATACCTCTAAAAAACCGCCGAAATCACCACAATGGAGGCGGTCACCATGGCGACAAGGATGCCGGTCACCGCCGCGGTCTGGCGACCGATCTTGTCGGCCTCGGCGCTGCGCTCCTCGGTTTCCAGCAAAATATGTTTGATCTCCTCCTCGGCGGCCGAATACTGGGCCTGGGCGAAGGTGAATTCCTGCTCGTCACGTACGCGTTCCTCGGCGTTCTCCAGCAGGTTGTAGATCTCCACCACCGATCCTTTGCGCACCAGACGGGGAATTTCCTTTTCCAGTTCCCGGCGCTTTTCCCGGCCGTGGAAGCCCTGGACGATGGGAGCGATCATGGCTCCGACCCAGGCGGCCAGGCCGGGCAGGGATTCCGGACCGAGGCGATATTGCAGCACCGCGAACAGATTGAGCGCCGCCATCATGGCAATGCTCTGGTTGGGATCGCCCAGGGCGGTCAGGTTACGATCGATGTCGGACCGCATGCGGGCGCCAAGGAAGGCGGCGATGTGGCGATCCACCGGGATCTGCTTGCCGTCGGCACGCTTCGACGACGCCACATTCAGGGCCGGCAGCAATTCCTTGACCTCGACCACGTATTCCTCGCCCAGCAGCGAGCTTTGGCACGGCAGGGCGTCGTTGAGTTCGTACAGGCAGCGCTCCAGCCCATAGCCCATGCCGGTCTGGGACAGGTACGAGCGCAACTCCTTGAAATTGGATTCCATCAGCGAGTTATCGGGCTGGTACTCGCCGCGCATCTCGAACCAAAGGCGCGGCACTTCGCGCAGGATGATCTCGGTCAGCAGCCTGGTGTCGCCCCGGCTGGCCATCACCGCCGCCAGGGCCGAGCCGAAGCCGTCGGGCATGGCGTTGAAGCCCTTGTAGCGAATGGGCGCCGCCTGATCCAACAGGATCAGCACCTTGCACAGCATCAGGTCGGTGGAACTTTTCTTGTCGGTGGTGGAGTTGAGCGCCATGCGCACCACCTCGGCCACCACATTGGCCTTGTCCTTGTCCTCGACGGCACGGCGCAGCCACAGCTCCAGCTTGCCCTCCACCACCGGCGGAATGGCCTGGTCCCAGTTCTTGGACATGGCCTGGGACAGTTCGCGGCCGTTGAAGTACTCCTTGCCCATGAAGGGAAAGCCACGGGCCGCGCGCTTCTCGCCCCGGGGCTGCAGGGGCGACATGCGCCGTCCCGACAGCCACAGATCCAGATCCTCGGCGTCCCAGCGCTGGCTGCCGTCATCGCACAGCAGGCCGCGCAGCAGCTCGATCATGGGCAGCGGCAACCGTTCGTCGCCGATCAGCATGTTGTAGCTGCCCTGCTGGATCTTCATGCCCAGGATGGCGTCGTCGGACAACCCCGCCACCGGGTTGCGCCCCAGGATCAGGAAGGCGATGGTCACGCCCAGGGAATAGTAATCCTCGGTATGATCGCCGCTGCCCCGGGCGATGGGAGTGCACATCCCCGATTCCACCGTCTCGAACAGCACGGGCTGGTCGAAGGCCGGCGGAGCGCAGACGCAGTCGCCAAAGGCCAGGCGCTCGCCATTGCCGTCGGAAAAGAACAGATTGGTGGGCCGGATGGACCGGTGCGGCACGCCGCGCCCGTCCATTTCCTTTAGAGCGGCGGTCAGCGGTTCGATCACCCGCTTGGTGATCTGGTACTCGTCGATGCGCGGCACGTCCGAGCGCATGTTGGCCATCACCCGGTTCCCGCCCGGGCGCTCGTAGACCACGGTCATGCACTGGCGGCCGGCGGGGGGCCAGTTCATGGGCCCCCACTCCACCAGCTGCATCAGGCCCGGCGTCGACACGCCCTTCAGGGCGCGCATGGCGTTGACGCGGGGCGGCAGTTCCGGCTTGCAGATCAGGCCGAACAGGGCGCGGCTGGGATCACGCTTATCCTCGGCGACGAAAGCGTCGGCCGAGGGCGTGGACAGTTCAGGCAGGGGCTGGTTGGAGCGGATGGTGTAGCGGTCGCGCAGGACTCCGGGCGGACCGGTCTGCTTGACCACCTCCACCTTGACGTCATCGCCATCGTCGTCCTCGGCCGGATCGATTTCGGTCTCGATCTCGGCCTCGTCGATTTCCGACATTTGCCCCTTCCATGGGCCGACCCCGTGGGGGGCCGGACTGTTCTCAGTCTAAAGGCGGAAAGGCCGTCCTACAATCAAGTCGCAAAGGGATCGTGCACCAGGATGCTGTCCTCGCGCTCGGGGCTGGTGGACAGCAGGGCGACCGGCGCCTCGATCAGTTCCTCGATGCGACGGATGTACTTGATGGCGGTGGCGGGCAGATCCTTCCACGACCGCACGCCACGGGTGCTCTGGGACCAGCCCTCGATGACCTCGTAGATGGGCTCCACATTGGCCTGGCCGGTCATGGAGGCCGGGAAATGGTTGATCACCTTGCCATCCAGCTTGTAGCCGGTGCAGATCTTCAGTTCCTTGAAGCCGTCCAGCACGTCCAGCTTGGTCAGGGCGATGCCGGTGATGCCGCCCACCTTGACCGCCTGGCGGACCATGACGGCGTCGAACCAGCCGCAGCGGCGCGGACGGCCGGTGACGGTGCCGAATTCATGGCCGCGCTCGCCGATGCTCTTGCCGATCTCGTCGAACAGCTCGGTGGGGAACGGCCCCTCGCCCACGCGGGTGGTGTAGGCCTTGCAGATGCCCAGGACATAGCCCACCTGCCCCGGCCCGACGCCCGAGCCGGTGCCGGCGTTGCCCGACACGGTGTTGGACGAGGTGACATAAGGGTAGGTGCCGTGGTCGACGTCGAGCATGGCGCCCTGGGCGCCCTCGAACAGGACGCGCTTCCTGGTGTGGCGCACCTCATCCAGATGCTGCCAGACCACGTCGGCGAAGGGCAGGATCTTCGGCGCCACGTCCAGCAGCTTGGCCAGCAGCTCGGCCCCGTCCACCTCGGCGGCGCCCAGGCCGCGCAGCAGGGCGTTGTGATGGCGCAGCAGGGTGGCGATCTTGGCCTTCAGCACGGCCTCGTCGGCCAGATCGCAGACGCGGATGGCGCGACGCCCCACGCGGTCCTCGTAGGCCGGGCCGATGCCGCGGCCGGTGGTGCCGATCTTGGCGGTGCCGCTGGCCTCTTCCCGCGCCTTGTCCAGATGGGCATGCAGCGGCAGGATCAGACAGGCGTTCTCGGCGATCTTCAGCACCTCGGGGGTGATCTCCACCCCCTGGGCGCGGATGCGCTCGATCTCGGCCAGCAAGGCCCAGGGATCGATCACCACGCCGTTGCCGATGATGGACAGCTTGCCGCGCACCACGCCCGAAGGCAGCAGCGACAGCTTGTAGGTCACCCCGTTGATGACCAGGGTATGGCCGGCATTATGGCCGCCCTGGAAGCGCACCACCACGTCGGCGCGCTCGGAGAGCCAATCGACGACCTTGCCCTTGCCCTCGTCGCCCCACTGGGCGCCGACCACAGCCACGTTCGCCATACCTTTAAGTCCCCTAACCTATTCGACTTCGACGATACCATCGGGACCGAGGCGATGCCTGCAGCCCTGATGCTTTGCTTCCACTTGCGGGTCGGCGGCGGGGTCCAGCCCCGACACCGTCACCCAGCCCTGGGCGCGGAACGCCTGGGCCCAGGCCCGGGGCGTTCCCGCCGGAACGAACAGCCGCTTGGCCGGCTTGGGGCCGGGCAGCGCCGCCAGAACGGAATCCATGAACAGAGTGGCGCCGGTGGCCGGCTCGCCGCCTCCGCCCTGATAGCGCCCGCCGCGCCCCAGTTCGGCACCCATATTGCGGGCGAACAGGGTGAAGCTGAGGCCGGTATGATACTCGAATCCGCGATTTTCCACCGGATCGACCGTCAGGGTCAGCGACGGCAGGTCGGCACCGGCCAGTTCCACCACCCGGGCCAGACGGTCGCGCTCGGCGGCGGCGGCGGGGGGCAGGTCCAGGGCGCACAGCTCGGCCAGGGCGCGGGCGGCCGGACCGGCGGCGGCGATCAGCGCCTGCAGCAGCGGCGCGGCGGCTCCGCCCTGGGCGGCAACCGTGGCGCTGTCCTTGTGGTCGAGGGCGGCGCGCAGGCGATCGGCGGTCTCGCCATTGATCCCATAGGCGGCGAACACCGCCGGAACCAGGGTGGGCAGGGCCAGGTCGGCGGACACCCCGGGCACGCCGAGATCATCGAGCGCCTCGGCGGTCATCACCAGGACCTCGGCATCGGCGCCGGCATCATCCGAGCCGATCAGCTCGATTCCGGCCTGGCCGAACTGCCGCTCGGGGCGCAGCTGGGTGCCCTTCACCCGCAGCACCTGACCGGCATAGGACAGGCGCAGCGGCCGGGGCTGGGATCCCAGGCGGGTGGCGGCGATGCGGGCCACCTGCGGCGTCATGTCGGCGCGCAGGCCCATCATCTTCTGGCTCATGGGATCCATGACCCGGAAGGTCTGGGACGAGGTCCCCCCCCCCGCGCCGTCCAGCAGGCTTTCCTCGAATTCGATCAGCGGCGGCTTGACACGATCATAGC
Organism: Paramagnetospirillum magneticum AMB-1; assembly: GCF_000009985.1. Lineage (GTDB taxonomy): Bacteria > Pseudomonadota > Alphaproteobacteria > Rhodospirillales > Magnetospirillaceae > Phaeospirillum > Phaeospirillum magneticum. Next base: position 3,457,844 of record NC_007626.1, read on the forward strand.
CATGACGGGCGAACATGCTCATCAGGCTGTGGACGACGGAGGCTTCGAACTCCGCGTCTGGGGGCAGCATGTCGCGCAGGCCGGCGGGCAGCAGGGCCCGATTGGCGGACTCGGTCATCTCTTGGTGTCGCAACCCGGAACAAGGGCGGGCGTCGCAATGACGACCGCTCGGTTATCTGGCAATGCCCGATGTATCGCGTTTGGCCCCCAGGGGCAAACGGAATCCGGGGAATGGCGCTCTAAAAGCGCCGACGGTCACCAAGATCGTCCAGGCACTTCATCACCCCCACCGAGGCCTCGGCGGCGCGGGCGATGGCGGCCAGCGCCCCGTCCAGGTCGCCATTCTTGAAGCAGCGGGCGGCATCGATGCCGTTCCGGTGCACCTCGCGGTGGGGCGCTTCAAGGGCGGCGTAGGCCGGATGGCGCAAGATACTCTCATCCGTGAGGGTCGAGCACCACTTGCCCAGGCGGCATTTGGTGTGATCGGCCAGATCGTCGGGATTGAGCACCTCGCGCCCGACCACCATGTCGGCAAGGCGCTTGCGCCACAGCATGTGGTCGGACTTGGCCACATGCAGGGTGAAGTCGTCGATCTCCAGCGCCGCCATCTCGTTCAGGGCGGCGACGATGCCCTTGGAGGCGCCGTCCATCTCCTCGACCACGTCGTTGATGGTGGCGACATTGCGGGCCGACAGGCCGGCGATGGCGCCGACGCCCTCGGCCACCTCGGCCGAAGCGGCGCTCTGCTGGTTCAAAATGCCGGCGATCTGGGCCATCTTGACCGAGACGCCCTGGACCTGGGTGGACAGGCGGCCCATGCCGTCACTGGTGGCGCTGATGACCTCCTTGCCGTGCTCGACGGCGCCGGCGCCGTCCTGCATGGTGCGGACGATCTCGCCCATCTCGACCCGCAGGGATTCAATGCGGGCCCGGATGTCCACGGTGGCGCGCGCCGTCTGGTTGGCCAGGTTCTTCACCTCGTTGGCGACGACCGCAAAGCCCTTGCCCGCCTCGCCCGCCCGCGCCGCCTCGATGGTGGCGTTCAGGGCCAGCAGGTTGGTCTGCGACGCGATGTCCTCGATCTGATTGACGATGTCGCCGATCTGCACCGAGGCCTCGGCCAGGGAATCCACCTTGCCGGCGGCGGCCTGCACCGCCTCGGCGATGGCCTGCATGGCGCCGATGGCCTGATCGGCGGCGCCGTGGCTTTCCTGGGCGACGCTCTCGGCGGCGCCGGCATCCTCGGCGGCGGCCTTGGAGGTCCTGGCGATCTCGGCCACGCTCGACACCAGCTGTTCGGCGGCCACGGCAATGGCCTGGGCGCGACGATCCACCTCGCCCACGTCGCGCATCATGCCGGCGGCCTTGGTCACCGCCTCGTTGACGTTGACCGAAAGACCGACGTCCAGCCTCAGATTGGCTTGCGCCTGGGATTCCAGCCGGTCGGCCAGGGCCTTGATCTTGGCGGTAACGGGGCAGGTGCCGGCGGGAACGGAGTGATACTTGCCAGCCAGAAGCTGATCCAGGGCCGCCCCGATGGACTCGGACTGAAGCGACGACAGCGCCTGGTCATTGGCCACGTCCATGGGCCGCAGATCGGCCTTGGCAGCCGTCTTTCCACCGAAAATCCAAGCCATTACATCCCCCTGGGTGCCTACCCCTAATGTCCACACCCTATGTATAAGCCCCTAATGCAGCAGGGCGGAATATACCATTTGTATTACAGATATGTTTCAACCTACCAAATGCTGCGTGCGGCTTCGTCCAGACACGGGGAAGGGCATCAAAAAGCTGGGGGCCGCGGCGTCACCGCCGCGCCCCCCCTTGCCGGTATCAGGAATGAACCGGGATCAGGCGAAGGTCAGGAACTTGGCCTGCACCACCTGGGGCAGGGCCCGGACCTTTTCCAGCAGGTCGTTGGAGACCGGCTGGTCCACCTGGGTCAGCAGGATGGCGTCGCCGCCCGCCTCGGAACGGCCGAGGTGGAAGGTGGCGATGTTGACGCCGTTGGCGCCCAGCAGGGAGCCCAGGGCGCCGATGAAGCCCGGCTTGTCCTGGTTGGTGACATAAAGCATGTTCTGGCCCAGCTCGGCCTCGATGGAGATGCCCTTGATCTCCACCACGCGGGCCTTGTTGCCGCCGAACAAGGTGCCGGCCACCGAACGCTCGCGCTTGTCGGTGGTGACGGTCAGGCGCACCAGGGTGTGATAGTCACCCTCGGACTCGGACTTGACCTCGGAGACCTTGATGTTGCGCTCCTTGGCCACCACGGGGGCGTTGACCATGTTGACGGCCTCGTTCATGGGCTTGAGCAGCCCTTCGAGGACCATGGCGGTCAGCGGCTTGGTGTTGAGCGAGGCCACGTGGCCCAGATACTCGATCTTCACGTCCTTGATGCCGGTCTCGGTCAACTGGCCGGCGAAGCTGCCGATCTGGTTGGCCAGCGTCATGTAGGGGCGCAGCTTGGGCGCGTCCTCGGCCGACACCGACGGGATGTTCAGCGCGTTGGTGACGGCGCCGGTCAGCAGGTAATCGGCCATCTGCTCGGCCACCTGCAAGGCAACGTTTTCCTGGGCCTCGGAGGTGGAGGCGCCCAGATGCGGAGTGCAGACCACCTTGGGATTGCCGAACAGGGCGTTTTCCTTGGCGGGTTCGGTCTTGAAGACGTCCAGCGCGGCACCGGCCACCTGGCCGGACTCCAGGGCCGCCAGCAGGTCTTCCTCGACCACCAGGCCGCCACGGGCGCAATTGATGATGCGCACGCCCTTCTTCATCTTGGCCATGGCCTTGGCGTCGATGATGTTGCGGGTGGCGTCGGTCAAGGGCGTGTGCAGCGTGATGAAGTCGGCGCGGGGGAACAGTTCGTCCAGTTCCACCTTCTCGACGTTCAGCTCCTTGGCGCGCTCGACGGAGAGGAAGGGGTCATAGGCGATGACGCGCATGCGCAGGCCCTGAGCGCGGTCGGCGACGATGGCGCCGATATTGCCGCAGCCGACGATGCCCAGCACCTTGCCGGTCAGCTCGACGCCCATGAAGCGGTTCTTTTCCCACTTGCCGGCGTGGGTGCTGGCATTGGCCTCGGGAATCTCGCGGGCCAGGGCGAACATCATGGCGATGGCGTGCTCGGCGGTAGTGATGGAATTGCCGAAGGGGGTGTTCATCACCACGATGCCGCGCGCCGTGGCGGCGGGCACGTCCACGTTGTCGACGCCGATACCGGCGCGGCCGACAACCTTGAGGTTGGTGGCGGCGGCCAGGATCTCGGTGGTGACCTTGGTGTTGGAACGGATGGCCAGACCGTCATACTGGCCGATGATGGCCTTCAGCTCGTCGGGAGCGAGGCCGGTCTTCACGTCGGTTTCGATGCCGCGATCCTTGAAGATCTGAACGGCGGCGGGGCTCAACTTGTCGCTGATGAGAACCTTGGGCATCTGGACTTCCTCGAGTGGGAAAAGGGCTCACATGGAGTTCGGGCGCCGCCTTTTTGAAAGGCGGCGCCCGGTTCACGGTGTTTTCGGCTTAGGAGACCTTGGGCTCGAACTCGGCCTTGACCTGGGCGAAGGCCCAGTCCAGCCAGGGCAGGAGCTTTTCCACGTCACTGGTTTCCACCGTGGCGCCGCCCCAGACCCGAAGGCCGGCGGGAGCGTCGCGGTAGGCACCGATGTCGTAGGCCACCCCTTCCTTGTCGAGCAGGGTGACGATCTTCTTGGCCGCCGCCGCCTGGTCATCGGGCGACAGCTTGGCGAAGAACGGCGCCTTGACGATCATGCAGATGGAGGTGCAGGAGCGCACCTTGGCATCGTCGGCCAGATTGGCGGCCCAGGCGGACTTGTCCAACCAGGACTGCACCGCCTTGAGATTGGCTTCCGAGCGGGCGATCAGGGCCTTGAGGCCGCCGATGGACTCGGCCCACTTCAGGGCGTCGATCTGGTCTTCCACGGCGATCATCGAGGGCGTGTTGATGGTCTCGCCCTTGAAGATGCCTTCGATCAGCTTGCCGCCCTTGGTCATGCGGAATATCTTGGGCAGCGGCCAGGACGGCTTGTAGGTCTCCAGCCGCTCGACGGCGCGGGGGCTGAGCACCAGCATGCCGTGAGCACCCTCGCCGCCCAGCACCTTCTGCCAGGACCAGGTGACCACGTCCAGCTTGTCCCAGGGCATGTCCATGGCGAACACGGCCGAGGTCGCGTCGCAGATGGTCAGGCCCTTGCGGTCGGACTTGATCCAGTCGCCGTTGGGAATGCGCACGCCGCCGGTGGTGCCGTTCCAGGTGAACACCACGTCGCGGTCGCAATCGACTTCCGCCAGATTGGGCAGGGTGCCGTAGGGCGCCTTGAACACGCGGGTGTCTTCGATCTTCAGCTGCTTGGTGATGTCGGTCACCCAGCCCTCGCCGAAGCTTTCCCAGGCCAGCGCGTCGATGCCCCGGGCGCCCAGGAGCGACCACATGGCCATCTCGACGGCGCCGGTATCGGAGGCGGGAACGATGCCGATGCGGTAATCGGCGGGAATGCCCAGCACGGAACGGGTGCGGTTGATCAGCTCTTCCAGCTTGGTCTTGCCGATCTTGGCGCGGTGCGACCGGCCGACAGGCGTGTCCTTCAGCGCGTCGACCGTCCAACCGGGTCGCTTGGCGCAGGGGCCGGAAGAGAAATTGGGATTGGCGGGCTTGGCAGCCGGCTTGGAAATTTCGCTCATAAGATGTAACCCTCCCTCGCAGAAGGGACGCGGCCCGTTGGGGGACCGTGGCCCGGGCGGAGTGTATGAGGGCGCCGATGGATTCGCAACGAAGCATTTATCCGGCGTGCATATTCCTTGCCGGTGGTGGCGGCCCCGGCAAGGCCTTGCTATCTTCGCCGCCATGACCAGCCCATTCGACGCCGCCGCCGCCCTTCGCGCCATGACCTCGACCGCCCCGGCGGGCGGCACCTCGCCCGTTCGCGATGCCTCGTTCGACGCGGTCCGCGCCCTGGTAGGCGCCGCCATGGCCAAGGGGGCCGACGCCTCCATCGCGGCGGTGGGCGAAGCCCAGGCCCTGGCCGAGGGCCTGTGGGCCCAGGTCCGGGCCACTCCGGCCTTCGCATTGGGCACGCCCAAGGCCGCCTGCGGCAAAGGCTGCGGCTGGTGCTGCCACCAGCGGGTGGGCGCCACCGCCACCGAGGTGCTCTACATCGCCCAGGCCCTGCTTCGGCGGCCGGAGGGGGAAGCCCTGATCGGGCGGCTGGACGCCTGGAGCGGCGGACGGCCCTGCGTCTTCCTGGTAGACAACGCCTGTGCCATCTACGACATCCGCCCGTTCAAGTGCCGGGGCCTCTATCATACGGATGCGCGCTGGTGCATGGGCACCTATGCCAAGCTCGACGCGCCGCTGTTCGGCCCGGCTCCCTCGCCCGAGCATCAGGCGCCGCCCAAGGACGTGTTCGACGGCGCCGTGTTCGGGCTGGCCCATCCCCTGCACATGGCCGGGCGCGATTGCCCCGGCGTGGATTTCATCCCCGCCCTGAAAGCCGTCATTCATCAGCCCGACGCAGCGCGGGCCTGGTGGCGGGGCGAGACGGTGTTCCCGCCCGAGGTTCGCCTTCACGACTGGTTCCCGCCGGTCAGGGGACGCGGCAAGCCTCTCAAGGTCAAGGGCCGTGGGCGCTGACGACGCCTCCATCGATACCAGGGTGCGGGCCGAACAGGTCCGCGTCCTGGCCCGCAACCTGCCCTTCACCGCCCTGACCGGCACCGCCATCGCCCTGTTGGCCGCCCTGGGCGCCGCCCCGGTGGCCGGCGAGATGGTCTGGTGGTGGGCGGGAGCCTTCGTGGCGGTGGCGGCGCTGCGGCTGGCCATGCTGCGGTTTTACTGGACTGTGGCCGACCGCGACCGGCGGCCGGATTTCTGGGGGCCTTACATGGCCTTCAACCTGCTGCTGTCGGGGCTGATGTGGCTGATCTTCGGGCTGGCCGCCTTCGACGCCCATGACGCCGGCCACGCCCTGTTCATCGCCGTCATCCTGACCGGCCTGACCGCCGCCTCCCTGGCCAGCCTGTCGGCCTATTTCCCCGGTCAGATGGCCTTCGCCCTGCCGACCATCGCCGGCTTCGTGATTCCCGTCGCCCTGTCGGGGGAACGAGTGATGACCATTCTGGCGGTGATGGCCGCCGTCTTCCTGGTGGTGGTGACCCTGTCGTGCCGGGCGGCGGAGCGGGTGCTGGTCCAGTCCATCCGCCTGCGCTTCGAGAACGAGCGGCTGATCGGCGACCTGCGCCGGGCCGGCGCCGAGGCCGAAGCCGCTAACCGCGCCAAGTCCGACTTCCTGGCGGTGATGAGCCACGAACTGCGCACCCCCATCGCCTCGATTCTCGGCTTCGTGCAACTGGCCGGCATGGCGCCCACCCTGGCCCGGGCCAGGGCGATCCTGCCCAAGGTCGGCCGGGCGGGGCGGCACCTTCTGGCCATCGTCGACGACATCCTGGACATCTCGCGCATCGAGGCGGGCAAGTACGCCCTGGACCTCGCCCCGTTTTCCCTGGACGAGATGCTGGGCCACGTCGAGGACCTGACCCGTCCCCTGGCCGAGGAAAAGGGCGTGGAACTGTCGCTGCAGCACAGTGACGACGCCCCGGCCCTTCTGGTGGGCGACGCGTTGCGGCTGGGGCAAATTCTCATCAACCTGGTGGGCAACGCCGTCAAGTTCACCAGCCGGGGCGCGGTTCACGTCACCGTGCGCACCATGCCCATCGACGAGATCAGCCTGCTGCTGGAATGCGAAGTGGCGGATTCGGGGATCGGCATTCCCGCCGACCGGCTGGAGGCCATCTTCGAGCCCTTCACCCAGGGCGACGGCAGCACCACCCGGCGCTATGGCGGCACCGGACTGGGGCTGTCGGTCTGCCGCACTCTGGTGGAGATGATGGGCGGCGAGATCACCGTGGAATCTCAGCCCGGCCGGGGCAGCGTGTTTCGCTTCTCCGCCCTGCTGGGCGTCGCCGGAGCCCCCCAGGCCCAGACGGAAGCGACCGAGTCCGAACCGGCCCTGTCCCCGGACTTCAAGGCCCTGGCCGGCCGTCGCGTGCTGCTGGCCGAGGACAATCCGCAACTGGCGGAGATCTATTCAGAATTCCTCGGCATGAACGGCATTCAGGTCATTCGGGTGGAAAATGGTGCCCAGGTGGTCCCTTGCGCTCTCGACCCGGCCCGGCGCCCCGACCTGATCCTCATGGACATGGAAATGCCCCAGATGAGCGGCCTGGACGCCACCCGGGCCATCCGCGCCCATCTCAGCCGTGACGAATTGCCCATCATCGGGCTGACCGCCCATGCCTTCGCCTCGGCCCGCGACCTGTGCTTCGCGGCGGGCATGAACGACCAGTTGGTCAAGCCGGTGGACTTTCACCTCCTGACCCGCGCCATCATCCGCACCCTGGGCGCCCCTCCCGCGGACGCCCACGGCTGAGGTGAGGGGCAGCCCTCAGAGTATCAATTGGCCCTGAACGAACGGCCGCGCGCGGCCGCCGATCAGCACCCGCTCTCCCCGGTTCTCCAGCCACAGCGTGCCGCCGCGCCGAGACAGCTGCCGCGCCGTCAGCATGGCCTTGTCCAGGCGCCGGGCCCAGAAGGGCGCCAGCACGCAATGAGCCGAGCCGGTCACCGGGTCCTCGTCCACGCCTTTGCGCGGGGCGAAAAAGCGCGAGACGAAATCCACGCCGCCGCCGCCCGGCGCGGTGACGATCAGCCCCCATCGGTTCAACTGCACCACCCCGGCCATGTCGGGCACCAGCGCCGACACACGGTCGGCATCGTCGAGCACGCACAGCAGATGGTCACGGGTGGCCAGTACCTCACGCGCCGGAGCCCCCAGGATACGGTCGAGTCCCTCGGGAAACACGGCGGGACGCGGCGGGTTGGCGGGAAAATCCAGTACCAGGCGATCGCCGTCGCGGATGACGGCCAGCGGCCCGCTCCTGGAGGCGAACACGACCCGCTCTCCCGGCTCCACATGGTTCAGCACCACCCAGGCCGAGGCCAGGGTGGCGTGGCCGCACAGATCCACCTCGATCCTGGGGGTGAACCAGCGCACCCGCCAGCCCTCCGCCTCCTTGACCAGGAAGGCGGTTTCCGACAGGGCGTTCTGACCCGCTACCGCCTGCATCCAGGCGTCGTCGGGCCATTGGGGCAGCACCACCACCGCCGCCGGATTTCCGGAGAACGGCGCGTCCTCGACAAAGGCGTCCACGTGCCAGAAGGGAAGCGCGCTCATGCCTGAAACTCCTTGACCGTGTGCCCATGGTTGAGGGGGCCGTGGCCGCTTCCCAGGCCGGGGGCGGTCTCGATGGCCCTGACCAGATAGGCCCTGGCCCGCTCCACCGCCTCGACTAGTCCCAAGCCCTGGGCCAGCCCGGCGGCAATGGCTGACGCCAGGGTACAGCCGGTGCCATGGGTCGAACGGCTGGCGATGCGCCGCCCGGTGAAGCGGCGGAGGCCGCCCCCCGCCTCGGCCAGCACATCCACCAGATGGTCACCCTCCAGATGGCCGCCCTTGAGCAGCACGGCCTTCGGTCCCAACGCCAGCAGGTCCCGCGCCGCGCCCTCCATGCCGTCGGCGCCCTTGATGGCGCGCCCCAACAGCACCTCGGCCTCGGGGATATTGGGTGTCAGCAGCCGGGCGCGCGGCACCAACCGCTTGACCAGCGCTCCGGCGGCGCTGTCGGCCAGCAAAGCGGCGCCGCCCTTGGCCACCATCACCGGATCAAGCACCAGGGGCACGGCGGGAGCCAGCTCCTCCAGCGCCAGGGCCACCGTTTCGACGATGGCAGCCGAGGCCAGCATGCCGGTCTTGATGCAGTCGGCGCCGATGTCGCTGAGGACGGCCGCCATCTGCGCCCGCACGAAATCGGGAGGCACCTCGTGGATGCCGCTCACCCCCAGGGTGTTCTGGGCGGTCAGGGCGGTCACCGCCGTTGCGGCAAAGCCCCCCAGGCAGGTCACCGCCTTGATGTCGGCCTGGATACCGGCACCGCCACCCGAATCAGAACCGGCGACGATCAGAACCCTTCCTCGCATGGCCAAGACCCTCTTCAATCAAGAGATTTAATGCTTTTGACACATTTTTAATAGGGATACCCATAAGCTGCATTCGGGTGACATTTTGTAGCGGCAGCTAAAATAAGGTGTTCACCCTCTTGTGCGCCGCAATATGGGTGCGTATATTCGCCTATACGAAAGCATGGTTACACATCCCACGAGGCACATCATGCAGTACAGATGGGAAGAGATCGATCAGCTTGCCGAGATTCTCGAGGCGGAAGTTGCCGGCCATCCGGTAGACGTCGACCGCGCCCGCGAATTAGCCGAACGCCTAGTCCGGCTGTGCCCGGACATCGCCCGGACCATGAGCCGGGTGGTGGAGCGCTTCGCTCCCGAAGCCGCCACGGCGGCGGCTTAACAGCCGGGATCAAGGCAAGGGGGCAGAAGCCCCCTTTTTTACGCCCTCAGCCCGCCGCCCGGCGGATGGTCTCGACGATGGCATCGACCGAGGCCTCGACCAGGCCCTCGTCCTCGCCTTCGGCCATCACCCGGATCAGCGGCTCGGTCCCCGACTTGCGGATCAGCAGACGGCCCTGCCCGGCCAGCTTGGCTTCGGCATCGCGGATGGCGGCCTCGACGGCGGGCGCGGCCAGCACCTCGGCCACCGAGCCCTTGGCCACCCGTACATTCTTCAGCACCTGGGGCAGCGGCGTGAACAGGCGCAGCATCTCGCTGGCCGGCTTGCCCGACTGCACCAGCGCGGCCAGCACCTGCAACCCCGCCACCAAACCGTCGCCGGTGGTGGAATGGTCCGACAGGATGATATGGCCCGACTGCTCGCCACCCACGTTGAAGCCGTCGCGGCGCATGTGCTCCAGCACATAGCGGTCGCCCACCGCCGTGCGGATGGTCTTCAGGCCCCGCTGGTCCAGAAAGCGCTCCAGCCCCAAATTGGACATCACCGTGGCGACGATGCCGCCGCCCTTCAGCTGACCCGAGCGGTGCCACAGATCGCCGATCAGCGCCATCAACTGGTCGCCGTCGATCATGTGGCCCAGTTCGTCGCACAGCACCACCCGGTCGGCGTCGCCGTCGAGCGCGATGCCCAGATGGGCGCCATGGGCCACCACCTGCTCGCGCATGGTCTCGGTGTGCAGCGAACCGCAATTCTTGTTGATGTTGAAGCCGTCGGGATTCACCGCCACGGGAATCACCTCGGCGCCTAGTTCCCACAGCACGGTGGGGGCCACCTTGTAGGCGGCGCCGTTGGCGCAATCGACCACGATCTTCAGGCCGTCCAGGCGCAGGCCGCGCGGGAAGGTGTACTTGGCGTATTCGATATAGCGCCCGGCCGCATCGTCCAGGCGCTTGGCGCGGCCCAGATGGTCCGAGCCCACCCGGCAGGATTCCAGTCCGTTGGACATGGAGGCCTCGATGGTCAGCTCGTCCTCGTCGGAGAGCTTGAAGCCATCGGGGCCGAACAGCTTGATGCCGTTATCCTCATAGGGATTGTGCGACGCCGAGATCATCACGCCGAGATCGGCGCGCATGGACCGCGTCAGCAAGGCCACCGCCGGCGTGGGCAACGGGCCCAGCAGCACCACGTCCATGCCCACCGAGATGAAACCCGCGGTCAGAGCCGGCTCCAGCAGATAGCCCGACAGACGGGTGTCCTTGCCGATCACCACCACGTGGCGATGATCGCCGCGGGTGAAGTGCCTTCCCGCCGCCATGCCCAGTTTCATGGCCATCTCGGCCGTCATGGGGTCGGTGTTGGCGGTGCCCCTGATCCCGTCGGTGCCGAACAGCTTGCGCGTCATCCCGTTATGCTTCCCTTCGTCCGAAAGGAGGATTGGATAGCAAGCCGGAAAGGCGAAGGGAAGGAGAAAGGGTTGGGCATCCTGCCCTACGGGTCAGGACGCCCAACCAGCTCGAAAATCAAATCAGGCGAAGCTGGCGATAATGAGCAGCAACCGGTCCACGAGAGTGGCCACCGCCCTCGCCTGCTCAACCGCCTCGGCCGCCGCATCGAGGTCGCTCAGCCGCTTCTTCAACGTCGTCGTCGCCGTTTTCAACTCGCCGACAGCCTGCTCCACTTCCGGTGTCCGGTTGGCAATCGCCACCTGCCCCAGACGGCGGGCCGCAGACCGTATCTCCATCGCCTCGTCGGTAGAGCCGGGTTCCTTGCTGATGAAAAGACGGCCGGAACACTCGTAAAGAGCGGCGACCACCTCATCGATATCCTTGTCTGCCATGTCCCTCTCCTCTTCGCTCCCAGATCGAGATCATTCGCATGCGCTATTTCCGGACTTGCCCGATGGCTTTATTCAGGTCCTCGGCCCGGCTGATGAAAACATCCACGGCGGCGACCACGTCGGCATATTTCTTGGGATCGCGCTTGGATCGGGCAAAGCTTGCCAGTTCCGACACGGCGGCCTTGAACCCGCCGATGGATTGGGAATAGCTGGTGCGGATCGTCCGCAACTCGTAATACGCCGAGGCCTTACCCTTCACGATCGCCAGAAGGGCTTGCCGATCGGCCATCTTGGCCGGCAACAGGTCGTTGTAGGCTTCCACGGCAAAACCGTATTGGCCGGTCGCCCCATCGCCCATGTCCGCCAGGACGATTGCCATGTCCTTATCCATGTTGTCTGCCAGGCGGCCTATGGGTTGCTCCGCCGACAGAATGGCTTCGATCAGGGCATCGGCCTGCTTCTGCTCGATGACCATCTTGCCGATGGTCCCCACCAGGATCGCGATGGGACCGGATGCCTGCTCCAGCTCCTTCAGATTTCCGCCCTTACCGGTCATCTTCGCCACATCGCTTCCGACCGTATTCACCTGCTGCTGAAGCGATGTCACGGCCGACGCGAAGTCGGCTCCCGGCGTCGCCGCGCAGGCCTTGGAAAGGGCGGCGGCATAGGCCTTGAGGGTGGACAGGGCACTCTTGCGCGCCGCCATGTCCGCCGGAGTGAGCAACGAAGTGTTGATTACGCGGCCATCCAGGGGACAGGCCCCCCTCGTCCGGGCTTGGGTCCCGCAACGGCCATATTCCGACCGCGCCACCTCGAGATCGAATTGCGTGCGGTCGCTCGCGACCAAGAAGGCTCTCGGTACGATCCGCAAAATTGGTGGCGGCACTCGAAAACTTCGCCAAGTCGGATGTGAACTGGTCAGGTTGGGCACACCCCACCAAGACGGCCGCCATGGCGACGGCAATTACACGATTGGGCCAGATCATTCTCGCCTCCGTTAAAGTCAAGACACAGCCGAGTCGACCATCAATGCGCAACCAATCGAAATTAGCGCAGGAGTCCATAACTCCTTCGCACACACTCGTCACAATACGCTACATTTATTGATGGTCTATGTGAAGTATAGCATTCTTTATGGTAGAATTAAATAGCTTCTACACCCCTTCAGCCTGCCTGTTCACGAAATTGGGGGCGGACCGGCAAGAAGCGAGGCGGCCGATCGGGAATTGCCGCCCCACCGGATACACTTCCATACAAATCCGACATACAGGGGTTACCGCCCGGCCCTAACCTGAATCCATTCATCGTTGAGCACGAGGGCATCATGAACTATTTCGACAACGGCCTGCGCCGCTACGCCACCCAGGCCACCGCCGTTCTGTCCGTGGTGGTGGGGATTACGGGAGTGATCCTGTTCTTTCATCTGGCCAAGGACCCGGTCGAGGCCATCCATGAATGGCTGGGCATGGGCTTTGCCGCCGTGGCGATTCTGCATGTGATCCGCCATCGGGGGTCGTTCGCCCTGATGCTGCGTCAGCGCCAATTGCACATTCTGGCGGCCATCACCGCCTTGGGCGTGGCGGCTTTCGTCGCCCTGGTACCGCCAAAGCCATCGGGCAATCCCATGGCCCGCCTGGCCCGAGCGGCCGAGCAGGCCCCCATTTCCCAGTTGGCGCCGGTGATGGGCAGCCGCACCGAGGATGTCCTGGCCCGCCTACGTCAGGCCGGTATCAATGCCGAGCCCGGCGACAGCCTCGCCGCCCTGGCGGCCAGCCACCATGTGGAGTCGGTCAAGCTGATCGCCCTGGCGCTTCCGCCCTCCAAGCGGCCAAACTGATGGGCGTTTTCACCCCGTTGCCGTTACAAATCGGAATAGTTTCGCCTTAGACTCCACCAAACTCACCAGTTCTACTCTGCATGGCTGTTGTTATGCGCGGCATGATTTCAAACAGGAGGGGCAGCACGTGGGCACTCAGACGATCAATCTCGCCGATTTCATTCAGGACGCCAGCCAGACCGGAGCGGTCAGGTGCCGGTGGACGGAGACACCTTCTACCTGATCAGCCAGCGGCGGGCTGCGCTATGCGATGTCGCCGCAGACCAAGCTGATGGACAGCGGCTATGTGGGCTATCAGCATGTGGGGGACCTGCGCCTGCTGACCGGCGGCGACGGCACCGCCAAACTCAAGACCGGCACCGCCGCGGCACTGACCCGGGCCAAGTGCATGCTGGCGGACAACCTGATGAAGCCCCAGGCGTGGTTCCGCTTGCCCAAGATCGCCGACGACCACCGCATGAGCCACTACGTCCCCAAGCTGCGCCAGATCGCCAAGGAGCGGAACCAGGCGTAAGGTCGTTCGGGAGTAAAAAAGCCCCGCTTCGCGGCAGGGCTACCGCCCTGACCCGTTCGGAGGCACAGCCTCCGAACCTCCAGCTTCCTTTTATTTCTATGGACTAAAAAGCAGAAGGGTCCGGGAAGCCTGGCTTCCAGGTTGGGGGATCGGGGGCAAAAGCCCCCGAAGTGACGTCCATCCGCAGCCTGCTAAGCCCCGCTCCGCATGGCGGTCCAGATGGCCAGGGCTTGGGCCGTCTCGGGCACGTCGTGGACGCGCAGCACCTGAAACCCGGCATCCAGACCGGCCAGATTGGCCGCCAAGGTGCCGGGCAGCCGGGCCGTCGCAACCTCGTCCCGGCTCAGCCGGGCCACGAAGCTCTTGCGCGACACTCCCAGCAGCAGCGGCAGCCCCAGACCGTGCAGCAGAGCCAGACTCCCCAGCACCTGGGCACAATGCCCGGGCGTCTTGCCAAAGCCGATACCAGGATCGAGGCAGATCCGCTGACGGGCAATGCCCAGGCTTCGCAGTCCTGGACCCGTCGGGCCAGATGGTCGAACACGTCGAGTGGCGCGCAGGCATAGCGGGGCTCCGCCTGCATGGTGCGCGGGTCGTCGCCCTGCATGTGCATCAGGCAAAGATCGGCGCCGCTTCGGGCCGCCACCTTGGGAGACTCGGGATCGCCGAGCAGGGCGGTGACGTCGTTGATGATCCGCGCCCCCGCCTCGACCGCCGCGTCCATCACGGCGGCATGGCGGGTGTCGATGGAGACGCACAGGCCCTTTTCGGCCAGGGCGCGCACCACGGGAAGCACGCGCCGCGCCTCCTCCGCCGGGCTGACCGGATCGGCGCCGGGCCGGGTGGATTCGCCGCCCAGGTCGATGATGGTCGCCCCCGCCTCGGCCAGGGCCAAGCCGCGTGCGATGGCGGCCGTGCTGTCGAAGACCTCGCCACCATCGGAGAAGCTGTCGGGAGTGACGTTGACGATGCCCATGATGCGCGGCCGGTCCAGCTCCAGCCCGCCCCAGGGCTTGCGCCGGCTTCCCATGGCGTGGACGGTCTCGGCCACCTGACGAGCGAGGGCCGGGTCCTCGCCCTCGGCCCAGTCCACCACCTCGGCGAAGGAGGCCACGGCCAGATCGGCCCCGCCCCCAGGACGGCGGGTCGCCACGCCCAGGGCGGTGAAGGCGGCCCAGCCGTCGGCCAGAGGCCAGCCATTGCCGGAAATCACCGCCGCCGCCGCCTGCTCGCCCCACACCAGACCGGTGGGCAGCAGGTAGAGCCCGCCCGCCGATACGTCGAAGCCCCGCGGCAAAGCGGGGCTTCGGGTAAAGGCCGATGTGATCCCTGCCTCAGGCACCGGGCTGCGGCTCCGGATCATAGCCGGGGCGGTTGCCGGGACCGGAGCTGGGCACCGAGGAGCGGCGCGGCGGGTCCTTGGGGCGGTAGTCGCCGTTGTCGCCGCGGCTGATGGGCTCGCCACGGATCAGGGCGTCGATATCCTCGCGGGACAGGGTCTCCAGTTCCAGCAGGCCCTTGGCGATGATCTCCAGTTCGGCGCGGTACTTGGCCAGGATTTCGCGGGCGGTGTTCTCGCCCTCCTCGACGAAGCGCCGCACCTCGGAATCGATCAGGCTGGCGGTGGCTTCCGAGATATCTTGTGCTGGGTCACCGAATGACCCAGGAAGATCTCTTCCTGATTGTCGTTGTAGCGCAGCGGCCCCAGCTTCTCGGAAAAGCCGTACTCGGTCACCAGCTTGCGCGACAGATCGGTGGCGCGCTGGATGTCGTTGGAGGCGCCGGTGGTCACCGCGTCCAGGCCGAAGATCATCTCTTCCGCCACGCGGCCGCCGAAGAACGAGGCGATCATCGCCTTGATCTGCTTGAGCGACAGGGAATAGCGGTCGCGTTCGGGCAGAGACATGGTCAGGCCCAGGGCCCGGCCACGGGGAATGATGGTCACCTTGTGCAGCGGCTCGTGACCGGGCACGTGCATCATCACCAAAGCGTGGCCGGCTTCGTGATAGGCGGTAAGCTTCTTCTCGTCCTCGCTCATCACCATGGAGCGGCGCTCGGCGCCCATCATCACCTTGTCCTTGGCGGCCTCGAACTCGGCCATGGTCACCACGCGCTTGCCGGCGCGGGCCGCCAGCAGGGCCGCCTCGTTGACCAGATTGGCCAGATCGGCGCCGGAAAAGCCGGGGGTGCCGCGGGCGATGATGCGGGCGTCCACGTCGGGGGACAGCGGCACCTTGCGCATATGGACCTTGATGATCTTCTCGCGGCCCAGGATGTCGGGATTGGGCACCACCACCTGGCGGTCGAAGCGGCCGGGACGCAGCAAGGCGGGGTCCAGCACGTCGGGGCGGTTGGTGGCGGCGATCAGGATGACGCCTTCGTTGGATTCGAAGCCGTCCATCTCCACCAGCAACTGGTTCAGGGTCTGCTCGCGCTCGTCATTGCCGCCGCCGAGACCGGCGCCGCGATGACGGCCGACCGCGTCGATCTCGTCGATGAAGATGATGCAGGGGGCATTCTTCTTGCCCTGCTCGAACATGTCGCGGACACGCGACGCGCCGACACCCACGAACATCTCGACGAAGTCGGAGCCCGAGATGGTGAAGAACGGCACATTGGCCTCGCCGGCGATGGCGCGGGCCAGCAGGGTCTTGCCGGTGCCGGGCGGGCCGACCAGCAGGCAGCCCTTGGGGATCTTTCCCCCTAAGCGCTGGAACTTCTGCGGGTCCTTGAGGAACTCGACGATTTCCTCAAGCTCCTGCTTGGCCTCGTCGATGCCGGCCACATCCTCGAAGGTGATGCGGCCGGTCTTTTCGGTCAGCAGGCGGGCGCGGGACTTGCCGAAGCCCATGGCCTTGCCGCCGCCGCCCTGCATCTGGCGCATGAAGAACACCCACACGCCGATCAGCAGCAGCATGGGGAACCACGACACCAGCACGCTCCAGATGGTCGGAGCATCGTCCGAGGGCGGCACCGCCGTGATGCGCACGGAATGGGCGCGCAGCTTGTCGACGATATTGACGTCCTGGGGCATGTAGGTGGTGAAGGGACGGCCATCGGTGAAGTGGCCGTTGACCACGCTGCCCTGGATGGTCACGTCGGCGATAGCGCCGCGATCCACGTCGGAGAGGAATTCGGAATAGGAGGTCTGGCCCGGACCGCGCGGCGGCGAGGACGCCTGGAACAGATTGAAGAGCATCACCAGCAACACGGCGATGATGACCCACAACGCCAGGTTCTTGCTAAAATTCAAGGTAGCGTCCTTCCCGTCAAGTGCTGTACCGGACAACGTCGTCTACAGATAATGCCGATTCCCGCCGGCACAAGCGAAAACGGTCAGAACATGGAGCGGCGAAGCGCGCAAGCTCACCAGGACCCGACCGGCACCCTCCCGGTTATAGCCGAGGTGCGGCGCCGCGAGAATACCCCGCTCATGGTAAAGGGCCGGTAAAGTGGGAATGGCGCAGGTGGGAACCGGTTCGGGCCGCTGCCGTCCCATGGCCGCCAGCACCTTGCGCCGCCCTTCGGGCCCCAGCGCCCCCAGGCGCAAGCCCGGCGGCGCGTCCCCGGCCACCACCGCCTCGAAGCGCCCA
Organism: Paramagnetospirillum magneticum AMB-1; assembly: GCF_000009985.1. Classification (GTDB taxonomy): domain Bacteria; phylum Pseudomonadota; class Alphaproteobacteria; order Rhodospirillales; family Magnetospirillaceae; genus Phaeospirillum; species Phaeospirillum magneticum. The sequence goes on from NC_007626.1 coordinate 3,475,056, forward strand.
TCCCAGCGGATGCGGCTTCCCGGAACCAGATCCAGCGGCGGCGCCACCCGGGCGGGCTCACGGCACAGCACCACGGAATCGCCCTGGGGCACGATGCGGCAGCCCGCCAGGGTCCGCGCCGCCTCCAATCCTCCGCACAGCGTGGCGTGAAGGCGTTCCAGCCGTTCCAGGCGCGGCGTATGGGCCTCGCCGCCCACGCTCAGCAGCAGGCCGGCCAGCAGGCGCAGCCCCACCTCGTCGGGCAATCCGGCCAGGGCCTCGGGGCGCAGCCGGCCGAAGCCGGCGGGGTCCAGGGTCACATGCCGGGCGGCGGCCTCGGCCACCATGGAATCGACGGCCGCCTGGGCCCGGGCCAGCCGCCCGGCGGTCTCGGCCAGCCGGCGTGGCGTCATCCCCTCGGCGGCCAGATCCCCAGCCAGATGGCGCAGCCGCACCCGGGCGAAGGCGGGGTTGCGGTTGGAGGGATCGCTGGTCCACTCCTGCCCCCTGTGCCGCAGGGTGGCTTCCAGACGGACACGCGGCACGGGCAACAGCGGGCGCAGCAGGCGCCCCCAGGAGGTCGGACGCTCGGCCGCCATGGCCCCCAGCCCTTCCAGCCCCGACCCCCGGCCGAGGCGCAGCAGCAGCGTCTCCGCCTGATCATCCTGATGATGGGCCAGGGCCAGATGCAGAATGCCCTCGGCGGCGCAGGCCTCGCCCAGCAGGCCATAGCGCGCCGCGCGGGCCGCCGCCTGAAGATCGGCGGCGGGCTTGTCACCCTCCCAGGCGAGAATGCGGTGAGAGATGCCGTCACGGGCCAGCCACGCCCCCACCCGGGCCGCCTCGGCGGCGGATTCGGGGCGCAGACGGTGATCGACGGTCAAGGCCAGAACCTCGCCGCCCCGCGCCTTCGCCCAATCCGCCGCCAGCAGGGCCAGGGCCAGGGAATCGGCGCCGCCCGACACCGCCACCGCCAGACGCGGTGCGGCCTCGAACGGCCCCAGGGGCGCCATCAGGCGGGAGAAGTCGTCGGAGGAAAGCGGCGGAACGGACATGGGTTCTGGTGTCCCCGACCTGTCGGGCACTCGCCCGAACCCATCCGGGGCCAATGCCCCGGACCCCATTTTATTTCAGGAATGGGGTTTGGGGTCCAAGGCCCCAAGCGGGTTCGGGCGGCAGCCCGATATCCCCCCTATTTGCCGCAGCCCAAACGCTGCTTGTCCCCGGTGGCGGCGCGCTTGATGCGGTCGGCCATGTCGGGATGCTCGGCGAACAGCAGGGCATAGGTGCGGCACGCCTGATCCTTCATGTCCAGGTGGCCGAACGAAGCGCCCAGCTTGTACAGCATGTCGGGAGCCTTGGTGTGCTTGGGGTACTTCTTGTAGGCCTCGCCGAATAGCTTGGCCGAGGTGGCGAAGTCCTTGCGCTGGGAGAAGGCGATGTCGCCCAGCCAGTACTGGGCGTTGCCGGCCAGCTGATGGTTGGGATAGGTCTTGAGGAAGGACCGGAATCCCTGCTCGGCCCCGTCGTAATCGCCCTTCTGGGCCAGACCATAGGCCTCCTCATAGGCGGACTGGGCGTCCTTGGGGGCGGCAGGCGGCGCCTTGGCGGCCTGGGCCTGCGCCTCGGCCTCGCCCTTCTTCAAGGCACCGGCGGGCATGGCGCCCAGATTCTGCGGGCCCGGCGCCGGGCCGTCATTGTCGGCGGAGTTGGCCCCTGGCTTGACGCCCTTGGGCGGAATCAGCACCGGCGCGCCGCTGGGCGTGGTGGCCGGGGCCGAAGCCGCCGGCATGGACATGGATTGCGGCTGGGCGGACGAGGACGAGCCGCCCTTGCCCCCCTCCAGATCCTTGAAGCGCAGATCGATATCGGCCTGCATGCGCTCCAGCTGCTTGTTCAACTGGGCCGCCTTGAAATTGGCTTCCTCGATCTTGCCGGTGAGGAAGCGGTTGGCGTCCTCCAGCTCGTTGATCCGGTCCTCCAGGCGCGACGCGGCGCTGCCCGAGACGCTGCCGTCATTGGCGGACGAGCGCACCACGGTGGAGCCGCCCCGCGCCGACTGGGACTGGAGCGTCATCAGGTCGCGTTCAAGACGTTCGATGCGATCGTAAAGAGCGCGGGTATCGCTCTGCGCCGAAGCGGGGGACACGAAGGCCGCGCCGATCAGCAGGGCCGACAAGGCGGTGGAAAGGACGAAACGGCGCACGACCAACCTCATCTTCGAAACGGATGCGGAAGAATGACTTTCCCATGGGCGCAAGGCAAGAGGCGATCCCCTGATTTCGTTCAGGCCCTCGCCCGGCCCTACTCAAGTACGGTCACGGCCCGACGGCTTTGCGCCCATGCCAAGTCATTGCTACCAAATGCCACGGGACGCTCCTTGCCCCACGAAATTATCTTGAGCCTGGCCTGAGCCACACCTTGGGCGATCAGAAATCTTTTTACCGCGTGGGCGCGGCGGTCACCGAGACCAAGATTGTATTCGCGAGTGCCGCGCTCATCGGCGTGCCCCTCGACGGTCAATTGGTAATTGGGGTAGGCCCTCAACCAGACTGCCTGCCTGGTCAGGGTGGCGAGGGCATCTGAACGAAGAGCCGAGCTGTTCGTATCGAAAAAGACCCGGTCACCGATATTAGTGACAAAATCACCAGGCGAACCAGGCAGATACCTGGTGTCCGGAAGTGCTGGCGGCGTGCCGACACAGGCCACCGACATGGACTGGGGGGCCGATTCACAGGCGGCAACCAGCAGAAGCAGCGCGATCACTGCCACATTATTCCTGATCAAAGCCATTCTCCCCACCCTGATGAGTGAGAAAGCATCAAGCACGATTCAGGCAAAAATAAGGCGCCCGCCCCTGCCGAAGCAGGGGGCGGGCGCCCCATTCTTTTCGTCCGTAAACGGCCTGATTAGTTCAGGACGGTCACGCCACGACGGTTCTGCGACCAGGCGGCCTCGTTCGAGCCCAGAGCGACGGGGCGCTCCTTGCCGTAGGAGACGGTCTTGACGCGAGCGGCGGCAATGCCGGCAGACTTCAGGTAGGAAGCCACGGCGTTGGCACGCTTCTCGCCCAGAGCCAGGTTGTACTCACGGGTGCCGCGCTCGTCGGCATGACCTTCGACGGTCAGCGAGTAGTTCGGATAGGCCTTCAGCCAGGCAGCCTGCTTGTCCAGGGTGGCCTTGGCGTCAGCGCGGAGGCTGGACTTGTCGAAGTCGAAGAACACACGGTCACCGACGTTGGCGACGAAGTCTTCCTTCGAGCCCTTGACGATACCGGAGCTGACGGCCGGAGTGGTCTGGCCAGTGCCACCCGTGTTACCGGTGTCAGAAGGAGCGGATTCGCAAGCGGCCAGCAGAGCGGCGGCGGCAACGATGGTCAGGAAACGCAGTTTCATATTTGAGGACTCCCCCTCAATGCGACGCGGGAATGGAATAAGATCGGACCTTAGAGACTACGCGCCGCCCAATCAAGGACGACACGCCCCACCAGTGACATCGTTAGCGATCGGACCCGATGTCACCGGATTAAATCCTAATCGGCGCGGACTATACAAAGATAATTCTAGGGAATCAAGGGGGACCACGCGGGATCCGAGCCGTCGACGGGCGTCAGCAGCACTCTTTCATTCACGCCGGTCAGATCGATGGTGTAAAGGCGCACCACCTGGCCCCGACCGCGCTCATCCGAAGGAGATTCCCGGAAGAAGGACAGAACCCGGCCGTTGGGCGCCCAGGTGGGGCCTTCCACCAGGAAGCCCTCGGCCAGCAGGCGCTCGCCCGAGCCGTCGGTGCGCATGACACCTATGAAGAATTGCCCACCCTTCTGCTTGGTGAAAGCAATGAGATCGCCGCGCGGGCTCCATACCGGGGTGCCGTAGCGGCCGTCGCCGAAGCTGATGCGCTGCGGGTTCGAGCCGTCGGCACTCATGGTGTAGATCTGCTGCCCGCCGCCACGATCAGATTCGAAGACGATCTGCTGGCCGTCGGGCGAATAGCTGGGTGCCGTGTCGATGGCCGGGTTCATGGTCAGCTGGCGCTTCTGGCGCGTCAGCAGGTTCATCTCGTAAATTTCGGTGTTGCCGTTCTCGGCCATGCTGAAGACGACCTTGTTGCCGTCTGGCGAGAAGCGCGGCGCGAAGGTCATGCCCGGGAAATTGCCCAGCGATTCCCGCCGGCCGGTGTCCAGGTTGAAGATGTAGACCCGGGGCACGCCCTTGAAATACGACAGATAGGTGATCTCGCGGGCGCTGGGCGAGAAGCGGGGCGTCAGCACCAGTTCCGAGCCGTCGGTGAGGAACCGGTGGTTCTCGCCATCCTGGTCCATGATGGACAGGCGCTTCTTGCGGTCGTTCTTGGGACCGGATTCCGCGATATAGACGATCTGGGTGTCGAAATAGCCGTCCTCGCCGGTCACCCGCTTGTAGATGGCGTCGGCCACCTTGTGGGACAGGCGGCGCCAATCCTGGGGCGAGGCGGACAGCGTCCAGCCGGTCATATAGGCTTCGTTGAACACGTCCCACAGGCGGAACTCCACCCGGACACGGCCGTCGGCGCCGCTTTCGATCTTGCCGCTGACCAGGGCCTCGGCATTGATGGCCTTCCAGTCGGGGAAGCGCGGTCCGGCCTGCAAGGACGCGGCGTTCTGGATGAAGGCCTTGGGATCGATGGGCTTGAACAGGCCCGACCGTTCGAGATCGGCGGAGACCACCCGGGCGATGTCGGCGCCCATGCGGTTGTCCTGGGCCGACGCACCGGCGAAATCGGGAATGGCGATGGGCAGCGGCTTCATCTGGCCGCGGGTGATGTCGATCCGCACCTCGGCCTGGGCGGGCAAGACCGCCGCAACCCCGAGGATGACGAAGACGGCGAACGCCGCGAGCGAGCGAATGCGTGACATGGTGATCATCTCCCTGCCGCAAACTTGGGGTTGAAGGCCAAAGTGAAATCCCTGAACTGGTCGTACTTGTCCACCGGAATGGGCAGCGGGCTGGCGGCGCGCACGGCGCGGCGCGCGCTGTCGGCGGCGGCCTGGTAATAGGGGTTCATCATCATTACCGGGTTCAGTTCGACCTCGGCGGCGGTGACCGTGCCGTCAGGCAGCACCGAGACCTTGATCATCACCACCAGCTTGTCGGCGTCCTTGGCTCCGGCCGGCACGTTCCAGAACCGCTCGATATGAGCGCGGATGCGGTCGCGCTCGGTCATGGAGACCGGCTCGTTGGGGTTATGCGACGCCGAACCGCGCACCGATTGCGGCGCGGTCTGGGTGGCGGTCTTGTTTTCCGGCACCGAGGGCTTGAGCTTCTCGGTGGACTTCAGAAGCTTATCCAATTCGTCCTTGGGCGTCGGCTTCTTCTTGTCCACCGACTTGAGCAGCGAATCCAGCTCGTCCTTGACGTCCTTGGGCTTCTTGGGCGGCTCGGGGCGCGGCTCGGGCTTGGGCGGCGGAGGCGGCTCCGGCTTGGGCTCGGGCTTGGGCTCGGGCTTGGGAATGGGCGCGGGCGCCGGCTCCGGCTTGGGCGGAGGGGGCGCGGGCGTGGGAGGCGGCGGCGGCGCTGGAGTGGGCGGCGGCGGCGGCTTGGGCGGCTCTGGCTTCGGCGGCTCGGGCTTGGGCGGTTCCGGCTTGGGGGGCTCGGGCTCGGCCTTCTGGGGCTCGGGCTGCGGCTTGTTGTCCTGCAAGGGCGGCGGATTGGTCTTGGCCCCGATGGGGACGATGTCGACGACGATGGGCGCCTCTTCCATGGGAATCTCGCGCCAGAACTGCGGCAGGCCGAACACCGCCAGCAGGAACAGCGCCAGATGCAACAGGCCGGAGAAGACGTAGCTTTCGCGCCGCAATTCCATGATCCGAGCCTAGCGCCCCCCCTTCTTGACCGGCTTGGCCGGCTCGGAGCCCTTGACCTCGGTGACCAGGGCGACCTTGGCGAAGCCGGCGGCGCCGAGCGTACCCATCACCTCCATCACCCGGCCGTAATCGATGCCCTTGTCGCCGCGCACGAAGATGCGGGTCTCGGGCTTCTGGGCGGTGATGGCCTGCAGCCGGGGAGCCAGTTCATCGATCTGGACCTCGGTTTCCTGAATCCAGATCTTGCCATGGGCGTCGATGGTCACCGACAGCGGCTGGTCGTCGCCCTTCAGAGGCGCCGACGAGGTCTTGGGCAGGTCCACCTGCACGCCGGCGGTCAGCAAGGGAGCGGTGACCATGAAGATCACCAGCAGCACCAGCATGACGTCGACCATGGGGGTGACGTTGATCTCGGCCACCGGCCGGAACTTGCGGGAGTGCCCCTTGCGGTTCCCCAGCGAGGCGCCCATCAGGCCTTCTCCTCGAGCTGGCGCGACAGGATGGCGCCGAATTCACCGGCGAAGTTCTCCAGACGCTTGGAATAGCGGTCCAGGTCGGTGGAGATCTTGTTGTAGGCGATCACCGCCGGAATGGCGGCCACCAGGCCCAGCGCGGTGGCGAACAGCGCCTCGGCGATGCCCGGCGCCACCACGGCCAGCGAGGTGTTCTTGGTCGCGGCGATGGACTGGAACGAGTTCATGATGCCCCACACCGTGCCGAACAGGCCGATGAACGGCGCCGTCGAGCCCACCGAGGCCAGGAAGCCCAGGCGACGCTCCAGCAATTCCATCTCGCGGCCCAGGGTGACGCTCATCACCCGGTCGATGCGCTGGGGCAGGCTAGCCCGGGTGGAATCGCGGTCGGCCAGGCCCTTGGCGGCCGAACGGCGCCATTCGCGCATGGCGGCCACGAAGATGGACGACATGGGGTCCAGCGGGCGCGAGCCGATGCGGTCGTACAGCTCTTCCAGCGAGCCGCCGGACCAGAAGGCCTCCTCGAACTGGTCGGCCCGCGTGGTCAGCTGGCGAACCTTCATCAGCTTGTCGAAGATGATGGCCCAGCACCAGAACGATGCCATGAGCAAGGCGATCATGACGAATTTGACAATGATATCGGCGCGCAGAAACAGCGCCCACATGGACAAATCCATCTGCGCCGCCGCTCCGGCCGCCCCTACTGCCTGAGAAGGATCCATAATACCTACCGCCTTTCGCTGATCCGATTCGCGAACAAATCCCTGACCGGCGCCGGAATGCGGGCCGGCTTGCCCGACAGGGTGATATAGCCCAGGCGCACCTCCAGGTGCACCAATTCAGTTCCGTCGTCCACCCGAACGATTCGCTGGTCCAGTTCTATACTGGCACCGCCGATGGAAATCACCTGGGTTTCCACCGACAGCAGATCGTCCAGCTTGGCCGGGCGACGAAAATCCAGATTGGCCGAGCGCACCGCGAAGGCGGTTCCCTCACCATCCTCCAGCATGGCCCGCTGGCTGATGCCCAGCTCGCGCACCATTTCGGTGCGCGCCCGCTCGGCGAATTTCAGATAGTTGGAGTGGTACACGATGCCGCCGGCATCGGTGTCCTCGTAATAGACGCGGACGGGGAAGGTATGGGCGTTCACGGCAACCAGCCTCCCGCCCAACCTGTCATCCCGAGCGCATGCGAGGGATCTCCGCCTGGAACGATGATGCCGACCCCGACATGGCGGAGCAGGATGAGATCCCTCCTCCCGTTGGTCGTCGGGATGACTGTCGCCATCACCATCATTCCCCCTCCTCATCCATGCGGGTCAGCAGGTCGAGCTGCACCAGCAGATCCTTGGGGGGATTGAGGCCGATATGCTTGAAGCCGGAGGCCGACAGCATGCGGCCACGCGGCGTGCGCTGGATCATGCCCTGCTGCAGCAGATAGGGCTCGACCACCTCTTCCAGGGTGTCGCGGCTTTCCGACAGCGCGGCGGCCAGGGTTTCCACCCCCACCGGCCCGCCGCCGTAATTCTCGGCGATGCAGCGCAGATAGCGGCGATCCATGGCATCCAGGCCGATGCGGTCCACCTCCAGCCGGTTCAAGGCGGCATCGGCCACCAGGGCGTCCACCGGCGAGCGCCCGGCCACGACGGCGAAGTCGCGCACCCGGCGCAGCAGACGCCCAGCGACGCGGGGCGTGCCCCGGGAGCGGCGAGCCACCTCGGCGGCGCCATCGGGGGTCAGGGCGAAGCCCAGCACACGGGCGCCACGCGACACGATGGCCTCCAGCTCGGCCGGCTCGTAGAAATTCATGCGGCAGGGAATGCCGAAGCGTTCCCGCAGTGGCGTGGTCAGCAGCCCCGAACGGGTGGTCGCCCCCACCAGGGTGAAGGGGGGAAGCTCGATGCGGACCGAACGGGCCGCCGGACCTTCGCCGATGATCAGATCCAACTGAAAATCCTCCATCGCAGGATAGAGAACTTCCTCTATGGCAGGATTAAGGCGATGGATCTCGTCGATGAACAGAACGTCACGGGGCTCGAGATTGGTCAGCAAGGCGGCCAGATCGCCCGCCCGCTGGATCACCGGACCCGAGGTGGCGCGAAAGCCTACTCCCAGTTCGCGAGCCATGATCTGCGCCAGAGTGGTCTTGCCCAGGCCGGGCGGGCCGTGGAACAGCACGTGATCCAGAGCCTCGCCCCGCGCCCTGGCGGCGCTGATGAACACCTTCAGGTTCTCGCACACCTGGCGCTGGCCGACGAAATCGTCCAGCGACTGCGGCCGCAGCGACATCTCGGCATCATTGGGGTTCTGCTCGGGCGAGACCACGCGGGAGGTCATGTCACATGCCCCTCAATCGCCGGGCGCTCACCTGCGGCTCGCTTGGCTTTCGCGGCATAAGCCGCGCCGGCCCTTGGCCGCAACTCCTCGCGGCGCTCGTCGGTCACATGCCCCTCAATCGCCGGAAACGCAGAGCCGACGGACTCGGGCTGCCGCCCGGGCCCGCATGGGGCGATGCCCCATACCCCCTTCACTTTCAAGCCAAGGGTGGGACGGGGAGGCATGGCCTCCCGGTCGGGGACCGGGGCGGAAGCCCCGAGGATGGCGGATGCCTGCCGCCTCATCCCAGCAGCCCCTTGCCCAGGTGCTTCAGGGCGGCGCGGATCAGGGCGGACGAGTCCGCCTCGTCCCCCAGCTCGCGGGCGGTCTCGCCCACCGCCTGGAAGGCCTCCAGGCGCTTGTAGCCCAGATTGACCAGGGCGGAGACGGCGTCCTCCATGCGGCCCGAGGCGGCGGGCAGCGGCGCCGAAGCCGACAGCGCGTCCTTGATCCCACCGGGAGAGAAGCCCCCCAGGGCGATCTTGCCGGCCTTGTCCTTCAACTCGGTGAGGATACGCACCGCCAGTTTCGGCCCGACGCCGTTGGCCCGGGTCAGCCCGGCCTTGTCCTGGGCCGCGATGATCTGCAGCAGCTGGTCCGGCGAGGCCACCGACAGAATGGCCAGGGCTACCTTGGCCCCAACCCCCTGCACCGTGGTCAGCAGCCGGAACCAGTCGCGCTCGCCGGTTTCCAAAAAGCCGAACAGCGAGATGGCGTCTTCCCGCACCTGGGTCTCGACGAACAGGGCGGCGGCGGTGCCGGTCTCCAGCCGCGCCAGGGTCTTGGACGAGCAGGCCACCAGATAGCCGACGCCGTTGCAATCCACCACGGCCCAGTCGTCGCCGAGGGAATCGATCAGGCCCTTCAGCTTGGCGATCATCGCGCCACCGCCCGCGCCAGCTTCTGCTGCGTGCCCCGGTGATGGGCGTGGCAGATGGCCACCGCCAGGGCATCGGCGGCATCGGCCGTGGCGGCCAAACAGCCGGGCAGCAAGGTCTTGACCATCATGCCCACCTGTTCCTTGGCGGCGCGCCCGGTTCCCACCACCGATTGCTTGACCAGGGTGGCGGCGTATTCGCCCACCGGCAGGCCGGATTTGGCGGGAACCAGCAGCACCACGCCCCGGGCCTGGCCCAGCTTCAGGGTGCTGGCGGGGTTCATGTTGACGAAAGTCTCCTCCACCGCCGCCTCGTCGGGGGAGAAATCGGCGATCACCGCCATGATGCCGTCATGGAGCTGAACCAGGCGCTCGGCCAAAGCGGCGGAGGCATCGGGACGGATCACTCCGTCGGCCACATGGCGCAGACGGTTGTCGACCGCATCGATGATGCCCCAGCCGGTATTGCGCAACCCAGGATCAAGCCCCAGGATTCTCATCAGCCGAGCTTTTCCATGATGTCGTCGGGGATCTCGAAATTGGCCTGGACCCGCTGGACGTCGTCGTTGTCCTCCAGGGTGTCCAGCAGTTTCAGCAGGGTCCGGGCGGTCTCCTCGTCGGCCACCGGCACCGTGGTCTGGGGCTTCCAGTCGAGACGGGCGTATTCCGGCGTGCCGAACTTGGCTTCCAGGGCGTCGCGCACCGCGCCCAGGTCGTCGGGGGCGCACGTGATCTCGTGGCCGTCCTCGTCGGATTCCACATTGTCCGCACCGGCGTCGAGCGCCCCTTCGAACATGGCCTCGGCCCCGGCGGCGGAGGCCGGGTAGCGGATGGCGCCCACCCGGTCGAACATGAACGACACGGAATTGGTCTCGCCCAGCGCGCCGCCGTTCTTGTTGAAGGCGGTCCGCACCTCGGTGGCGGTGCGATTGCGGTTGTCGGTCAGGCCCTCGACGATGATGGCCACCGAGCCGGGGCCATAGCCCTCGTAACGCACTTCCTCGTAATTGGTGCCGTCCTCGCCGCCGGCACCGCGCTTGATGGCGCGGTCCATGGTGTCCTTGGACATGTTGGCGGCGCGGGCGGCGACGATGGCGGCGCGCAGGCGTGGATTGGCCGCCGGGTCAGGCATGCCGGATTTGGCCGAAACCGTCAGTTCGCGGATCAGCTTGGTGAAGACCTTGGCACGCTTGGCGTCCTGCGCGCCCTTGCGATGCATGATGTTCTTGAACTGTGAATGCCCGGCCATTTTCCGCCACCAAATCCCGATGAAATGAAGATCGACCGGTGCCTATACCACATGTTGTGGCAAAGCAACAGGCATCACGCCGCCAACGCGGCATGTCTCCCGGGATCGGCTCGAAAAAAAGCGAGGATCAGCGGCCGGCGGCCGGGACCATGGCGATCTTCTTGCGCATGGCGTCAAGCAGCACGTCGAGATTGCCGCCCGCCCCCCTGACCACGGAGGTGAAGTCAGAGCGGATGGTGGTGACCAGCCCCACCCCCTCGGCGATGGCGTCGGAAATCACCAGCTTGCCCGCCGGGCTGCGCGAGATGACGAAGGACAGGTCGACGCCCTCCTCGGCCGGTTGCATGATGCGGGCCTTGACCACCACGCCATCGGCCATCTCCTCGCTGCCCAGAAACAACACCTGGGTCGAGCCCGACTTGTTGTCGATCAGCTCGGCATAGGTGGCGACGAAGAACGGGATCAGCAGAGAGACGAAGCTATCCTTCTGCGGCTCGGTCGCCTTGCGCCAGTAGCGGCCGAGAATCAGTTCGGATTCATAGGCGATGTCGCCGTATTTGGACACCAGGGCGGAGACCTTGTCGCGGCTGACCTCGCGGCTAAACGGCCCGCCGGCAAAGGCCGCCGTCGCATCCGCGACGGCCTGCTTGACCAGGGCCTCGGCCGCCGGGCCATCGCCCGCCCGGGCCGGCTGAACCACCAGAAGCAAGGACACGACCAGCAAACCCATCAGACGCAGCATGATCATCGTCCCTCCTCATGTTCGGCAAAACGGTGCCGGACCATATAGACATCCCCCTGACCGAAAGCTTTCACCAGTCGGGCCAACACTCCGCCAGGCGTCCGCCCAGGCGCAGCGGCGCGACGCGCCGGGCCAGGCCGGTGCGGTCGTCGGTTTCCACCATCACCGCGCACAGGGTCCCCGGCCCCTCGGCCGGCGACAGGCGCTCGCCCGGGATCTTGCGCACGAACTTGAAGATGGCGGCATCCTTCTTCATGCCGATCACCGAATCATAGTCGCCGCACATGCCCGCGTCGGTCTGGTAGGCGGTGCCCTTGGCCAGGATCTGGCAATCGGCGGTCGGCACGTGGGAATGGCTGCCCACCACCAGACTGGCCCGCCCGTCCGAGAGGTGCCCCAGCGCCATCTTCTCGCTGGACGCCTCGGCGTGGACATCAACGATGATGGCATCGACGCCGCCGGCGCCCATGCGGGCCTTGGCCAGCACGGAGTCCAGCGCGGTGAAGGGGTCGTCCAGAGGGTCCATGAACAGCCGGCCCATGACCTGAACCACCATCACCTTGCGCCCGCGGGGACCCGCAAAGACCCCGGTTCCGTGACCCGGCGTGCCGGAAGGGTAGTTGAGCGGCCGCAGCACGCGGGCCTCGCCATCCAGGAAGGGGATGATCTCGCGCTGGTCCCAGGTGTGGTTGCCCAGGGTCACCACATCCACCCCGACGGCGAAAAAATCCTCGCAGATCTTGGGCGTGATGCCGAAGCCGTGGGCGGCGTTCTCGCCATTGACGACGATGAAGTCGGGGGAAAGGCGGTTCTTGATCTCGGCCATGCGCCCGACGATCACGTCGCGGCCCGAACGGCCGACCACGTCACCCATGTACAGAAGTCTCATTTAGCGGCCGTCACGATCACGCCATGCTCCGTGGCTATGAGATCCAAAGCGATATCCCAGGGGTCGGTGGGAACAGTGTCCACCTCCTGGGCGGCGAAGGCCAGCCCGATGGCGCACACCGCGCCATCCCGGCGCAACTGGCCCAAGGTCCGGTCATAGTAGCCGCCGCCATAGCCCAGACGGAACCCCCTTGTATCGAAGGCCAGTAGCGGCACCAGCAGGACTTGCGGACCGACGGGGGGGCGGGCGACGGGGTGCCATGTGCCGTGGGGGCCGGGCTCCAGCGCCTCTCCGGGGCTCCACGGGCGGAATTCCAGGATGCCGCCGCTTTGGGTCACGGTGGGCAGGGCCAGTACATGGCCGCGCGCCGCCAGCGCATCCATCAGGGGCCGCGGGTCAATCTCGTCGCCCAGCGGCCAATACCCCGCTACCACCATTGCAGGGGCCAGTCCCAGGGCATCGGCCAGCCCCGCCAGGGCCCGGGCCGCGGCCGGGCCGCGCACCGCCGCCTCACGCCGCGTGTGGCGGGCGATCCGTCGCAATTCCATCTTGCTGGGCGCGGGGGAAATCTCGGTCATGGCATCAGTGGAGCGGCGCCGCCTCGGCCGTTGGCCTGCAAGTCCTCCGTGGCCTGCTTACGCAGGTGGGTGGCCATATACCGGAACCAGGGCTCCGGCAGGGACAGCCCCCGAGAGGAAGATATTGGCCCCAGGGACGTTGGCTGCCTGACGCACCGCGCAGCAGACCGCTCCATCCCTGAAGCTAGGCCCTTTCCAGGCGCATCGCAATGGCTTCGATGCGGCGCGTCAGCGAATCGATCAGCCCGGCCAGCTTGGTGTCGCCCTCGGCGGCGGCGCCCACCTCGGTGCCGATCTTGGACAGCTCCTCCCGGGCCTCGGCCAGTTCGTCGGCCAGCAGCAGGCCGACCATGACCAGCAGGCGGGTATCGCTGACCGCCCCCACCGAGGACAGCAGGTGCTGGGCACGGGCATCCACCTCGCGCCCCAGGACGTGGACCCGGGCCACCTGGGAATCGTCGCAGGCGATGTCGTAGACCCGGCCGTTGATGGTGACGTTGACGACAGCCACGGCTCAGTCCTCCAGCAGGTCGCGCAAGCGGTCGATAGTGGCGTCCAGGCGGGTGGAGACCACGCGGGTGGTTTCCTCCAGCTTGGCGTAATCGTCGCGGGCGCCGCGCAGCTCGCCGGCCAGCAGCAGATCGCCGGCCCCCACCCGGGCCGAAGCGGATTCGAGACGGTCGATGGCGGCGCCCAGGCGGCGCATGGCCTCTTCGGTGCGTTGCAAGCTCTGCCCCTGACGCTGTTCCACGATCCATCCCCATGTTCCGGAATCGACGTCGAAGGTATGGCCGAAGGGCAAAGGAGTCAACAAAGGCTGGGTTGATCGGGGCCAAGCCAGACGATACCCTCTTCCAACCTGATTCTCATGAAGGATGGAATCCATGCGCTCCGCCCTGAAGGCCGCCCTGTTCGCCGCCGCGATTCTCGCCTCCCCGGCGGTCATGTCTTCGGCGGCCCAGGCGGAGCCGCCGCTGCCACTGTCCAAGGGCCAGACCCTCTACGTGCCGGTCTATTCCCACATCTCCCACGGCAATCTCGACGGACGGAGCAAGCCGTCCGAACTGCTGCTGTCCTCCATGCTCAGCCTGCGCAATGCCGACCCCAGCCACCCCATCACCATCAGGGCGGCACGCTATTACGACACCGACGGCAAGATGCTGCGCGACTACCTGACCAAGCCGCTGACCCTGGCCCCCATGGGATCGAGCGAGCTGTTCGTGGAACACAGGGACAAGAGCGGCGGCAGCGGAGCCAATTTCGTGGTGGAGTGGACATCCGACCGACCGGTCAACCCACCGGTCATCGAGACGGTCAACGCCTATTTCTTCGGCACCCAGTCGGTGGCCTTCACCAGCCCCGGCCGCCCCATCTCGCCCAATCCGTGACGCCGGTCACCGTCCAGTCCCTGGATCAGGCCCGCACCGCGCTGCGGGCTGCCGATCCTGACCGACCGGTCAGACTGCAAAGCCCCCCCGGCGCCGCCGGGCAGCACGGAATCGGCTGGTGGCTGGCCCTGACCCGTCTTCTGGCCGAGGAGTTTCCCCAGCGGGAAATGGAGGCGGTGCTGGATTGCGGCGATGCCCCGGGGGCGGTTCTGGCGGCGCTTCGGGCCGGCGTGCCGCTGGTCCGGGCCAGCGGTCTGCCCGACGAGATGCGGGACAGGCTGGCCGACATTGCCCGGCGGATGGGAGCGCGATTGCTGGCCTGAACGCCGGCGATTCGGGATACGTCAAGAAAATGCGGGGGCGGGCCTGTGCCGGGCCCGCCCCCGCCAGTCAGCGGCCTCAGGGAGACTGGAGGGCCGCGGTGAATTCCGGCAACACCTTGAAGAGATCCGCGACCAGGCCGTAATCGGCGACCTGGAAGATGGGGGCCTCTTCGTCCTTGTTGATGGCGACGATGACCTTGGAATCCTTCATGCCGGCCAGGTGCTGGATGGCGCCCGAGATGCCGACGGCGATGTAGAGGTCGGGCGCGACGATCTTGCCGGTCTGGCCCACCTGGAAGTCGTTGGGCACGAAGCCGGCGTCCACGGCGGCGCGCGAGGCACCGACTGCGGCGCCCAGCTTGTCGGCCACGGCTTCCAGCAGGTGGAAGTTGTCGCCCGACTGCATGCCGCGACCGCCCGAGATGATGATCCGGGCCGAGGTCAGTTCCGGACGCTCGGACTTGGACAGCTGGCTGCCGACGAAGGACGACAGGGCCGGATCGGCGGCGGCCGACACGGCTTCCACGGCGGCGGAGCCGCCCTCGGCCTTGGCGGCCTCGAAGCCGGTGCCGCGCACGGTGATCACCTTGACCGCGTCCTTGGACTGCACGGTGGCCAGGGCGTTGCCGGCATAGATCGGCCGCACGAAGGTATCGGGCGACACCACGGCGGTGATCTCGGAGATCTGCGCCACGTCCAGCAGGGCGGCGACGCGGGGCGCCACGTTCTTGCCCCCCGTGGTGGCCGGGGCCAGGATGTGGGAATAGGACCCGGCAAGACTCACCACCAGGGCGGCCAGCGGCTCGGCCAGATGGTTGGCGTAAAGGGCGGCGTCGGCCGACAGCACCTTGGCGACGCCCGCCACCTTGGCGGCGGCCTCGGCCACCGCGCCGATGCCCGAGCCGGCCACCAGCACATGCACGTCGCCGCCGATCTTGGAAGCGGCGGAAACGGTGTTCAGCGTGGCGGATTTGAGAGCGCCGCCTTCATGTTCCGCGATAACCAGAATGGTCATGTCTTTTCGTTCCTTGTCCTGGCCACGTCGGGGCTTCCGCCCCGCACCCCGACCGGGGAAGACCCCGGACCCCTTTTGAATTCAAGGGGGGTTTGGGGCATCGCCCCAAATGGGTCCGGGCAATCGCCCGGTCGTGCCGTCAGATCACCTTGGCTTCGTTCTTCAGCTTGTCGACCAGGGCGGCCACGTCGGCCACCTTGATGCCGGCGCTGCGCTTGGGCGGCTCGGCCACCGACAGCGTCACTAGGCGCGGCGCCACGTCGACGCCCAGATCGGCCGGCGACACCGTGTCGATGGGCTTCTTCTTGGCCTTCATGATGTTGGGCAGCGAGGCATAGCGCGGCTCGTTGAGGCGCAGGTCGGTGGTCACCACCGCCGGCAGCTTCAGCGACACCGTCTCCAGCCCGCCGTCCACCTCGCGGGTGACGGTGATGGCATCGGCGCCGATCTCCACCTTGCTGGCGAAGGTGCCCTGGGCACAGCCCAGCAGCGCCGCCAGCATCTGGCCGGTCTGGTTGGAATCGTCGTCGATGGCCTGCTTGCCCAGGATGATCAGCCCGGGAGCCTCCTTGGCCACCAGCGCCTTCAAGACCTTGGCCACGCCCAGGGGCTGGACCTCGTCATCGGTCTGGACCAGCACGCCACGGTCGGCGCCCATGGCCAGCGCCGTGCGCAGCGTCTCCGACGCGGCGGCCGGGCCGATGGAGACCACCACCACTTCCGTGGCCTTGCCCGCTTCCTTGAGGCGAACCGCCTCCTCAACCGCGATCTCGTCGAACGGGTTCATGGAGAACTTCACGTTCTGGGTCTCGACGCCCGAACCGTCCGACTTCACCCGAATCTTCACGTTGTAATCGATCACACGCTTGATCGCGACCAACACCTTCATGACTGCATCACCCTCTTGAAGTTCGGCCGGGCATCGCTGCCCGGCCGGTATCGTGGCTTCAGGTTCAGGAGAACGCCTGGATGCCGGTCATGGCCCGACCCAGGATCAGGGCATGGACGTCGTGGGCACCTTCGTAGGTGTTCACGGTCTCCAGATTCACCATGTGGCGGATGACGTGGAACTCTTCCGAGATGCCGTTGCCGCCGTGCATGTCGCGGGCCATGCGGGCGATGTCCAGCGCCTTGCCGCAGTTGTTGCGCTTGATCAGCGACACGGCCTCGGGCGCCCAGGTGTGGTCGTCCATCATGCGGCCGACGCGCACGCAGGCCTGCAGGCCCAGGGTGATCTCGGTCATCATGTTGGCCAGCTTCAGCTGGGGGATCTGGTTGGCGGCCAGGGGGCGGCCGAACTGCTTGCGGTCCAGCATGTACTGGCGCGCCGCGTGCCAGCAGAACTCGGCGGCGCCGATGACGCCCCAGGCGATGCCGTAGCGGGCCTTGTTGAGGCAGCCGAACGGACCACCCAGGCCGGACGCGTTGGGCATCAGCGCCTCGTCGGGGACGAAAGCCTCGTCCAACACGATCTCGCCGGTGATGGAGGCACGCAAGGAGAGCTTGCCCTCGATCTTCGGCGTGGTGAAGCCCTTGATACCCTTCTCGACGATGAAGCCCTTGATCTTGCCCTCATGGGCGTCGGACTTGGCCCAGACGATGGCGATGTCCGAGATGGGGGAATTGGTGATCCACATCTTGGAACCGGTCAGCAGATAGCCGCCGTCCACCTTCTTGGCGCGGGTGCGCATGCCGCCCGGATCGGAGCCGGCGTCGGGCTCGGTCAGGCCGAAACAGCCGATGATCTCGCCGGTGGCCAGACGGGGCAGATACTTCTTCTTCTGCTCCTCGGTGCCGTAGCTGAAGATGGGGTGCATCACCAGCGACGACTGCACGCTCATGGCCGAGCGATAGCCGGAATCCACCCGCTCCACTTCGCGGGAGATCAGGCCGTAGGCCACGTGGTTGACGCCCGGCCCGCCGTATTCCTCGGGGATGGTGGGGCCAAGCAGGCCCATCTCGCCCATCTCGTTCATGATCTCGCGGTCGAAGGTCTCGTCGCGGAACGCCTTCATCACGCGCGGCTGAAGCTTCTCCTGGCAATAGGCGTGCGCCGAGTCGCGGATCAGCTTCTCGTCTTCGGAAAGCTGGTCTTCCAGGAGAAAGGGGTCGTCCCACTTGAAATGCTGCACGGTATGTCTCCCATACGATGATGAATGGCACTGGGCGCACCATGGCCCATGGGAGCCATTATGAGAAAAATATCTTTTCTATGGATGTCATAACGTTTCATTATATGTCCGTCATTCGTCCCGCCGAATGACGGCAAGGCCAAGGGCCGCCGCGGCTTATGCCGCGAGAGCCAAGTCCGCCGGAGGTGGACGCCCGGCGACTGAGGGCATGCAGAACCATGGATATCCGCCAGCTCCGCTATTTCTTAGGCATCGTCGAACACGGCTCGCTGACCAAGGCGGCCGAGGCGCTGCACGTGGCCCAGCCGGCGCTGAGCCTGCACCTGAAGCGGCTGGAGGAGGAGTTCGGCTGTCCGCTGGTGCACCGCACGGCGCGCGGCGTGGTGCCCACCGAGAGCGGCCTGCGCCTCGCCGTGCGCGCCGGAGTGCTGGTCGAGCGCATGGCCAACCTGAAGGACGAGATCCGGGGCCTGGAAGCGGCCCCGGCCGGTCCGGCGGTGATCGGCATTCCCACCTCGCTGGGTCCCATGCTGACCGTGCCCCTGGCCCTGGCGGTGCGTCGCCTTCACCCCTCCATCCATCTGCGGGTGGTGGAGGGCCTGTCCGGCCACATGCTGGAATGGGTGCTGTCGGGCTCGGTGGACATGGCCCTGGTGTTCGGCTCGGAACATCCGGCGGGCCTCGCCACCCGCTTCATCGCCCGCGAGCGCCTGGCCCTGGTGGGCCCCAAGGACGATCCGCTGCTGAATGGCCGTCGCGACATGGACCTGGCCCACGTCCTCGCCCTGCCGCTGATCCTGCCCGGCCGCCCCCACGGGGTGCGGGCCGAGGTGGAACGGGCCGGACGCGCCCTGGGGACCGAGCCCAGCGTGGTGATCGAGATCGACGCCCTGGACCAGATCAAGGCCCTGGTCGCCGCCGGGGCCGGCTATACCGTGCTGTCCGAGCGCTATGCCCGTTTCGGCGCCGAAGCGGCGAACCTGGACGCCCTGCCCATCGTCGGCCCGGAAATCGAACGCACCATCTCCCTGGCCCACGCCCTGGGACGCCCCCTGTCCCTTGCCGCCAGGGCGGTGCACGCCATCGCCGTGGAGCATCTGGATCTGTTGACCACCGACGGCCGGTGGAAATGATACACTAAATCTTGTTTCGAGTATCGTTTCGTAACGTAATCCCGTAAAATGGATGTGCATTCTGCTTCCGGTGAAGCCCCCGACGGTGTTAGGCTCCAGCCTTTTCCGCGGCCAAGAGAGGGCAAGCCCCCGCCTCCGCGGATGATACCGGAGAGCGTGAGGAGCTGTTCATGTCCGCTGCCGTTCAGGCCAAGCCGCAATCGCGGATTTTGTTGTCGGGTAACGATGCCATCGCCCGGGGCGTGTGGGAGGCCGGCGCCAAGGTGGCCGCCGCCTATCCCGGCACCCCCTCGACCGAGATTCTGGAGAGCCTGTCGCTCTATCCCGATCTTTACGCCGAATGGTCGGTGAACGAGAAGGTGGCCATGGAAGTGGCCATCGGCGGCTCCATGTCGGGGGCGCGCTCGTTCTGCGCCATGAAGCATGTGGGTCTCAACGTCGCCTCGGATGCCTTCATGACGGTGACCGTGGCCGGCGTGATCGGCGGCCTGGTGATCGCCGTGGCCGACGACGTGGGCATGTCGTCCTCCCAGAACGAGCAGGATTCGCGCTTCTGGGGCCGCTTCGCCCATGTGCCGGTGCTCGAGCCCGCTGATTCCCAGGAAGCCTACGAGATGGCCAAGTACGCCTTCGAGCTGTCGGAGGCTTACAACACGCCCGTCATCCTGCGTCTGACCACCCGCGTCTGTCACGTCAAGGCGGTGGTGCAGGTGGGCGAGAAGGTCGCCCACGATATCGGCGGCTTCAAGTCCGACGCGCGCCGCTGGGTGATGACGCCCGCCAATGCCAAGGGCCTGCTGCCCGCCCAGATCGCCCGCGAAGGCAAGCTGCAGGCGCTGGCCGAGGCCTCGCCCATGAACTTCCTGGACGACGGCCCGGACAAGCGGGTGGGCTTCGTCACCTCGGGCCCCGCCTATATGCATGTGCGCGAGAGCTTCCCCGACGCCCCGGTGCTGAAGCTGGGCTTCACCTATCCGGTGCCCGTGGCCCTGGTGGAAAAGCTGGCCGCGCAGGTGGAGCATCTGGTGGTGGTCGAAGAGACCGAGCCGCTGATGGAGCAGGAGCTGAAGGCCGCCGGCCTGCAGGCCATTCACGGCAAGGACCTGCTGCCCCGTCTGGGCGAGCTGACTCCCAACGTGCTGATTCCGGCCATCAAGACCTTCCTGGGTGAGCCGCTGCCGCCCACCACCACCTACCCCAAGTTCGATCCCTTCCCCCGGCCGCCGACCATGTGCGCCGCCTGTCCCCATATGGGCGTGTATTACTCGCTGGCCCGCATGCGCAAGAACGTCCAGATCTCGGGCGATATCGGCTGCTACACCCTGGGCGCCGGCCATCCGTGGAACGCGCTGGACAGCACCATCTCCATGGGCGCCTCCATGGGCATCGCGCTCGGCATGGACAAGGCCCGCACGGAAGAGACCAAGGACAAGGCCGTGGTCGCGGTGATCGGCGATTCCACCTTCCTGCACATGGGCATGCAGGGCCTGCTGGACATCGTCTACAACCGGGGCAACGTCACCGTCCTGATCCTCGACAACCGCACCACCGGCATGACCGGCGGCCAGAACCATGCCGGCACCGGCAAGGGACTGAAGGGCGACGACACGCCCCGCGTCGATTTCGCCAAGCTGGTCGAGGCCCTGGGCGTCAAGCCCGAGCGCATCTCCAAGATCGACCCCTACGTGCTGCCGGTGGTGTTCAAGACCATCAAGCAGGAAACCGCCATCCCCGAGGTCTCGGTGATCATCACCGACCGGCCCTGCGTGCTGTCCGAGTTCTATACCAAGATCGAGCCCTACAAGGTGATCGACGAGGATTGCACCGGCTGCGGCAACTGCATCAACGTGGGCTGTCCCGCCATCACGGTGAAGCGTTCGGAATCCAAGGTCCGTCCCGACGGCAAGGTCAACGAACTGAAGTTCACCACCATCGACACCGCCATGTGCACCGGCTGCCACATGTGCGTGGAATCGTGCGGCCCCAAGGCCATCGTGCTGGCCAAGCCCGCCGCGGCGGCTGAGTGAGGAAAGAAGCCATGACTGACGTCATTACCAATATCCTCGTCTGCGGCACCGGTGGCCAGGGCGTGATGACCGCCGCCGAGATCCTGTCCCAGGCCGCCATGGCCCGTGGCCTGGACTGCAAGAAGTCGGAAGTGGCCGGCATGGCCCAGCGCGGCGGCGTGGTCACCAGCCACGTGCGCTTCGGCAAGCGGGTCTGGTCGCCCGTCATCACGCCGGGCACCGCCGACATCCTGGTCGCCTTCGAGGTGGCCGAGGGCTCGCGCTGGGCCGACATGCTGCGCCCCGGCGGCGTGGCCATGGTCAATACCATCCGCCTGGTGCCGCCGGTGGTCTCGGCCGGGCTGTTCAAGTACCCGGACGATCCGGTGGCCCAGATGCGGGCGGCGGGCGTCACCGTCTATGATTTCGACGCCGGCGCCATCGCCCGCGAGCTGGGCGACCTGCGCCTGATCAACACCATCATGCTGGGCGCCATCGCCGATTACCTGCCCTTCCCCGCCGCCGAGCTGGAAGAGCAGATCGTCGGCCGCTTCCGCGAGCGCAAGCCCGCCATGGTCGAGGTCAACCAGAAGGCGTTCGCCGCCGGCCGCGATGCGGCGGGCAGCGCCAAGGCCAAGACTTCGGCCGCTTAAGTATTTATCGCCCTTTGGCATTCTCACCGGCTTCTGCTAGCCTCAACGAACCGGTGAGAATGTCTCTTGGCAAAGGATTGTACTGATGTCGGCTGCGGTGGATCTCGGTGCGCTGAAGGTGCTGGTCATCGACGACCAGGAATTCGTTCGGACCATCGTCAAGAAGATGCTGCAGCAGGTCGGCATCGGCGCCGTGGTCGAGGCCCATGACGGCAATTCCGGCCTGGAAGTCACCGAGATGGAAAAGCCGGACGTGGTGATCTGCGACGTGCAGATGCGCCCCATGGACGGTTTCGGCTTCGTGAAACTGCTCCGCGCCCTGCCCTTCGGCAAGTCGCTGCCGGTGGTGATGCTGACCGCCCACACCGACGCGGCCACCGTGGCCCGCGCCAAGGAACTGAACGTCGACGCTTTCCTGGCCAAGCCGGTCCTGCCGCCCGCGCTGAAGGAAAAGATCATCAAGGTGATGGCCGACGCGCGGGGGTGACCCTTCCGATTTTGCCGACAAAGAGCTAACGGGCTGCGACTTCGGGGGCTTATGCCCCCGGTCCCCCAACCGGGAAGCGCAGCTTCCCGAACCCTTCAGTTTATTAATCCATTGAGATCGAAAAAAGCTGGTGGTTCGGAGGCTGTGCCTCCGAACGGGTCTGGGCGGTAGCCCTGCCGCGAAGCGGGGTTTTGCCGCAGCTCAAGCCCTAGTACAGCCCACCCGCCGAAGGTGCCGGACCGGTCGGAGCCTGCTGCTGCTGCGGCGCGGCGGGAATGGTGCCGTCGGGGCCGGGAGTGCCGGGCGGCGGGGTAAGCTGCACGCCGCTCGCCCCCTCTTCCGCCCCCAGGAAAGGCGCGAAACTGAAGCCGGCATCGATGCCGCCAGAGCCTTCCAGCACGTCTTCCTCGTCGCCGGGCATGCGATCGGAGCCCTTGAAGGCCTCGTAAATGGCCTTGGCGTCGCCGGGCATGGCCGGCTTGCCGGTATGAGCGTTGACGCGCACCAGCCGCACGCCGGACGGCACGCGGAACGGGGTGGGCGGCTTGTCTTTCAGCGCTTCCATCATGAAGTCGCGGAAGATGGGGGCGGCGATGGAGCCGCCGGTTTCCTTGGCGCCCAGGGTGCCGGGCTCGTCGAAGCCGACGAATACGCCCACCGCCAGATCAGGCGAGAATCCCACGAACCACACGTCGTTGGAATCGTTGGAGGTGCCGGTCTTGCCCGCCAGGGGCTTACCCACCGGCTTGACCGAGGTGCCGGTGCCGCGCTGGACCACGCCTTCCAGGATCGAGACCATCTGATAGGCGGAGACGGGATCGACCATCTGCTCGCGGATGTCGGGCAGAAGCGGCATGTCCTGGCCGGTGAAGCGATTGGCCGAGCAGCCGTCGCAGAAGCGCAGGTCGTGGCTGAAGATGGTCTTGCCGTTGCGATCCTGGATGCGGTCGATCAGGGTGGGGCGCACCTTCTTGCCGCCGTTGACCAGCATGGCATAAGCGGCGGTGAGGCGTAGCGGCGTGGTCTCGCCGGCGCCCAGCGCCATGGACAGCTGACGGGGCAGGTTGTCATAGATGCCGAAGCGTCCGGCGTAATCGGCCACCTTGTCCATGCCCAGCGCCTGGGCGAGGCGCACGGTCATCAGGTTGCGCGACTTCTCGATGCCGACGCGCAGCGTGGTCGGGCCGAGATAGTCGTCGTGGTAGTTCTTGGGACGCCACAGCGGCAGGCCCGGCCCCTGGGGCAGGGCGATGGGCGCGTCCAGCACCAGGGACGACGGGGTATAGCCGCTTTCCAGCGCCGCCAGATAGATGAAGGGCTTGAAGGACGAGCCGGTCTGGCGCATGGCCTGGGAGGCGCGGTTGAACTGGCTCTTGCCATAGGACCAGCCGCCCACCATGGCCATGACGCGGCCGGTATGGGGGTCGATGGCCACCAGGGCGCCCTCCACCTTGGGAATCTGGCGCAAGGTGAAGAAATTGGCGGGATAGGGCTTGCCGTCGTCCCCCTTGGCCACCGGCTCCACCAGGATGACGTCGCCCAACGCCACCACGTCGGCGGGCTTGCGGGGGAACGGCCCCGTGGCCGACCTCTCCAGGGTGGGGCGCGCCCATTTCATCTCGGCGAAGGGCACATGGCCGACCTTGCCGCCCACCAGGCCCAGGGTCGCCTCGTGGTCGGTCAGCGCCAGCACGACGGCGGTCTGCCACGCCTCGTCAGCGCCGCCCGGGCGCGGCACGGCGGCCAGCAGCGGCCCCCAGCCGGCGGCGGCGGGAATGCGGGTGATGGGACCGCGCCAGCCGTGGCGCCGGTCATAGGCGGCAAGGCCCTGGCGCAGCACCCGAGAGCCCACCGCCTGGAGATGGGCGTCCATGGAGGCGCGCACCACCAGACCGCCCTTCCACAGGGCCGATTCGCCGTACTTGGCCTGTAATTCGCGGCGAATGTCCTCGGCGAAGTAATCGCCGCCCTGGGTGGCCTGCATCTCCTTGCGGGTGCGGACCTCCAGCGGCATGGCGACCATGGCCTGATACTCGGCCTGGGTGATCTTGCCGTCCTCGAACAGGCGCCCGATCACCCAGTCCCGGCGCTCCTTGGCGGCCTGGGGGTGGCGATGGGGATTGTAATTGTTGGGCGCCTTGGGCAGGGCGGCAAGATAGGCGGCCTCGGCCACGTTCAGCTCGTCCAGGCCCTTGTCGAAATAGTTCAGCGCCGCCGCCGCCACGCCATAGGCGCCGCTGCCCAGATAGATCTCGTTGAGATAAAGCTCGAGGATGTGGTCCTTGGAGAAGGTGCGTTCGATGCGCAGCGCCAGGATGGCTTCCTTGACCTTGCGCTCGATGGACACCTCGTTGGTCAGCAGGAAATTCTTGGCCACCTGCTGGGTGATGGTCGACGCGCCCACCGGCCGCCGGTCGGCGCCCTTGCCCCGGTTTTTCAGGTTGACCACGATGGCGCGGGCGATACCCACCGGATCGATGCCGGCATGGGTGTAGAAGTTCTTGTCCTCGGCCGAGAGGAAGGCATCCTTGACCAGCTGGGGAATGACCGGCAGCGGCACGAAGACCCGCTTCTCCACCGCGTATTCCGCCACCAGGCGGCCATCGCCGCCATAGACGCGGGTGGTGATCGGCGGCTCGTAATGGGCCAGCTGGTGATAGTCCGGCAGGCCGCGCCCGAAATGCCAGAAGACGAACAGCACCCCGCCCGCCCCCACGATGGCCAGCAGGATCAACAGGCTGAACAGTCCCAGAAAAAAGCGGTACATGAGGGCGGTGCCTTGCGGTTTGGGCTGGTGGTACCGCCTCGCGGCCTCCGGCGTCAAGTGCGGGGAGGATGCAGCCGTTAAAATCGGCTGTCCATCCCCATTTCGGCAAGAGTGGCCTCTCGGCCTACGGCTTGCGCGCCGCCGCCTTGATGGGTTCGGGGCAGTCGATGCGGCTGGTGCCCACCAGCGAGGTCTTCATGCCCTTGGGCAGGGTGCGCATGACCTCGTCCGCCGCCTGGGCCAGTTGCGGCCGGGTGGGCGGCGGTCCGTCGGTGATCACCAGATGGTTGCCCGGTCCCGAGCGCAGATTGTAGTCGGTCCAGCGGTAGACCATCATCCAGCAGGCGGGCACGATCCGGGGACAGGTCAGGCACGGCACCGTGGGCTTGGTCTCGGCCCGGACGGGAAGAGCCCAGGCCATCAGCGCCAGCACGGCAAGGGCGGTCAGCCGCATGACTTAGGGCCGCTTGGCCTTGAGGTTGGGCGGGAAGAAGCGCTCCACCGCCTTGGCGATGGACTTAGCCAGACGGGCGCGGTACTGCGGCTGGCGCAGCATCTTCTCCTCGGATTCATTGGAGAGATAGCCCATCTCCACCAGGACCGCCGGCACGTCGGGCGCCTTCAGCACGGCAAAGCCGGCGAAACGGTGGGTATTGCCCAGCAGGTCCATTTCCTGGCCCACCTCGTCCACCAGTTCGGTGGCGAACCCGGCCGAGCGGTTCATGGTCTCGCGCTGGGCGAGGTCGATGAGGATGTTGGCCACGTCGGCGGATTCATGGGTCAGATCGATGCCGGCGATGAGGTCGGCCTTGTTTTCCTTTTCCGCCAGCGCCTGCGCCTCGGCGTCCGAGGCGTTGCGCGACAAGGTATAGACGGACAGGCCCCTGATCTGCGGGCTTTGCACCGCGTCGGCGTGCAGCGAGATGAACAGGTCGGCGCCCTGGGCCCGGGCGATGGCGATGCGCTCGCGCAGGCGGATGAACACGTCGCGGTCACGGGTCAGATGCACGCGATAGCGGCCGTTGCGCTCCAGCATGGCCTTCAGTTCGCGGGCCATGGCCAGGGTGATGTGCTTTTCATAGGTCCCCGACACGCCGGTGGCGCCGGGGTCGACGCCGCCGTGACCGGGGTCGATGACGATCACCGGCACGCCGTCCTTGGCCTTGGCGACGCTCTCCATGGAGGGGGTCGGCACCGGCGCGGCCTGCTGCTGCACGGGGGCGGGCGGCTGGGGCACCGGAGGCTGGGGCGCGGCGACGGGCTGGGGGGCCGCGACGGGCTGGGGCCGTTCGGGCGGCGGCGGCATGGGCGCCGACAGCATGGGCGTTGCCGCCTGTGCCCGGGCTCCCTTCTCCACCGCCGGCTTCTCGGCCAGTTGCGGCCGCTCCACCGGAACCGGAACCTGACTCGGCGGCGGCGGAACCAGGGTGACGGGCTCGGTCGGCGGCACGATGGACTCGGCCGGAGCATTGGGGCTGTTGACGACGATGCGGCTGGCGGAGGGCGCGGTGGCGGGACGCGCCGCCTCGGCGGGCGCAGCCTCGGGCAGATGGAATTCCTCGGCCGGCTTGGGGGGGACCAGGACGGGAGCCGGGGAAGGCTTGGCGGCGGCGGGCACCGGAGCGACGGCCTTGGCCGCCGCCGGGGGCTTGAGCACCGGCGCCCTGGCGCTGGCCGGGCCGGACCCGGCCGCCGCCAGGAATGCCTCGCGCGTGGTCTCGGCCAGATCCACCACCAGGCGGTGCCCCATGCCGTCGCGCGGCGCGATGATGAAGGCGCTCTTGACCAAAGCGGGCTTGCGCAGGTCCAGAACGATCCGGCCGCCGTCAAGATGCATGGAATTGACCGATCCCCAAGGCTTGGAGATGCCCCCCGGCCCGCTGTAATCCGCGCCGGACAGGTCGATGGCGATGCGATAGGGCTCGGCCAGGGGCGTGATCTTGAAGGCCACCTGATCGGACAGGTCCAGGACGAACCGGGTGACCCCTTCGCCGTGGATGCCCAACCTGGCCCCCGACGCGGTCGCCGCCTCGGACGCGGTCACCCCGCCCAGCCCGAACGAGGTCAGGGTCAGAACCAGGGCCGCCAGCACGGGCCACAAACGCGCTCTTGTCCTCATCTGCCTCACGGTCACGGGTCGCCAAGGGAACATCAGTGACAGCTATACCGCAGACGCTGACTCAAGCTCAACCCAAAACGCATTGATTCAGCAGACTCTTCGCCTGATTTCGTCCACTGGTCGGACCGGGTGCAACAAGATCGTTGTCGAATGGTCCCGGCAAGGCTATTTTGACTGCCCATGAGCTCGCACGATCCGATAGTCCTCGATGGGACGGTGGCGTCACGGTGGTTCGCAATGACTGCGAACCCGGGGATGCGCCATGGGTCGGACCGCGACGCCAGACTAGAATTCGAAGCCGGGCGGATTCGCCCGCGATCAGGTTCCCGCCGAATGAGGCCCGCATCCGTCACCGGACGCGCGGTCGTTTTCCGAGGCGCCGCTGGTTCCAGCGGCAAGCTGATTGATCGCCCGTGCCTGCGCGCCGGCTTCGCTGGATCAGACACCTGCTCGCATGCGCTCAGCGCGTCGCGGGCGGCGCCACGGAGAGATCGCCTTAATGGTCAAGCGTATGTTGATCGACGCCACCCACCCGGAAGAGACCCGGGTCGTGGTCGTCAATGGAACCCGCCTGGAAGAACTGGATGTTGAGACATCCACCAAGCGGCAGCTGAAGGGTAACATTTATCTGGCCAAGGTGGTGAGGGTCGAACCCTCGCTTCAGGCTGCTTTCGTCGAGTACGGGGGCAACCGCCACGGCTTCCTCGCCTTCAGCGAAATCCACCCCGATTACTTCCAGATTCCGGTGGCCGACCGCCAGGCCCTGCTGGCCGCCCAGCGGGCCGAGGTGATGCGCGAAGCCACCAACGACCGCGACGAGGCCGAGGCCATCGGCGAAGGCCATCTGGCCGCCGAGGCGGTGGCCGAGCAGACCGATGGCTCCACCGTCGAGGACGCCCCCGCCGAGGCCGGCGAGAATGGCGAGGCGGCCGAACAGGCGCCGCGCAAGCGCCAGGTGGAGACCGTGGGCGGCGACGACGATGCCGAGAACGAGCGCCGCCGCGCCCGGCTGCTGCGCAACTACAAGATCCAGGAAGTGGTCAAGCGCCGCCAGATCATGCTGGTCCAGGTGGTCAAGGAAGAGCGCGGCAACAAGGGCGCCGCTCTCACCACCTATCTGTCGCTGGCCGGCCGCTATTGCGTGCTGATGCCCAACACCGCCCGGGGCGGCGGGGTGTCGCGCAAGATCGTCAGCGCCACCGACCGCCGCCGCCTGAAGTCCATCGCCAACGAGATGGACATTCCCGACGGCATGGCGGTGATCATCCGCACGGCGGGCTCGGAGCGCTCCAAGACCGAGATCAAGCGCGACTACGAATACCTGCTGCGCATGTGGGACAGCGTGCGCGAACTGACGCTCAAGTCCAGCGCTCCGGCCCTGGTCTATGAAGAGGCCAGCCTGATCAAGCGCTCGATCCGCGACCTGTATTCCCGCGACATCGACGAAGTGCTGGTGGACGGCGACGAGGGCTATCGCCTGGCCAAGGACTACATGCGCATGCTGACGCCGTCGCATGCCAAGAAGGTCCAGCCCTACAAGGACCCGGTGATGCCCATGTTCCACCGCTATCAGGTGGAAGCCCAGCTGGACGCCATGCATTCGCCGGTGGTCCAGTTGAAGTCGGGCGGCTACATCGTCATCAGCCAGACCGAGGCGCTGGTCGCCATCGACGTCAATTCGGGCCGCGCCACCAAGGAGCGCCACATCGAGGAGACGGCGCTGAAGACCAACATGGAGGCCGCCGACGAGGTGGCCCGCCAACTGCGCCTGCGCGATCTGGCCGGTCTGATTGTCATCGACTTCATCGACATGGAAGAGAACCGCAACAACCATGCGGTCGAACGCCGGATGAAGGAAGCGCTGAAGAACGACCGCGCCCGCATCCAGGTGGGCAAGATCAGCGCCTTCGGCCTGCTGGAACTGTCGCGCCAGCGCCTGCGCCCCTCGCTCCAGGAAACCACCTTCAGCCCCTGCCCCCATTGTGGCGGTACCGGCCTGGTGCGTTCGGTGGAATCCGCGGCCGTGCACATCCTGCGCGCCATCGAGGAAGAGGGCATCCGTCGCCGCTCGTCCGAGATCACCGTCTATGTCCCCACCGCCATCGCACTGTACATCCTGAACCAGAAGCGCTCGGCCCTGGCCGCCATCGAGGAGCGCTACGAGTTCGACGTGCTGCTGTCGGGCGATGACACCCTGATCCCGCCAGCCTTCCGCATGGACAAGGTCAAGGCGGAGTTCCGCCCCGACGAGCCGCCGCGCGCCGCCATCTCCATGGACGACGCCGCCCACCGCCCGCCCGCCGAGCCCGAGCCGGAAGAGGCCGAGGAGGAGGACGACGAGGACGAGGAAGAGGCCCAGCCCGAACGCTCGTCCCGTGCCAGGGAAGAGCGCGGCGAGGAGGACCCGGACAGCGAGGCCGGACGCAAGCGCCGCCGCCGCCGCCGCCGTCGGCGCAAGCCCGGCGATGACCGCCCCGAGCAGGACGGCGAGGCCGTGGCCGGTGACGAACAGCCGCGAGCCGAAGGCGAGTCGTCGGCCGAGGGCGAGGCTGAATCCGAGGACGATGAAGGCGATGCCGAGGGCGAGGGTGAAGGCACCCGGACCGAGGGGGGCGACGACGATCAGCCGCGCAAGCGCCGTCGTGGCCGCCGTGGCGGCCGCCGTCGGCGTCGCCGTGATGGCGAGGGCGAGGGTGAAGGTGCCGAAGCCGGTGAAGGTGGCGAGACCGCTGGAGCCGATGGAGCCGAAGGCGAAGGCGTCGAGGGCGTGACCGCCCCCGAGGCCGAGACCGTCGCGGCCGCGCCGCAGGACGCCGCTGCCGAGGAAGCCGCCGCCGTCGTGGAAGAGGCAGCCCCCGCCGCCGAGGAAAAGCCCAAGCGCAAGCGCGCTCCGGCCAAGAAGAAGGCCGAGGCCAAGCCCGAAGGCGCCGCCCCGGAGGAGGCCCCCGCCACCGCCGAGGAGAAGCCCAAGCGCAAGCGTGCCCCGGCCAAGAAGAAGGTCGACGCCAAGGCTGAAGCGGCGCCCGCCGAGATCGCCGTGATCGAGGCCCCGGTGGCTGAGAGTGTCGTCGCCGAGCCCGAGGTTGTCGCCGCCGAGCCGGTGGCTGCCGCCCCCGAGCCTGTCGTCGTGGCCGAGGAGCCGGTGATTGCCGTCTCCGCCCCTGCGCCTCAGACCGAGGCCGAGCCGCCGGCGCCGGCCAAGCCGCCGCGCAAGGGCTGGTGGAACCGCCTGATGTCCTGATTCGACATGTGCGGCCCCCGGTTCGCCGGGGGCCGCCTGTCGCAGCAGAGGGACCCGCCGCGCATGAGGAGTGTTCGTTCGCTCATCGCAGCCTTTGCCCTGCTGGTTGCCGCCAAGGCGGCGGTGGCCATGCCCCATTTCCTGGCCAAGCAGACCGACCAGAGCCTCTCGTTCACCGTGACGCGCAACGGCGGCGCCATCGGCTACCACAATTTCGTCTTCCGGCCACGCAAGGGCGGAGTCGAGGTTCGGGTGGAAGCGGATATCCGGGTGAGCTTCCTGCTCATCCCGTTCTTCGTCTTCGAGCAGCAGGGCGTCGAGATCTGGGAAAGTGGCCGCCTCGTCTCCATGGACTACGTCACCAATGACGACGGCGCCCGCCACTCGGTCAAGGCCGAGAGGGCCGGGAGCCGCCTGCGGGTTTCGGTGGACGGCAAGCCCCCCACCACCCATCCCGAGATGCTTCCCGGTTCCCTGTGGTATCCGCCAAGCCCCGACACCACCATGATGCTCGATCCCGGTGATGGCAGCCCGACGCCGCTGAAGGTTCAGGCGCTGGGCGAGGACACCATCTCGGTGCGGGGCAAGCCGACCCGGGCCACCCGCTGGCTGTGGGATGACGGCCTGCGCCGGGAATTGTGGTACGATGCCGATCAGACCCTGGTCCAGGTATGGATCCGGGGCGATGACGGCTCGGACATCTATTACGTCCTCAGATAGGCTTGGCCCATGCGCATTCTGCTGGTGGAGGATAACGACCGCCTGGCCGAGTTCATCTCGGCGGGGCTGAAAAGCGCCGGCTTCGTGCCCGACGTGTTCGGCACCGTGGCCGACGCCACCGCCGCCTTCGAATCCGCCGCCTATCAGGCGGCCATCCTGGACCTCGGGCTGCCCGACGGTGACGGCCTGGACATCGTCCGCGCCCAGCGGGCCAAGGCGGCGCCTTGCCCCATCATGGTGCTGACCGCCCGCGACCGCGTCAGCGACCGGGTCTCGGGGCTCAATGCCGGAGCCGACGACTACCTGCTGAAGCCCTTCGCCATGGAAGAGCTGATCGCCCGCCTGCGCGCCATCCTGCGGCGGCCGGGGGCGGCGCTGTCGGTGGAGCTGTCGCTGGGCAACCTGACCTTCGACACCGCCGGGCGCGAGGTGCGGGTGGACGGCCAGTTGGTGGCCATGCCGCGGCGCGAGATGGAGATGCTCGAACATCTGCTGCGCCGCTCGGGCAAGGTGGTGTCCAAGCGCTCGCTGGAAGAGGGGCTGTACGGCTTCGACGACGACGTCACCCCCAATTCGGTGGAAGTGCTGGTCTCGCGCCTGCGCAAGCGGCTGCAGCAGACGGGGGCGGGGGTCACCGTCCACACCCTGCGCGGCATCGGTTACATGCTGGCGGACGGCGCTTCTTGATCCGCCAACCGCCGGCCATCCTGTGGCGCATCGTCGTCCGCCTGTCACTGACCACCCTCGTCGCCATCGTGATGGCCTATTCCTGGCTGTGGTGGAAGTACCACTCGGTCACCGAGGTCATGCGCGACACCTATCTGATCGAGCAGGCCATCGCCATCCGCAATCAGGTGACCGTCCGGCCCGACGGCCGGATCACCGTGGATCTGCCTCCCATTCAGACGGCTTCCTATGCCGAGTCGGAGGGCTCGCTGCGCTTCGCCGTCCGCCTGCGATCCAGCGGCGCCATCCTGGCCCAGGCCGGCGAGCCGGTGGGGCCAGCCCCCGAGATGGGCGACGGCCCCCGCCTCTATCGCAGCAATCCCGACGGGCCTGGTCCGGTGCTGATGTTCGGCGCCGCCGTGCTGCTCACCTCCCCGGCGGGCGAATTGGTCATCCAGGTGGAGGAAAGCGGCAGCGATTTCGACGCCATGACCCGCTCGCTGGTGGAGCGCTTCGCCAAGGAGGGCGGCTGGTTGGGCGCCCCGTTCCTGTTGGCCATGCTGCTGGTCAGCCTGGTAACCATCCGCAATTCCCTGCTGCCGCTGAAGCGCCTGTCCGAGCAGGCCGCCGCCATCGGACCGGCCAGCACCGACATCCGCCTGCCCGAAGCCCAGGTCCCGCGTGAGATCCTGCCGCTGGTTCACGCCGTCAACAGTGCTCTCGACCGCATCGAGGCCGGGTTCCGCATCCAGCGGGATTTCACCGCCGATGCCGCCCACGAGCTGCGCACCCCCCTGGCCGTGCTGCGCGCCCACGTGGAAACCTTGCCCGACCCCGCCATCCGCGAGGCCCTGGTCCGCGACGTGGATTCCATGACCCGTCTGATCGCCCAGTTGCTGGCGGTGGCCCGTGCCGAGGCCCTGACCATCGCCATGGACGAACAGGCCGATCTCAACGCCATCGCCGTGGACGTGGGCACCTTTCTGGCCCCCATGGCCCTCAGGCAGCGGCGCATGATCGAGGTCATCGAAGCGCCGCGCCCCTGCCTCGTCACCGCCAACGCCGAGGCGGTGTTCAACGCCGTCCGCAATCTGGTGGAAAACGCCCTCACTCACGCGCCCAGCGACACCACGGTCACCGTCCGGGTGGAAGCCCCCGCCAGTCTGCTGGTCGAGGATTGCGGCCCCGGCGTCCCCGCCGAACTGCGCGAACGCATCTTCCAGCGCTTCTGGCGGGCGGAACGGCGCAAGAGCGGCTCGGGTCTGGGACTGGCCATCGTGCGCGAGATCATGCTTGCCCATGGCGGCCGGGTCGAGGTGGGCGACCGCCCCGGTGGCGGCGCGGTGTTTTCCCTGCACTTTCCCGATCAGGGTGCCCAGCGGCGATAGGCCAACGCGCCCAGGATGCAGGCGACTCCGCCCAGGGCCACGGTGGGCTGGGGGCCGATCCGCTCGGACAGCAAGCCCGCCAAAAGCGATCCCGACGGCGTCGCCACCATGAAGGTCATGGAGTAAAGCGCCATGGTCCGCGCCCGGAAGGCATCGGGCACCAGCATCTGCACCAGAATCTGCGACGCGGTGTTGTGGGCCACCAGCGCCATGCCCGCCAGGGCCAGCAGCCCCATGGACAGCATGCCCCAGCGCGACAGGGCGAAGGCCACCAGGGCGACACCGAAGGCGCACAGGCCCCAGGCCACCCGCCCCCGCGACGCTCCCTGCATCGGCCCGGCCACCGCCAGGGAGGCGGCCAGGGCGCCCGCCCCCGCCGCGCTCATGAGCAGACCCAGCATTTCCGGCCCCCCCGCCAGCACCCGGTCGGCGAACACCGGCATCAGCACGGAAAACGACATGCCCATCAGGCCCGACAGCCCCAGCATGGCCATCAGCGCCAGGATGGGGCCATGCCCGGCCACGAAGGCAATTCCCTCCCGGACCCGTGCCAGCATGCTTTCGCCCGCCGGCCCACCCGTGGCTGACGCCGGTTCGGCCATCACGGCCAGGGCGATGATCACGCCCAGGAAGCTCACCGCATTGAGCGCGAAGCACCAGCCCTCGCCCAGGGCCGCCACCAGGGCGCCGGCCAGGGCCGGGGCCACCAGCCGGGCCGCGTTGAAGATGGAGGCGTCCAGCGCCACGGCGCTCCCCAGATCCTCCTTGCCCACCAGATCCACGGTAAAGGCCTGGCGAGCCGGAATATCCACGGCGTTGATGATGCCGAACAGCACGGCCAGGGCCAACACGTGCCAGATCTGCACCCATCCGGCCAGGGTCAGGGCCGCCAGCCCCGCCGCCTGCAGCAGAAAAGCCCCCTGGGTCATCAGGATCAGCCGGCGACGCGGCACGCGGTCGGCCACCGCGCCTCCCAGCAATCCGAAGATGAAGACCGGAATCTGCCCGACGAACGCCACCAGACCCAGCATCTCGGCCGAGCCGGTCAGGCGATAGACCAGCCAGCTTTGCGCCACCATCTGCATCCACGACCCCATCAGCGAAACGGCCTGGCCACAAAAGAACAGGCGGTAGCCGGGATGGCGGAGCGCATGCCCCCAGGGGCGCCGCTTAGGGCTGGGATGAGTGTCGGTCATGACGGTCATCATGGCATCCCCCGGCGTTTGGAGCTATCCTGAGGGGAGATCGAGGGAGGCTGTGGTGGCACGAATCGTGGTCCTGGGCAGTGTGGCCCGCGACGAGGTCATCCGACTGGATCATCGCCTGCGGGAAGGCGCCCATCTGCAGGGCGCCCCGCCCCTTGCCCGGCTGGGCGGCGGCGGCGCCAATACCGCCATCGCGCTGACTCACGCCGGCCACGAGGTCTCCCTGGTGGCGGCGGTAGGCACCGACCCCCTGGCCGACGAGTTGCTGGCCGAGCTGGCGCGCCATGGCGTCGATATCGGCCCGGTGACCCGCATTTCCGGCCCCAGCACCCATTCCCTGGTCCTGCTGGACCCCGAGGGCGAACGCACCATCGTCAATCTGACCCGGGCGCGGGAAAGCCGGCCGCCCCGGCGCCTGCTGGATCTGGCGGCCGATTGCGTCTATGTGCGCTCCAACGGTCAGGTCCTGGAGGATCTGCTGCGGGAAAAGGCGGCGCTGTGCCCCATCATCGCCCAGATCCGGCCGCTGGAAGACGGTCTGCTTCCCGCCCAGGTTCTGGTCGGCTCCCACGGTGACCTCGATGCCGACCTGCTGTCCAATCCCCTGGAAGCGGGGCGCCAACTGGCCGGCGACATCCTGCGTTGGGTGGTGATCACCCACGGCGAGGAAGGAGCCGAAGCCTTCGGCGTCGATGGCCGGCGCCTGCGGGCCACCGCCCCGGACGTGGAGGTGGTCGACACCACCGGAGCCGGCGACGCCTTTGCCGCCGGGCTGGCCCACGCCCTGGCCCTGGGGCTGGACATGGAGCGGGCCCTGCCCCTGGCGGTGGGCTGGGGCGCCGCCAAGGTGACCCGACCGGGATCGTTCCTCGACCGCGAGACCGTGCGCGAGATTCTCAAATCGGCCCCGGGGCCGCGCCTTTAACAGGCTGCCGGAGACTCCGCTTCGGGGGCTTTCGCCCCCGAGCCCCCAACCGGGAAGCACAGCTTCCCGAACCCTTCAGTTTTCAAAAACTCGAGGCTCGGAGGCTGTGCCTCCGAACGGGTCAGGGCGGGTGCCCTGCCGCGCAAACGGGACTTTTCCACACCCAACTAAAGAATCGACTGCCCGGTCTTGGCCCAATCGGCCATGAAGGCGGCCAGGCCCTTGTCGGTCAGGGGATGCTGATACATCTGCCGCAGCACCGCCGCCGGCATGGTGACCACGTGGGCGCCCAGGCGGGCCGCCTCGGTCACATGCATGGGGTGGCGGATGGAGGCGGCCAGCACCTCGGTGCGGAAGGCCGGGTATTCCCGGTAGATGGAAACGATGTCAGCGATCAGTTCCATGCCGTCCTGGCCGATGTCGTCCAGACGTCCGACGAAAGGCGAGATAAAGGCGGCGCCGGCCTTGGCAGCCAGAATGGCCTGGTTGGCCGAGAAGCACAGGGTGACGTTGACCCGGACGCCGTCGTCGGACAGCACCTTGCAGGTCTTGAGCCCGGCCGGGGTCAGCGGCACCTTGACCGCCACGTTGGGACGAAGGGCGGCCAGCTTGCGGCCTTCGGCCAGCATGGTGTCGAAATCGGTGGCGGCCACCTCGGCCGAGATGGGGCCGGGCACGATGTCGCAGATCTCGGCGATGACGTCGAGAATCTTGCGCCCCGACTTGGCGATCAGCGACGGGTTAGTGGTCACGCCGTCCACCAGTCCGGTGGCGGCCAGCTCGCGGATTTCGGCGACTTCGGCGGTATCGATGAAGAACTTCATATGCGGCCCCCAGGCGTTCGTGTGCGGGCCACAGACTACCAGGGAGGCGGCAGGCGTCAATCGCCGGGGAAGGTCAATCGGCGGCGCGCTTCAGCACCTCGGTGATGGTCACCGCCAGATGATCCTCGACCACCACCACTTCGGCGCGGCAGACCTTCTTGCGGTTGACGTAGAGATCGACGGGATCATTGACCTTGCGATCCAGCTCCACCACGGCACCGCGGCCCAGCTTGAGGAGCTGGGCGATGGGCAGGTTGGCGGTTCCCAGCACCGCCGAGAGCTCCACCGAGACGTCATAGACCGCCTCGCGGTTGTCTCCCAGACCCAGGGCTGCGTTGATCGCGTCGTCGCTGTTGGCCATCTCGCCTCATCCTTTTGGCCCAGAATACGCGGGCCTTTACAATATAGAGCATATCCGGCATTTCCGAACATCCGGTTAACCGGACGTTCGGATAGAGTTGCATATTGGAGACGGTTGCGATCGGGTGATCAGCCCCGCTATGATCCGCCCCGGGCAGAGGAAGGGCGCATGAGCACTGAAATCTACTCCTGCCGCGACGGCCAGGACCTCAAGCAGGGCAAGCTCGACTATTCCGACATCGATGATCGCGAAACCGCCGAGATCGATGCCAAGCGACGCTGCAAGCTTGATCCCACCATCAAGAGGGTTGCCTATTACAAGGTTGCCGCTGATGGCGACTTCCGCATGTTCTTCTCCTACACCAATCCCCATTGCAAGCCGGCCCCCAAGGCGAAGCCGGTCAGCCTGGCGACCGCCGCCCGCAAGGCGGCACCCAAGAAGAAGCCTGAACCCAAGCCGGGTCTGCTCGCGCGGCTGAAGAAATCGATCGGCCTCACGTGAAACTGGAACTGCTGCACTGCCATCCCCCTGAAGGCCCGGCCACCCAGCGCCCGGCCCTGCTGTTCGTCCACGGCTCCTATTGCGGCGCCTGGGTGTGGGCCGAGCATTTCATGCCCTATTTCGCCCGGCGGGGCTGGTCGACCCATGCAGTGTCGCTGCGCGGCCATGGCGAGAGCGAAGGTGGCTTCAATTACGCCTCGGTGGCCGACTACGTCGCCGACATCCACTCCGCCATGGACCATATGGGCGGCGAGGTGATCCTGGTCGGCCATTCCATGGGCGGCCTGCTGGTCCAGCACTGCCTGGCCGGCGACCAACGGGTGCGCGGCGCCGTGCTGATGGCCAGCGTGCCGCCCTCGGGCCTGATGTCCTCGGCGCTGCACCTGTCCATGTTCTCGCCCGACGTCTGCCTGCAATTCGGCGTGCTGCAGGCCCTGGGCCCGTCGGCGGTGAAGGGCGACGTCATCCGCCGTGCCTTCTTCTCCGACGCCACGCCAGACGACGTCCTGGCCCATCTGCTGCCCCGGCTGCAAAAGGAATCGCACCGCATCTGCGTCGAACTGCTCAATCCCAGCCGGCCACGCCTGCCGCTGGGCCAGGATCGGCCGGAGATTCTGGTGATGGGCGGCGATCGTGACGTGCTGGTTCCAGCCTCGGCCCTGAGGGAGACCGCCACCTATTTCGATGCCGAGCTTTCCTTGCTGTCCGGTGCCCCCCATGGACTGATGCTTGATGATTGCTGGTGGCAGCCCACGGCGGAACGCACATTGTCCTGGCTGGAATCCCGCTTCTGAAAGCGTGGATCGCGCCAAGGTGCCCGCAACCCGAACACACTAACCGGCAAAAGCCACTGAAATAGAAAGAGGGTAATGCCCCCTTTTTTATCAGATGCTGCTTTTGCCGTGTGCATGCACTCCCCCCCTGCCCGGCATATTTCTTTCATCGGAGATTCGCCCAATGGGCGGTCGCGACACAATGTCGCGCTGTGATAACGCTTCCCTTCGGGACGGGGTAAGGCTATGATTAACGTCGGATTAATCTAGGTTCTGTGTATCTAGGCTCCATCATGGCATTGAGCACCAAGCAGGTCGGATCGGCGGCGGCGGCGTCAAGTGTGGCGGCGGCGACGGCTCGTGTCGGCACGGGTGGGCGCAATGTGGCCTCCTCGACCCGCCCCGATGTGGAGCGGCTGGATTACGCCCAGCACATGGGGCTCAACGAGGAATCCATCCTCCGGTTCCAGCAGGAAAATGGGATCAATCCCGATGGCGGCCGCCGCCAGCGTGAGGGCAAGGGCGGATTCGCCCCACAGACGTCGCTCCGAATCTTCGAGTACGGCACCGACAATTCCGAAGACGGCAGCGACCCCACCTCGTCGAAAATTTTCCTCAACGACGTCCTGCGCGGCGTCGGCACCTATGAGCAGAACATCCGCATCACCTCCCCCGGCTCGGTGAAGCCGGGCAGCGTGATGAACTACCTGTTCTGACCCGCCTCACAATCCGATCCGGACGCCCGCTCCCGGGCGGGCACCTGCCGGCGTCCCAGCGCCAATGGTAGTCGAATCGTCGCAAGCGGACACAATGGCTGGTTCCGCGAGTTCTTCATGCCGCCAAAACCATTGCGCGACCAAGAGGACTCATCGGGAGTTGTCATAAGGTATTCACTGTATCTAGACTCTTGCCCGCCGAATACCAACATTCCCATTCTGTGCATGACTGTACATGGATTCCCCCCTCAGAGACTTCAGACCTAGCCGAACGAAACAAACTGGATTATTGTGAGCTTACGCCAGCACGCGAGTTTGGGGGGGGATGGTATGTTACGGCTGGCGCTAGCGCGTAAAAGTCATCGCGGTAAACCTCTCTTTTCCCGGCTGTTTCCGCCTTGCGGGTCTGTGACCTCGCACCAAGGCGGAAGACGGCCAGCGTCATTCTCTAGATGAGGAATGAAAAATGAAGAGCATCACACGGTGGGTCGGCCTAAGTGCCGTCGCAGCCCTGGCTGCTTGCGCCATGCCTGCGGACGTGTCGGACGTGCAGACGATCCTCGGATCCAAGGCAACGACGGGGACACCTTTCACGCAGGCTTTGTTCCAGGAATACCAGGCCTATACCAAGCAGCAGGTCCAGACCGAAGTGGAATGGGTCGACGCCTCGGAAACCGCCCGCAAGGGCCTGAAGGCCGGCGCCGGCGAAGCCGTGCTTCCCGACGAGTTGGGCACGCGCGTTCTTCCCGCCGCGACGGTCCCGGAACTGACTGCAGCGCGGGCGCGCCTGATGGGCTATTTCCAAGGCGGCGCCACCCAGCGGGTTCCCGCAGCCGCCGCCAAGGCGCAGGTTGCTTTCGATTGCTGGCTTGAGCAGGCGGCCGAAGGCTATGCCGCCAGCCCCTGCAAGGCCACCTTCCTGGCCCATGAGCCGATCCTGAAGAAGGCCGTCGGCGTCACCGAAGTTGCCGCCGATGTGCGCCGCAGCTTCATGGTCAATTTCGACCTCGGCTCGGCCAAGCTTTCGCCTCAGGCTCTCCAGACCCTGAAGGAAGCCGCCGCCGCCCAGGCGCAGATGTACGCCCCGCTGGTCTCCGTGGCGGGCTATACTGATACCCTCGGTTCCGCCGATGCCAATCTGCGCCTGTCGCGTCAGCGCGCCGACGCGGTGACCGCCGAACTGACCAAGCTGGGCGTCAATCCCGCCATCATCGCGGAAAACGCCCTGGGCGAGTCCAGCCTTGCCGTCGCCACCGGCGACAACAAGGCCGAGGCCAAGAACCGTCGGGTGGAAATCACCCTGGCGGGTCCGACCTGGTCGCACGGCCGCTACGGCGGCTATGCCTATGGCGATCGCGGCCATGGCTGGGGTGGTGGCTATTACGGCCACAACGGCTTCGCCGTGTTCTTCCTGCCCGGTTCCAGCCGGCTGGGAACCGCCGATATCGAGCGGCTGAAGATGGTTGTCGCCGCCCAGAAGAACATGAAGCCCAAGACCGTCACCGTCGTCGGCTTCACCGACCAGACCGGCTCGGCCGCGACCAATGCCCGCCTGTCGCGCGAACGCGCCCAGGCGGTGGCCGCCGAGATCGCCAAGCTGGGTGGCAGCACCACCTCGGTCGAGGCGCGTCCCGGCGAGACCTGGGGCTCGTCCTATGACGGGCAGGCCCGCCGCGTCGAGATCCTGTTCGGCTATTGATGAACCCGGAGGCGGCGCCCGGGACCAGTCCCCGGCGCCGCGCCATCCGAATATGAGATGTGGGAGCAAACACAATGAACAAGTCCCGTATCACCGCGTTGATCGCCTGCGTACTACCCGCCCTGGGTGGCTGCTCGGGCATCTATTACGCTAGTGAGGCGAAGCCGACCAACCTGGTGCCGCCGGCCGAGATGCGCTATGTGGTGCCTGCCGGGTCGTATCAGAACGACCTGACCGCCCTGGTCGGCACCTTCGCCGTCTACAACAAGGCGGACCAGACCCTGCAGGTGCTGGAGCCGGTGGCCAATCCCTATGACCCCCGCACCCGCCCTGTGGTGGAAACCGTCAAGCAGACCCTGTACAAGTCCGTGGTCAATCCCTCCATCCAGACCGACATTCCGCTGATCAACGCGGCTTTGAAGGATGCGGCGGGCCAGGACCTTGAAGTCACCATCACTGACGAAGCCCACGCGATGGTGCCGAATTATTCGGTCGACATCCTGAGCTATATCGGCAGCCGCTATCGTCCGACCAACCAGAACGAGGAAATCGTCTATGTGGCCGAGGCCTGGCAGCGCCGCTTCAATGCGGCCCTGCTGACCGCGACCGAACATAGCGCCTGGACGGCCAATACCGGCGTGGTGGTCTACAACACCAAGACCTACACCCGGACCGAAGCCTTTAAGGACGGCAGCTTCCTGACGGTCTCGGTGGTTCCCTACGCCAAGATCCAGGGCGCCAAGCCCGGCACGGCCCTCGAAGCCCTGCCGGTCTCGGCGATCACCTCCATCAAGCCGCAGATCGGCAATCCCTATGCCTACACCTGGCATCGGGAAGGCTGGGGCGGCTATGGCTACGGCTATGGCTATGGCTACGGCCACCACGGCTACGGCCCTGCCAAGGCGAAGCCCAAGGCCAACTAGGCTGGGGCTTTGCTGTGCGATCGGGGCGGGTAGTCACTACCCGCCCCTTTCTTTTGCCGAGAAACAAATTGCCACGGAGGGCGCGTGATGATCTGTAAAGTC
The DNA here is from genome assembly GCF_000009985.1 of Paramagnetospirillum magneticum AMB-1. Lineage (GTDB taxonomy): Bacteria > Pseudomonadota > Alphaproteobacteria > Rhodospirillales > Magnetospirillaceae > Phaeospirillum > Phaeospirillum magneticum. Next base: position 3,516,130 of record NC_007626.1, read on the forward strand.
TGCGGGGCCGCGACAACCACCGCCGAGGTTTGCAGCGAACCGTGCCGCCTCAAGCTGCAATGCAGACGCATCGCCTGGGACCGCGCCGCAGCCATGGTCGGGGTCAACGGCTATTACGACCGCCGCTACCGCGAACACCTGCGCAGCCACAACACGCGCGGCGCCAAAACTATGCTGAGGGAATGGAAAGCCGCCCACGCCAAGCTCGGCGAGCGGCCCTAGCCGCCCGGCCCAGCAATCGAAAATGTGCCCTAGGCGGCACTCTTGAGCAGCAATGTTCCCTGACCCGCCGGCGCATCGGCCCTGGTTACTGCGACCGCGCCCGCATCCACATCCATCCAGGCATCGCAACTGGACAGCGCGATCCAGCGGGCTTCGTCCGCATTATCCGCAGTCACTTCAAGGACCTCGGGCTTGGCCACATCCCGGGCAATGGACACAAGAAATTTCGGCATTGCCGATCTCCTTCGCAACAGCAACATCCCGTGCTCCGTCCTTTGTGCCCGTTTTTTTGGCGTAGGTGGTTCCCGAAGTTCACACGCCCACCATGCGAAAATGCTGCTATGCACAAAAGTTATGACTCGGAACATTTCCGGGTGACTGCCGGCCCGAGGGCGCCAAACTTTGCACTTCTCCGGAAATGGGATTTCAAATTATCCTAGTTCCGCAGTGTCCAGAGCCCCTCCTCATGGGGGATAGCCTGTCGACGCGAGGGGAAATATCGGGAGAATTCGCATGAAACTGAACGCATTGGGAGTGATTGCCGCAGCCACTCTTGCCGTTCTGACCTCCACCTCTGCCTTTGCCGCCGATCTTTGCCCGGTGGGCAAGTCGGTCAAGGTGAACTGGAAGGGGGATTGGTACCCGGCCAAGGTGACCAAGGCCGAACCGGCGCGCTGCTTTATCGCCTATGACGGCTATGGCCGCGAGGACGATGAGTGGGTCGGACCCGACCGCCTGCCCATCAAGGTGAGCTGGAAGGGCGAGTGGTATCCCGCCAAGGTGATCCAGGTCCAGGGCGACAAATACAAGATTCACTATGACGGCTACGCCAGCTCCGACGACGAAGTGGTCGACGTCAGCCGAATTCAGGTCCGCTAGGACCCGGCCGGGGGCTCTCCGACGGGTCCTGGCCTTCCGGAGAGCCCCCGGCCGGAAGCCTTTCGGCCGCATGCCCGTGACTTTGCAATGGAGGTTGCCTTGGTTCCGATCAGAAACATCCTGGCGTCGGCTCTATGCCTAACCGCCCTCGCAACACCGGCCTTTGCCCAATCGGGCGGCTCCGGCTCGGCGGGGGATGCCCCTTCGTTGTGCAAGCCCGACACCCGAGTCGAAATCCTGTCCGAGGGCGCCTGGTATCCTGGGGTGGTTCTCGATGCCCTGCGTGATGGGCGTTGCTTCGTCCACTACGATGGCTACGGCGCCGATGACGATGAAGCCGTGGCACCCAAGCTGATCCGGTCGGCCCGCTGATCCGGCAGGCCTCTGACGCGGCCCGAACTCGAAGAGCGGTGCGGCGCGTGGCATGGCCGCCGCACCCGTCGTCAGGCGACGATCAATCCCAGGATGCAAAGCCCGGTCACCCCGGCGAACACCCAGACATTGGCTGCCCCAAAGCTGATCTGGCGCCCCCGCAGACGCCCGACCCCCATGATCGCCCCAACCAAGGCAGCCCAAGCCAGCGCCGGAAAGGCGACAAAGACCACGAGCAGCAAACTGTCCCAGGCGTCCATGCGCCCCTCCCCCGCAATTGTCACAACAATACGTGGCTGACGGCACGGCTCCAAGGGCCATATGACGGTCAGCCCCTCGGAGCGGACGGAGCCCGGTCGATGACCGGCCTGACCCGGAAGGCCGTCAGAATTATCACCAGGAACGGCAGCAGGATGATCAAGGGGACACCGACCGCAAAGAGAATGGCCAGATCCAGGCCGATGATCTCCAGCAGATCGGACAGATGCCGCATGCGAAACAGCGCGACCACGGTGAAAGCCAGGACCGCTATTACCGACAAGGCGGCGCTGCCGTTGACGATACCGCGCTCCAGCCTGGAGGGGGTGAGGTTGGGCGAGAAGTCGAAGAACAGGAACTGATAACCCCAGCGTTTGATCGCCCTGCCGATAATGCCCGGAGCCAGGAAGCACCAGGCCAGCCACAGGGCGACGGTAATGCCACAGGCAACCTCCCAGCCGCGCAGCCCGAGCCAAGTGGCGATCGCCGGCAAAAGGAACAGGGGCGCCAGCCAGCAGAGCTTGTGGGTCTGCGAACGGAAGACGAAACGGATACGGGTACCCAGTTGGGGCAAATAGGAGCTCTCAACCAGGCCCGCCGCCTCGGCTTCGGCCAAAATAGCGGCTTCGGCCTCGGCCTCCGCTTCGGCCTTAGCCCGGGCAACAGCCCGCCCCCTCGACGCCAGGTCCATCGCCGCCCGATTCAGGGTGGCGACTTCGCCGGCGACCTCCTCGGGCGTGGCCGTCCGGACATCCGTCACCGTCGCGGAAAAAACCAATGTCTGGCCGGCCAGTGGATGGTTGCCGTCCAGCCCGACGTTCCGGTCACCGACGGCGGTCACGCGGTATTGCAGGGTGACGCCGTTAACATCCCGCTCCAGCACGTCGCCGACCTTGGGAGGCGCCTCGAGGCGGTCCAGCGATACCGTCATGGTCAGCGCGGTGTCAAAGGGTCCGAACCCGTCCTCGGGCGCCAATGTCACTTGAACGCTGTCGCCGGCGCCCAGGCCATCGAGAGCCGCCTCCAGCTTGGGAAAGAGCCCGCCATGGCCTCCGTGCAGATAACTTAGGGGCTCGGCCCCGGGGTCGACGACGTCGCCGTCCGGGGTGGCAACCCTCAAGCGTAAGGTGACGGCGGTGTTGGCTTCGATCTTCATGGTGCGCCCCGGATGAGACCCCTGCTGTGAAATGCAGGATTATCGACCTGCCACAATCGGCCGCGATGGGCAAGCCGTGGATGGCCCGCCGGCCAAATCCGCCCTATTATCGCCCCCGCCACAGGAGGGGGAAGGCTCGGCGCTATGGACGATACGGTGGAAATTCGGCTGGGACCGCTTGCTGCTGTCAGGTGGGTGGGGTGGGCATTCCTGTTCTCCACCGTGGGCCTGGGATTCATGTCGGCCGATCTGGCCATGCCGGAAGATGTGCCCATCGGCCTGGGCCTCGGCTGGGTCCTGCTGGCCTGCGGCGGCCTCTTCGCGGCCCTGGCCGTCCGCACCTATTGCTGGATTCGGGCGCATAAGGTGATTCTGACCCTGACCTCCGACGGCATCCGGGGACGGCCCACCCAGGACGTGCTGGTCCCCTGGAACCGTGTCATCTCCGTGCGGCGCGATACACGGCGACCATCCACCTTCGCCCTCGCCACCCAGAGCTTCTGGCTGAGCTACATCGTTTCGACCAACGACCCATTCCGCTACGACGTCTACAACGTCACGCTGGACGGAGATCTGACCAAAAAGGGCGTGCAGGGCGAGCACGCGCTTGGCCTAGGCTTTGACATCATTCCCGCCCTCATGTCGTTCTCCAGCGCTCGGGTGGCGCACGCATTCTCGCGCTGGCTCCCGGCTGAGCGCTGTATCGATTTCGAGAACCGGGCCGACCCGCTCACCCCCCAGGAGTTCAGGGATCGGCTGATGGAGACCGGTACGGCCTTGGCCCTGAGGCTGGACAGCCCGGTCACGCCTCTGTCGTCCGCAATTGTCGCTGAAACGACAGCTTCGGACATCGTGGCTGACGGGCAACAACCAGCCAGCGGCAACGACACCGCGACACCGTCGCAGAGCGAAGACGACACGTCCACCGCCGATCCGGGTTCCGACGATGGGGGCACGGATGACGGGGGCAGCGATGAGTCAAGCTCCGACGACTAATCAGAGGGGACTCCCGAGACCGGAAATGGGGGCGCACGTGACTGTAATCGTCCTTCCAAGCGGCCCGCGCAGGGAAGTAATCGAAACAATGTCTCGTTGACGCCAGCGTCCGGTACCGCAGCGAGTCAGGCCGGGGGTCTCAGGTCCCTCGCCAAGGAGGCGAGACATGGCGTTGGCGATGAGAATCGTTTCCGCTAAGGTTGGGGGCGTGGTCCGCTTCTGTCGGATCGGCATTGTTCCGGGGAGAGACCAAGACCATGGCAAACGAGGCTAGTCTCGATAATCTGCGAGCCATCTATGAGCGGGTCCGAGCGGAAACCCCATCTCTCAACTCCGAAAGTAGCGACTTCGCCGCGGCAAGCCTCACTTACGCCCGGCTGAAGCAATATAACGGCATCGCGGCGGCCATCAATCGTTGCGTCGGCGATGCCGTCGTACCCTGCATGCCACCCCACCTGCAGATCAACAATCACAACAAGTGCAACCTGCGCTGCGTTCAGTGCATGTATTTTGGCGAAGATAATGCGGGACCAAATCACGACAAGGACATTCTTCGGTCACGACCCAACATGGACACGGTCGAAGCCCTCTGCCGCGAAGGCTTCCCTTATGCCAACAACAGTTCGCTATCCGGCATCGGCGAAGGGCTGCTCCATCACAGCGCCGAGCTTATTGCCCAGCTAGCCGGCGAATACGGCGTGCGGATGATGCTGAACACCAACGGCCAGGTTCTCATGTCGAGACGGATTCGGCACCTGTTCGGCATTGGCAGCCTGATGTTTTCCATTGATGGCGGCCTCCCCCACACCTTCGAATCGCTGAGACTTGGGGCGAAATACGCTACCGTGATCAGAAACATGCGTACACTGTCGCGGGCGAACGAACTTTTGCCGCGCCCATTGCGCATGCATACCCGCATTTCCTTCACCACCTGTGTCAGCAACATGATCGAGCTGCCGTTGATGGTGGAACTTGCCGCGGCAGTCGGCATTCGCGAATTGGCGGTTTCATCCTTTACCTTGTACGATCGCGGGCCTTTTGCCCTTGAGATGATCGCGCCGCATCAGGAGCGGTTCGAACGGCTTTACGCCATCGCCGAAGAAAAGGCCAAAACCCTGGGCGTCAGCCTCTTCCGAACGGTGTCCCCCGTCTATACGCCCCCCTATTACGACCCGGATCAGCCCGGCGGGCGGCTCATGGTTGACTATGCGGATCCGTTCGACGAGTCGCGCCTGGTTCCATTGACGGAATTGGTTCCGACCGACAGCGTCGAAGACGATGCCCGCGAGATTGCCGCAGATGCCCTGGAGGCCGGCATCATCCGCAAGTTGACCCAGGCCACGCCCCAGCAAACCGAAGCAGCGGCAGAGGCCGTGGAGGCCCTGGCCGCCGGTATCCGAGATTTCATGAACTCCACCCCCGGCATCGCCAATCTGGGAGAGGCCGTCACCAAGCGCAAGATCCGTGAGCCGGGATCCTGGCGCCCGATTTGCGGCTATCTGTTCAGCTCTCTCTACCTGTCCGGAAACGGCATCGCCCAACCATGTTGCAACGACAAGATGGATTGGTTGGCCGATTACCGCAAAACCCCTATCAAGGAAGTCTTCTCCGGCCAACCCTACCGGGAGATGCTGGCGAGGTTCCACAGCGACAGCCCGCCTCAAGCCTGCAAGGACTGTCACTTCCGAGGCTATGTCCCAGAGGAGAGTCTGGTGCTGTGATGATCAGGCCGGGCTCACGGGTTGGACACGGCCATTACCGCCTGAGGCAATTCCGATAGACCAACCCACCGGTCAGCCAGATCCGTGACGTCGGGCGGTGGGACCGCCCCGTCGGCCAACAGGCCGATGACGGGAATTTTGTACCGGCGCGCCATGTCCAGCGCGGCTCCGGCCCAAGTCCGCCCCCGAGACGAGGTCGAGTAGACCGAGGGCAGGAAAATCAAGACATGAGACGGCGAAACCTGCGTCTCCAGTATCTCACACACCAGCGCCGCACCTTCCGGCGAGCTGAGTTTGATGCAGGGGTCGTACCATGGGTTGCCGAAATTTCGCCAACCCAAGCCAAATGCCTGATCCAGACAATGGGTTATCTGATCGATGTCCGCACGCCGATGCCAATCGTGAGTAATGAAGATATCGATCATGTCCCCCTCCATCACCTCGAGAGACCGAGCATCCCGAGGACGTTGCGCCCCGGCGTGGGGCGCGTCTGCTCACATGCCGATATCGGCGCAGGTCACTGGGTAGAAGCTACTGCTGCACGGCGTCCTTGGACCAGTAGACGATCTTTAGCGACTTCAAAGCACGGTCCATCCCATCATCATAAGGAAGGGCGAGAATGTCCCCCGCCGCGGACGGAACGATCAGGTGGTTATCGAAAATCTTGGATCTTCCAACCGCCTCAGCCTTGTCGGGCAGGGCAATCCGTCCGGGATTGCCCGCCATGATTTCCTCGTCGACAATCCACTGGCGGTAAAGAGTGTGACCACCTCCCGAGAGAGCATCATGCATATTGGCGAGCACCTCTCCGCCTATGGGAATGTTTGCAGCCTGCAGACCCTTGACCAGCCTGACGAAGCGCTCGGCACGCACCCCCTTGTCCACATACGGATTGATGCTGTACCATAAGTGATCAGGGACACCAAAATAGTATTTCTTATATATAGCCTCTTTATCGCCATAAAATCCAATCCCATGCCCTTCCGGATTCAACCAGTACACACTACTCTGAAGCAGTAGACACATATTTATATTATTTACTAGCGGGAACACCGATCTATTATCTTTAAAAAACTCAATCGTGTCGTCAATATCCTTCTCCGTTTCTCCCGGAGTTCCGATGACGATATTGATGTTCGGCGTAATTCCGGCCTTGACGCAATCCTCGTGATTTTTGATGAGCGTCTCGATCGTATAGCCCTTCCTCTGAAGCCTGATGGTATTTTCAGTGAAGGCATCCGCACCAAAATTGAGGCCGACAACGCCCGCAGCCTTCATGAGGGACAGAAATTCGACGTCGTATTTCTTGTTGACGCGAATTTGCCCCGAAAACACGAGCCTCAGACCGCGCCGCACGATTTCCTCACAAATTTGGCGCAGGACTTCCGGTTCCCCGCCAAAATCGCTGTCACTGGCGGAAAACGACGGGTTCCGGCCGGTCGCCATGATTCTTTCAAGCTCGTCCACATAAAGCGAGGGACTGCGCGAGCGGAACGAAAAGCGTTCGGCGCAGAATGTGCAGCGTGACCAGACACACCCCCTGGTCAGGGGCACGGCGGTTCCTTGATAGCCGGTGGATGAACGATAGACGGCGTTGATATCGTCGAAGAAATCGAGTGCGATACCCCCGAGCGCATCCAGATTATGGGGCTTGGGGCCTGGGATGAACCGGCGGCCGGGATCATCGAATTTGGAGATAACTCCCGGCAGATTGGCCGGGCGCTCGCCGCGCGCCAATTGTTCCACCAAGGGCCCGACCACCATGTCTGCCTCGCCGATCACCATGTAGTCGTATTCGGGAAATGCTCCCCGGCCGAACGTTTCGCTGACGCAGCTGTGCCCTCCGACCAGGATCATGGTCTCCGGCATTTCCCGCTTCACACGGCGAGCTAATTCCCGTGAAATCCATTCGTTGCGCTGATGAACAGACATCCCAAGGACCTTGGGGCGAGCGGCTTTCAACTCTCGGAAGATCTCGTCGATATCGGGGGCAAAATAATCGAGCAACAACGGCCACTGCCGGGGATCGATCCACAACCTCTCGTTATAGCCCCAGGGATCGTCAGCAAACCGAATCCCGTTACGCAGCAAGGGCTGCTCGCCAAGGTCAAACAGGCGGCGAACATGAAAGCGATGATACATGATGATGTCGGCATCCAGCGTCTGGAACCGCACAGACGAGCGCTTGAGCGCCGAGTGGACGTAGGACAGACCGACCGATATTTGCAATCCGGCCTTGGACGGCAGGTCCAGCAAAACAAGATCGAGGCCGGGAGTTAACTTGAGGCCGGGGATGTCGAATGGGTAGATGCCGGAATCCTGGGGAATCCAGCAATGAGGCGGAACAAGCTCGATGAATTGCTTAACGGAATCCGGGCTGAACACATTGATTCCGGCAGGGACGCGCCGCTCCAGCCGCCAGCGCGGCTCCGTCTTCGTCTCACATATGAAGATCGCGGTAATGTCCGGGGGAAGGTCGTCGATGCTGCGAACAAGCGGCCGCCCCTTGTAATCTTCAGCCTCGCCCAGCTCGTCGATCACCACCGCAATGCAGTCCAGAACCTGCGGCACCGTCTGCGTAAAGAAGTCTAGAAACGGGCCCGATTTCCAGAACGCAATCTTTCCCCCCATGCTCCCCAGACTGGCGGACACGCGGGCGAGAATATCCACCTCATGCGGCTCGCCTGTCATCGGGAAACATCGATAGGCGCTAAAACGGACGTTCTCGCCAACGGCCTCAACCATTTGCTGGGTCTGAGGATCAACCAATGATACCTTTACGAGCTGGTTCATAGCGCCTCACCTTTGCCCCTGCAACTTCAAGAATCGGCGTTCCGCGATAGAGCTGTCCGTCGACTTCCGACCCAAGGCACGTATATGGGCCGATGCCGGCCCAATCGGTAGGTGGACAGACAAACTTGCCCGGAGGTGTCCGAAGCCGCGGCCATGATCCCATTAAAGAGTGAACGGCAAGTTACGCGGCGGTGAAGATTGACGAGGCCGCTGCGCCGGGGTAGGCAGGTGATGTCGACGGCGGCGGCTCTCCGTCAGCGGGCACGGCGAAGAACTCTTCGATGCGGGAATCCGACTGCCGCCGCCAGCCGGGCCAGAACGGCCACGCTCAGCCCCTCAATGTGCATATGACTTTTGGTGTGGCCTCGGGTATGCTGCCATTTAGCGCAGAGTTGTTGAGGCATCGACCCGCATGGGCATTCTGGATCAGAACATCGACTATGACCGGCCCGTGAAATTGGCCGACGGCGTTTTCTGGGTGGGGTTCGCCGACCTGGAAGGCCGCCTTCAGTGCAACCCCTACCTGATCGTCGATGGGGACGAGGCCATCCTAATCGACGGTGGCTCGCGCCCGGATTTCAGTACCGTGATGCGTAAGGTCCTCCAGACCGGCGTGTCGCCCCGGCAGATCAGCCACCTGATCTACCAGCATTATGATCCGGACCTGTGCGGCTCGATTCCCAATCTGGAAAGCCTGATCGACTCGGCCGAGCTGAAGATCATCTCCCATGCCGATAACAACCCGTTCATCCGGCACTATTCCGTCAACTCGCCTCTGTTGTGCATCGACCGCCTGGAGCGGAAATTGACCATGCGCTCGGGGAGAACCTTGCGTTTCTTCCGCACGCCCTACGCCCATTCGGCGGGAAGCTTCATCACCTATGACGAGACCAGCGGTATCTTGTTCACCAGCGATCTGTTCGGCAGTGCGGGAGCTTTCAGCAACTGGCGTCTGTTCGCCGATTTCGACAAGAAGTGTCTTGGCTGCGAGGTGGCCCACCCCGAACGTCCCGACGAACACTGCAAGGAGACGGCCTCACCTTGCCCGTGGAGCGGCATGCATCACTTTCATCGCAAGGTCATGCCCGGCAACAGGCAACTGCGCCACGCCATGAAGGTGGTCAAGGCCATCGGAGCAACCATGGCCGCGCCCCAGCACGGCTCCATCCTGTATCGGGTCGAGGACATCGCAGCCGCCATCGAGCGCCTGCAAAGGATGGATGACATCGGTATCGACGGCATTGCCGATGCCGCATCCTGCCCCGCGTAAGGTGCCGCCATGTCCAAACTGGATGAAATCGATATCAGGATCGACAGCACGATTGGCGCTTCGGTCGGAACGCTGGTTTCGAGGATTCTGGAGCAGCAGGCGCAACTGGCGGATCAAAGGATCAACCAGACCCTACTCACCGAACTGGTGGAGCAATTCGTGGCGTCTGAACGCCGTCTTGCCGAGGCCCACGCCACCGTGCTTGCCATGTCGCGCACCGACGCCTTGACCGGTATCGCCAATCGCCGCTGGTTCGACGAATCCCTTGCCCAGGAACTGGCCCGCGCCAACAGGTCAAAGACCTCCTTGGGCCTGCTGCTGATGGACATCGACTGCTTCAAGCTGTTCAACGATAATTACGGCCATTCGGCGGGCGATGACTGCCTGCAGGCGGTGGCCCAGGCGGTGCAATCCATCGTCAGGCGCCCCCCCGACCTGGCTGCCCGCTATGGCGGCGAGGAATTGGTCTGCATCCTGCCCGATACCGATGCCAAAGGGGTTGAAGCGGTCGGCAACGCGGTTCTGGAAGCGGTTCGCGGACTGGCCATTCCCCATGCCTTTTCCAAGGCCGTGGACATCGTTACCGTAAGCATCGGCGGAGTGTCGCTCATTCCCACCGAGGCGACCACGCCCAAGCAGATCATCGAGGCGGCGGATTCCGTCCTCTATGCCTCCAAGGAAGGCGGACGCAACCGCCTGACCATGGTGGATGCACCAATGGATGGGTGACGAGACTTAGGAACCCGGCGGGGCTATCCGTCGCCTGAAAACCCTCCGCCATGTCATCAGCCTGCGCGTCGCCATCGCCACCCTCATCAGCTGCGCCGTCTTGCCGGTGGCGGTGACCGGGATCATCCGGCAATGAGCTACTCCCCGGAAATTGGACACTGACGGAAGCTACGATCTGATGTTTGCTGATCCCCAACTACGAGGAGATCAGAGATGTCGAAGCGCAGGAACCATGACGCGGCCTTCAAGGCGCGTGTCGCCCTTGAGGCGCTGAAGGGCGAGCGGACGGTATCGGAATTGGCGTCGGCCTATGGCGTCCATCCGACCATGATCCATCAATGGAAGAAGTCCCTGCTGGACGGGGCGGCGGAGATCTTCGAACGCGGGGCCAAGAAGAAGGCCGAGGTGGACGAGGATACGGTGCGATCCCTGCACGCCAAGATCGGGGAGCTGGCCGTGGCCAACGATTTTTTGTCTCGAAAGCTCAAGCCGTGGACCGGCAAGTGAGGCGGACCATGATCGAGCCCAAACACCCGGCGCTGTCGATCGGCGCCCAGTGCCACCTGCTGTCCATTGCGCGATCATCGTTCTATTACGAGCCCTTGGGCGAGACGGAGGCAAACCTGGAGCTGATGCGGTTGATCGACCGCCAATTCCTGGAAACGCCGTTCTATGGTGTCCGTCAGATGGCTTGGCATCTCCAGAACGAGGGCCACCCGGTCAACGTCAAGCGCGTCCGGCGGCTGATGCGGCTCATGGGCCTGATGCCGATCTACCAGAAGCCCAACACCAGCAAGCCCGCCAAGGGCCACAAGACCTATCCCTACCTGCTGCGGGGCCTGCGGATCGACCGGCCCAATCAGGTCTGGTGCGCCGACATCACCTATCTGCCCATGCGCCGGGGATTCCTTTATCTGATCGCCATCATGGACTGGGCCACCCGGAAAGTGCTGGCCTGGCGCATCTCCAACACGCTCGAGGCCGACTTCTGCGTCGAGGTGCTCAACGAGGCCATCCTGCGCTTCGGCCCGCCGGAGATCATGAACACCGACCAGGGCAGCCAGTTTACATCCTTCGCCTGGATCGACCGGCTGAAGCGGGCCGGAACCCGCATCTCCATGGACGGCAAGGGCCGTTGCATCGACAACGTCTTTATCGAGCGCCTGTGGCGGTCCCTAAAATACGAATGCGTCTATCTCCATGCCTGGGAAACCGGCTCGCAAGCAAGGGCCGGGATCGGACCCTGGATCACCTTCTACAACCACAAACGGCCCCACGCCGCCCATGGCGGAAGGACCCCCGCCGTGGTCTACTGGAACACCATCAACCAAACCGATCAGCAGGCCCGGAGAGTAGCTTAAACTTCCCCGAATTCTGTCCAACCAATGGGGAGTAGCTCAACCTGCGGCCGTCGGTGAAGGCGTCGGACAGAAAATCCAGCGACCAGTGTTGGTTCGGCCCCTGCGGGATCGCCATTGGGGCCCGGCAACCCAGGGCTCGCTTGCGGCCACGCCTTGGGCGCACCGCCAGCTTCTCCTCGCGGTACAGCCGCAGCAGCTTCTTACGGTTCATCACCACGCCTTCCCTGGATAGCAGGATGCCCAGACGTCGGAAGCCGAACCGGCGACGCTCTGCCGCCAGTTCGCGCAATCGCGCCCGGATCGGCGCGTCGTCGGGACGACACGACCGATACCGCATCACTCGCCGGGAAATCCCCACAATCAAACACGCCCGACGCTCGCTCAGTCCGAACAATTCTCGGACATGGGCGACGACGATCCGCCTGGCGGCGGGCGTCACCATTTTTTTGAGGAAATTTCCTTCAGCACGGCGTTGTCGAGCATGGCTTCGGCCAGCAGTTTCTTCAGCCGAGCGTTTTCGTCCTCAAGCGCCTTTAGCCGCTTGGCCTCCGACACCTCCAGCCCGCCGTACTTGGCCTTCCATTTGTAGAAGGTTGCGCTCGATATGCCGTGCCTGCGGCACACATCCGCTGTCGCCTGACCGGCCTCCTGCTCCTTCAGGATGCCGATGATCTGCTCCTCGCTGAACCGGCTACGCCTCATCGTTCCGTCTCCTTGATGGGACGGACTCTACCTCAAACTGGCTACATTCGAGGGGAACAGGTCAGAGTCTTGTTATGGACCAGTTTTTCAAGGATGCCGGCAGCGACGAGAAGAAGGATCTCAACTTCAAGGTTCCACCTAACTTTCACGCCGACTACAAGGCGTTCGCTGCGCAGCATGGCGTTCCGATGTCGGACATCCTCTACCGCTCGTTCCAACTCTTCCGGCTGTCGCTTATCTGGACCCACTGATGGCGGCCAGAATCACGGCGGCACGCCCTCAAATGAGTGACGTGCCGCCAGAAGCCTAAGCGACCTTCTTGGCCTTGAGGTAGTTTGCCAGCTTACCGTCCTCCATCTGGATGTGGTTGGTCAGCCAGGTCGCAACGTACTCGAACATCTTTGCCGCCGCCGTGGGATCGCCGCTCTGGACCGCGCCCTTGTGGCTCTTGGCGCGATCGAGGAAGTCACGGTGATGACGGCGATGCTCGTCCAGATGGGGATAGCTGTTCCGGCTCATCACCTCCTCTTCCTCACGGAAGTGACTTCCCATCACGGTGTCGATCAGGGTGATCATGCCCTGGCCCGCTTCGGCACCGTTACCCTGGGACATTTTGGCGTACAGTCGGTTCACCTCGTCAAACATCTCCCGGTGATGCCTGTCGATATTGCCAATCCCCATGTTCAGGGCGTTGTCCCAGTTCAGAAGTTTCACATCCGACTGGTCAGAGCGAACTTGGTCTAGGAAGCGCCCAACCTCGGCGCGAAGGAATTCGGACTGCTGAGACAGGTCGGTGGCTGCAGAATGAATCTGCTCAGCCGCCGCACCGGTATCCCTTGCCGCCTGCTCCACGGTCACCACGCTGGAAGAAACTTCGGCGGTACCTGCCGCCGCCTGCTCCACGTTACGGGCGATCTCCTGGGTAGCGGCGGCCTGCTCTTCAACTGCCGAGGCGACAGAGGCGCTAATCTCGCCCATCTCGCTGATCACCTTGGTGATGCCGTCAATGGCGTGGACGGCGTTGTTGGTGCCGTCCTGGACAGCCCTGATCTGAGAGGCAATCTCCTCAGTGGCCTTGCCGGTCTGAGTGGCGAGGTGTTTCACCTCGTTGGCGACCACGGCAAAGCCCTTGCCCGCATCGCCGGCCCTGGCGGCCTCGATGGTGGCGTTAAGCGCCAGCAGGTTTGTCTGGCTGGCGATGTCGTTGATCAGGTTGACGATCTCACCGATCTTGTTGGCATTCTCGGACAGCGCCCGAATCTGCACGTTGGTGTTGGCGGCCTCATCTTGGGCCCTGCTGGCCACGGATTGCGACCGCTCTACCTGCTTGGCGATTTCAGTAATGGAGGATGACAGTTCCTCGGTGGCGGCGGCGACAGTTTCCACGTTGGCCGAGGCCTGTTGGGAGGCCGAGGCCACGGTCGTTGCCTGGGCGCTGGTCTCGGCGGCGGTGCTGGCCATCTGGGTGGAGGACACCTGTAGCTGGGTGGCGGCGGAGGTCACCGTCTGGATCACCTTGCCGACGCTGCCCTCGAACGTGTTGGCGAGCTGGCGCATGGCGGCTTTGCGCTCCGCCTCGGCACGGGCTTTCTGCGCCTCCTGCTCGGCCTCCATTTCTTTTACGCGAAGAAGCCCTTCCTTAAATACCCCAACAGCTTTCGCCATCTGGCCAAGTTCATCGCCCCTATCAACGCCAGGGACCTCGGCAGACAGATTGCCAGCGGTCAACTGCTCCATGCAGCCCTTGATGCCATTGACTGGACCGGTAATCGAACGTGCAATGACAAAGGCGATGGCGGCACCAAGGGCGAGAGCCAAACCTCCAAGGGTCAAGCTGAAATTGATCTTTTGACTGGCACTCGCCTTTCCCTCCTCATACTCCTCCTTTGCAATTCGCTCCTGCAACTCGATATTGGCAACAATCTGCTCATCAAGGTGCATGAACTTCTGTAGCGCAGGCCCATTTGCCAGGGATGTCGCCTTGTCGGGGTCATTTGCCTTTAGGAGTTCGATGACCTTGTTTTTTTCAGAGAGATAATCCGGGAGTGCTGTCTTGATCTTGTCAGCAATGACTTTCTCCTCTGCCGCAAGTTCTGTTGTAAGATAGGCCTTCCACTCCTTGTTTATAATCTCTTCCGCATCGGCAATTTGTGCCACCATGGTGGCGTCATATGCATTCAGATCGAGCATCTTGAGAAGGCGCACCCGAATACGGAAAAGGTTTCGCTGCATAGTTCCCAATTGGACAAGGCAAACCGTCCGATCCTCGTAAACCGTATGAAGGCTGTTTAGGATACTCAACATACCGCTCCGTCCGAGAAATATCGTAGTGACGAGAGCGATACAGAGTACTCCAGTCAGGATCGACAGGCGCATCGAGATGCGGAGATTGGATAGTGACATGGCGCGCCCCCAAATTCGGATTGGACCTCGAACAAGGATCCTATCCAATTTGGCATATGCCAACAATATGTGATCGATGCAGCTCAGCCCTCTGTCCAGTGGGACATTTCATGCCGCAAGGGGATGACGCTTTGGTATATCATATGGCATAATGTAGCACTACCTTCGTATTGCTGCCATTGGCGAGCCGCTGGAGGTCTCAACGCGGGTAGGCGGTTGATTTCTGCGCGCTTTCTCTCAGAGGAGACTGGCCGTGTGCGAGGTCCTTAATGCCGCGCCTGTTAGCGTGAAGGCTGCCATTCTTCCGATTCTGGTGGAGTCACCATTTACTTCGGCTATCGCGTGCTGCGCGGAGTTGGAGCGAAGAGGGGGCGACTTACGCTTGATCGCCGAGATACGTCAGTGGGCGATTGAAAACTGCCAGGGCTGTTGTGTGTGCAATGCAACTGCCGGCCCTCTTCATATGTCATGATACGCTTCATATTTCAGATCTGTAATTCCCTCCCCAGCTGCTTTGGCTCGATGGCGATTTCGGCGGCCACACTCCCGGCACACGGCGCAGCCTGTAGGATTCGAACCGACGACCGAGGCCGAGGGAGGGTGTTGCTCCGATCAGCACCTTCCCCCTTCCCACACCGGCGGCCTTGCGCTATAAACCTCGCCTCTCGTTTACCCGAGACCCGCGCAGCCGTAGCTCAGCTGGATAGAGCGCTGCCCTCCGAAGGCAGAGGTCCTGAGTTCGAATCTCAGCGGTTGCGCCAATTTCTCTATATTTTCAATATGTTATGATGCGCCCCAGGAGCGAGGGGGTAAGCATTTTGTCTTGCGTCCCCAAAGCGCCCCCAAAATATGACCAGTTAAGCCAACGACAATCTTGTTCAACGAGTATCGATCACTCGCGATCTTGATCATGCTGGTCCAACCATCGGCGCATCTCCACCGGCGCTTGGCGAGGGCCGACCTGACACAAACAAACGGGCACTTCAATCCAGTCATCTGCGATATCGAGCAAATGGTCGCCCCCCTGGATCACGGCACCTCCGACGGTCACCACGTATTTTTCATCGTCGGTCATTTTAAACCTGACCGCGAAATCCTCAATGTCGTCGGCCGTAATGTAGTATGTGGTTTTCACCGGATACTTGGTGTCTCGCTCCTGTGGAGCGCTTTCAGATGGAGGCAGAGTCGACCGAATCATCTCAATATCATCGGGTGCGGTTGACCAGAGGGTAAATGCACCATATCCAAGGCGGCTATTAAACACCGCGTCGAGGTGCTTGGGGGTGACCTCTCCGCCGCCGTTATCCGTGACGGCAATCCTGCCTTTGCATTTGGCCAAATGGCTCTGAAAGTAGGTGTAGCCTTCCTCATCAGCGGCCAATGTGATGCGCCACGGGTATTGCTTCCCCAGCGCTTTAAGCCGCCTTTCCATGGCGGCCTCGGGGCGATCCTGTCGGCGACCGACAAATATTCGGCAATTATCGTTATTAAATACTTTATTCATGTCCAACCTCCAAATATATATTCGCTCAACAAAGCATCGATGTGCCTGCCCAGCGCATAATGCAATTATTGCATCACAATGATTATTTATGCAGGCACACATATTTTGTGCGACATGCGTATTCATCGCAATGAGAGGCGAGTATTTATTGGTGATAGAATTATTGCTTTACGGCTTATCCCCTTCCCTCCGGTAACCACCACACCCAGGGGTGCTGAGGCTCGACATCCCCGCTGATCCGGGTGACGATGGCGGAGGAGAGGCTGCATGTGGACCATTCCGACCTACATCCTGGCCGCGTTCGCGGAGATCGGCGGCTGTTTTGCCTTCTGGGCGTGGCTGCGCCTGGATAAGTCGCCGCTGTGGCTGGTGCCCGGCATGGCCAGCCTCGGCCTTTTCGCCTGGGCGCTCACCCGCATAGACGCCGACTTCGCCGGGCGCGCCTACGCGGCCTACGGCGGCATCTACATCCTGGCATCGCTGATCTGGATGTGGGCGGTAGAGGGCACTCGCCCCGACCGCTGGGACACCATCGGCGCGGCGATCTGTGTCGTCGGCGCCATGGTCATCATCTTCGGGCCGCGTAGCACCTAATCGATCAGCGGCAACATCCCGTCCGCCACCCTGGCGTTTAAGCTGGACGGGCGGGCACGGCACCGCTCAGAGACCGAAGGAAATTGGCTGCATAAATAGGCATTGATGGGCGCCGCCGAGGCGATACGCAAAGGTGCGTGCCAATGAAGAAGCGCACTCATGCGGTTTATTAAACACAACAAACAATAAGGAGGTGAAAAAAATGCAAGTTATGAAAATTACAGTTGATAGCAAGAGAAGGGATGCTGCATGCCATTGGTTACGAAAACATTTTGGCGGAAAGTCATATGAATCATGGTTCCAGAAAATGCCCCACATAGGGCGCTATGGCGAACTCGTGGATGACTTCTATATAGCAGCAGAAAATAAAAGGTATCTATCATTTTTCCGAATGAAGTTTTCTGATCACAGCGTTGAAATTGTTGATCTGACGCCGCAACTACGAACGCTTTGTAATATTGTATATATTGATGATGTGCTCCACATCGCAGGCGGCCCTCCTCCCAGCAATGCGGAAGTCAAATACTTTTGTCATATGCAGCCACTATCACTTGACCACTTAACCAACCTATCTGAAAAGATCAAGGCTATCGCCGATCTGTGGACAGCTTTTCCGGCAAAGGAAAACGATGTCAATTTAATTGCAGAATGCTTCAGAGAGATTGTGTCAAAAAATGCACTTAAAAATGTTGATGTTGATCGGATGCTGCTGAGAATTAAAAGGAAGCTTCATCAGTATATTCACTACAACAATCCAGAAAAACTGCTCTGGCAGATTGGGTGGCAGCTAACTGATAACCTGATATTTGACTGGGCACATTCTCTTGAAATCATGATGCATGTCGTTGCCCTTGTCCGCCCGTTTAAAATGCTCGGCGGGATCAATTTCCAGGTCAAAGAGTATCAACGTAAAACATGGCGGCTGACATCACCAAAAATGCCCGCTCACTTGAAATCCATCAGTGGTGCTGCTGCATAAATAGGTAGTAGGCCATATGGAGGTGATGAATATGAGATTGAATGAACTAATGATTTCTGCCGCTGATGCGGTGTCTGTTGAGAGAAAATATCAATGCGATAATTCGTTTTTAGGAGATGATGCTGAGTTGGGCTCTGGTCTATTGGAAGTTCTTGACACTATTAAAGCTGCGACGCATTGGACAGAACATTTGGTGAGTTTGCTCATTATGCGTGCCAACCGACGGGTGATAGATCGCGGTCCATCCAAGTGAAATAACTACATGCCTAAATACCTCTGTCGTCAGTTCCAATTTTCGACGAAAGAGGTGGTCACTATGAATATATGTATCGCATTGAATACTTTTACTTGTGCTGCGCCACCTCCCAGCACATGGCTCCTGGCGTATTGGAACGCGCCAGGGGCATTTTTTGAGGTGGTCACATGGAAAAGAATATATCGCAGCCAGCAATTGGTTCAAAAAGCAAACTCCCGAGAAGTTGGCAGTTTTTTCGTTCGGTTGAGCGGTCAAAATTAGCGTTTGCCACTATAATTATCAGCGGGATACGCGTCAGCCAGAGCGCTTCAGAGGCGGAGATTGAGTCTAAAATCGGGGCGGAAATTGAGCTATTTAAGTCAGATTGGGCAAGTCTAACCAAGAGCCGTCGTTTGCCCGGCCTACGATTTCGTGGTGCGTTTGAGTTTGATTTATCAAGAAGCCGGGATGTTCACGGTCACCGAGAATCACTATTTAGCGATATGGGCGTTCAACCACTCGTGGGCGATGACATTATCATCAATCTGCATGTCCACATGCTGATAGCGTGTAGTCGGTGCGATGCAGATAATCTTTCAGAAGAATTGCGGCGAAAATGGCCGGGACGGTGGCGGGTGGTCGTCAAGTCATTGTTTGAAAATCAATCAACTGACGAGGCAGTCAGCAATATATATGGCTATATTAACAAACAAATATGCCGATATGCATCTGGTGGAATTGGCGATATCCCAGTCACCTTTGGGAATGACTGGGAGCCTGTTTGGTTAAAAAAGATTGGTAGACTTTATAAATGTATGTCACTTGAGTTTAGATCATCTGACAGATGGTTGTATAATATATAACTACAAGACCATGAATGCCTGATCACAGCTAATATAATTACACAAACATGTCGCATATGTATAATTGCTAATAAATAATATTCTGCATCGTGCTGCCTGCATAAATATTACTACAACATCATATGCAGGAGGCATTCTATGCTAAATCTTAAAGATATTTACGATGAACTTCACTCTCTCGGGGTGGTTGGGTCGGGTCGCAGCTTTGGTGATTTTGCAAATCGCAGCCAAAGTTATTTGAGTTCATCCCTGTCCCGTTGCCGCCGCCCATCTGCCGAGGTTCTTCTGGCCCTGATACAGAACATCAACGATTGCCTCGACGCCACTATCGAGGCTGCGGCACTGTCCAAAAGCGATGAAGATCGAGGCGAATACGAGCATGGAATCAATGGGTTAAAGGTTTTAGAAGCCAGAGTATGGGGAGAAATATGGCAACGGGCCGGTAGCCGAAATGGCTATTCGGCCAGCAACCGGTAAACGCTGGCCCGCCCGACCCCCAGCTTGCGGGCGATGGCAGCCGCCCCAAGCCCCTCGTCCTTCAGGGCACGGATTTCCTCGGGCTTTATCGTCGGGCGGCGGCCCTTGTATTTGCCTTCGGCCTTGGCCTTGGCGATACCCTCCCGCTGGCGCTCCAACATGATTTCTCGTTCCCACGCACCGATCCCGCCAAGCAAGGTAAGCATAAGCCGTCCCGTCGGCGTGCTTGTGTCCATCGCCATGTTGAGAACCCGCAGGGCCACCTTCTTCTGTTCCAGATATTCGGTGATCTGGAGGAGATGAGGGACGGATCGGGCCAGCCGATCCAACTTGCTCACCATCAGGACATCGCCCTCTCGGACAAACTCCAGAGCGGCAGCAAGCTGGTCGCGAGCAGCAACATCCACGGACGAAACTTGCTCCGTGAAGATTTTTTCGCAACCGGCAGCTTCCAGGTCTCGGTACTGGGCATCAAGGCCGGCCCGCTGATCAAGAGTGGATGTTCTCGCATATCCGATCAGCATAGCGGCCTCATGTCTTGTTTGTATTTAAGAAGCATATGGGAATATGTCTCAAATGTCAAATTGGCACATATACGAGACACTTATTTGGGCGGATTTCGGTGCCTTGCTGAACCTTGCTCATGCGAGACGCGGGGTTTCATGTCCCTGGCACAGGCGCAGCAGCGCCTTTGCCGCCTGAGCTTCGGTGGGCTTGGTCGAATTGATCAGGCTGCCGCAGAGGCATCGGTGGCGGGTAACCCGCTATAAGCCTGAACTAACCAAATCATTCACTCAATGGGCGTCGTCATGCCCATTGCGAACAGGAGAAATGTAGTCATGACAACCCAAAAACCATTCGCAACTATAACTGCCAACCTAATCCCGACCATATACTCCCAAGCCCACATGGTAGCGACATGTGAGATTGATGATATGTTCGAGACTTGTGTTTGTGAATTGAATGACATCAAGGACACTTTTAAAAAACACCACATACACGCCATAATGTGTATCTTTAAAAGCAATGAAATATACCTGGGGGAGACACCAACTCCAGATGGTTTCAATCGTTACTATGAGCTTCCTGTTATATACCACTGCGTTGTATTCAAAAAAAGAAGCGATGCAGTTAAGTTTAGAATGGTTTGCGATGATGAGACGTGGGCCTTGAATAAAATATATGTCATTAAACGCGGCGACACATACCTTTCGGTAAAGAATAGGATGAGTACTATCGTCGATGATGGAGAAGACAGCGATATAGACGATGACTTCCCAGCTCCCGTTCCGGTTTGTGTTGAATGGGTGCGGGATATAAACAAAGCATATCGTTCATACACTACAAATAGTATTCTTCCGAGACTTGTTGGTGCAGAATATGTGGCATTTAACTGCACCAATGGCGATCTCCACACCCCAGTGGGCTGATGCCGAAATGCCTCCCCGCTTTTGCAATTCGGGGACTTCCACTACCTGCTAAACGCTATCCAGGCAGCTCTCACGCTGATCTAAAACCCCAGAACGTCTGCTGAGTTACCCATTATCACGCGCCGGGCGAATCATCCCCGGCGCGAACAGGAGAGATTTGATCATGAAAATCCAAAAAAGCATCGCTAATATAACATCGACGCTAATACCAACCATCTATTCACAAGGATACATGCTGGCTACTGAGCTTTATGAAGATGAATGTGAATATGAAAACATTATGGAGACATTAACAAAACAAAATATATACGCGACAGTTTGTCATTTGACGAGCCATGAGATTGGTTTGTGGCGAATGGGTGTTGCTCGGTATTTATATGATTATTATTGCATTGTGTTCAAACGCAAGAGTGATGCCGTTCGCTTCAAAATGGCTTATAGCGGGGACTGCTATCCGCTTGATATGGTTTATGTGATCCGGCGAGGAAGATGCTATCTAACGGTCTTGGATACAGATTTTAATACAGGTCGCGTCACCGTCGGATGGACATGTGATGTCAACAAGGCGCATCGATCATATTCAAATAATAGCGATATTATAGATATATTTGGTGCCGAGTATGTTGCATTTCCATGCACTAATGGTGATCTTTACCATCGTCATAGCCATGAGACACTCGTTTACGCTTAATCAGGCTGTAAGCGTGCGAATTGACTCATACTGGCCCGGCGTGCCGGGCCGGTGTGGTCCTATCTGTCAGGTGATATCCATCTCAGCACACACAAGCTTTGAACGGCTCAAGGGGAGCGATGCGTCATTGCCCTCCCGCAGCGATTTTCAATCGGGTGATCGCCATTTCAAGTTCGGTAGCAATCTTGCGGCGTAGGTCGGAAGCCTTGGCCTCCTTCAACCGCCGCAAAGAGCCCTCAGCCTCGTTCAATTCCTGCACGGCCACTGTGGCAGACTGGGTTGCTAAACGCAGCTTGACCGACGAGATCTCCGCAGCCTTGCCATCTTCATAAGCCTTGTCGATGGGGCCGCTCTGGGCCAGGGCTATTGGTGCAGGGGTCAGCATGGCCGCCACCATCATCACCATCAGGGTTTGCTTGATCTTCATGTCGATCTCCTTCACTGGGTTGATGATTATGCGCCCCACTCCCGGACCAGCACCACCAGGGCCGAGCGGGCGGCGCGGCCAATCAGGCTTTGGCCCTGGCCGCTGATCTGGACATGGCCGATCAGCTTGAGGTTGGGGGCCGTGCCATCCAGACGGATGGTAACGCGGAAGAAGCTTCCCTGGGGCACCAGAATCTGGCCCGATACCCGCACGGGGATGTCGCCGCCATGGAGCGAGGCCAGGGCCGGATCGGTCAGCACCTTGATCGGATTACGGTCGATGGCCAGCACCGTGCCGGTCATACCGACATGGTCGAGGCCGTTGGGGATGAAACGGGCGGTGTCGCCCGGCTTGATCCTCTCCAGGTCATCCTCGGCCACATAGGCGGTGGCGATGGTCGAACCATCAACACGGATCAGACCCAATTGCTGCTTGGGCGACAGCCAAGCGCCGGGCTTCAGATCCGGCAGTGGATCAAGGAAGATCCCGGCATGGGGCGAGGTAATGGTCAGACGTTCGGCCTCGGCATCCAGGGCCGCCTTCTCAGACCCAAGCCGCGATAGTTCCTCGGTCAGGGCCGACAGGCGTTCCCGCCCGAAGGGATCGAGCTTGACCGCCTCCAACTCGGCTGATTTTCCCGCCAGCTTGGCGGCGGTGATGGCACGCCTTGAATCGATATCGGGGGCGGTGAAGGCCAGCAACTTTGTTCCCGCCGCCACATGCTGGCCGCGCTCGACCAGCACCGCTTCCAACCGGGCCGGAGCGGGCAGGAATAGCGGCGCCATAATCTCGGCGGCGACCGAGGCCGGAGCCTCAATCCGGGTCCGCCACGGGATGACCGCGACCACCAAGGCGAGGCCGATTCCCAGCAATGGTCGCTTCCAGCGGGAGTTCTTGAAAATACCGTCGCGGCGCTTGGCCCATTCCTTGACCTCGTTCCAGATGGGCAGGAACACGAACCAGCCGATCTCGACGGCAAACAGGAGAACGCCCACCGCCTTGATGAAGAAGTGATAGACCAGGGCGGCAATGCCGAGGAACAACACCAGCCGGTAAATCCAAACGGCAAAAGCAAAGACGACCATGGCCCGCTGGCGGCCTGGGTTCATGGCTTCCGGCGGTGGCTCGCCCAGATCGAACAACACTTCCCGTAGCCACCACTTGGCCATGGCGAAGGAACGCGGATGCAGGTTGGGCAATTCCAGGGCGTCCATGGCAAGGAAATAGCCATCGAATCGCATGAATGGGCTGAGATTGATGGCCAGCGACGACACCCAGGTGAAGGCGGCCAGCACAAACACCGCTTGTCGCATGCCACCGTCGGGCAGGAATGCCCAGAGCAGCGTGGCCCAGGCCGCCACCGAGAGTTCGGCCAGGATGCCAGCGGAGCCGACCAGCAGGCGCTGACGCCGCGACGCCAAGGTCCAGGTCTCGTTGACGTCGGTGTAGAGCACCGGCCACATCACCAGGAAGGCGATTCCCATGGTGGGAACCCGACAGCCGTAGCGCTTGGCGGTGAGGCCGTGGGCCAGTTCGTGGATCACCTTCACAAATGACAAGGCGATGCCGTAGCTGACCATGCCGGAAAGCGAGAGGGTATCGACCAGGGTGGCGGTGAAGACCTCCCATTGCCGCACCACCAGCATCAACCCGAGCAACAAAGCCCCGGCACTGGTCCAACGAAACCACTGGCTGCCCAGCCAGCACATCAGCGGCAGCATGGCCCCCAGAAACCGGTCGGGCCGCACCAGCGGAATGCGGAAGAACAGGTAATGGTGCAGCAGCCAGTTGAAGACGGAATGCTTTTCCGTCGCCGCCTGCTCGGCCAGCCGCAGTGTGTCGGCATGGCTGTTGGCCAGGGTCAGTTGGTTGCCGTGGAGGAACTTGGCGACATCCACCACCTCCTCATCACTCATGTCGATGGTGGTTTCAGAACGCACCGCCTTAGCGACGTCACCGGCGGTGCCACCCCAGCGGCTCAGCGCCTCGAAGGCGGCCCAGCCGATGCGGAAATAGCGGTTTCGCACCGGATCGCGGATGGTCCAGGTGGGCGAGCCGTCGAGGCTGGCCGGCCCCGGATGCAGCGATAGCTCATCGCGCAAACCCGGCAATGGCAGGGCGGCTGCGTCCATGGCTACAGACCCACAAAGTTACGCACGACCGCCAGCGGGCGCCGCGCCAGCCAGTAGATCAACGCCACCCGATGGCCGTCGAGTCGGGCGGTGCCTTTCAATCCCAACCGGGGACCGCTGTCGCCTTTGGCCAATTCCGCCCGCACCCGATGACCCAGGGTGCCGTCGGGCTGGGGGATAGCTTCATAGGTGACATAAAGCAGCCGGGCCGATACCGGCGACAGCGGATCGGCATTGAGAAACAGGCTGACCGGGTCACCCTTCTCCAATGCGATGACATCGGCAGGGGCCAACCAAGCCTCCACCTCCACGTCATGGGGCGATGCCACCGCCAGCACCTTCTCGCCCACGTTGACCGGGCGGCCCTGCCATTCGGCGGGATCATCCAGCACGGCGACACCGGCGCGCGGCGCCTTGACCTGGGAGCGGGCCATCAAGTCTTCCAACTGCGCCGCCTCGGCGCTCCGCTCCTCGATGCGGGCACGGATGATGGCAAGCTGCCCCTTGGCCTTGGAATCGAAGAATGCCTGCTGGGTGGCCTGATCCAGTTCAGCCTGAGCGGTGGACAGAGCTTTCTTTGCCACCTCCAGCTTACCGGTGAGCGTGGTGCGATCCAGTTCGAACAGGATGTCGCCCTCACCTACGGGCTGGTTGGGCCGCACATGCACCTTCTCGATGACGCCGTCCATGGGCGAACGGATCACCGCCGGATTGTGGGCCACCACCTCGGCCGGGGCCAGCACCGAAAGGCGCACCGGAAACAGCAGTGCCAGCACGATTCCCGCCGCCAGCTTCAGCCGGTAGCGAGGAATGGATGTGACTTTTCGCTTCCATTCCGTCACCGGCGAGGGCCGGTGCAGCACGGCCCAAGCATGGCCGTAGAAATCCGAAGCACGGGTGAGCAGGGCAATGTCCTGCTCGCCCCAATCCTCGTCACGGGCGAGCAGCAGGGTTCCGAGTCGCAGGCCGTCGCGGTCCTTCAACGGCAGTAGTAGGGCATGGCGAGGCAGCCACTCCGACCATTCTGCCCCATCGGCGCCATCAAGATCGGCGGGGCGGACTTGGCGCACATCATCGGATGCCAGACGCTTGAACACCCGCTCCAACCACAGGGTAAACGGTGCCCCGGCCTCGATCCCGGCGACTCCCGATACCGCCTTCAGACCTTCACCGTCGATGAACAGCGCCGCTTGGCGATAGAAAGCCAGTGCCCGGCTGTCATTGACCATGACAAAGCCAAGTTCGGTGGAATTGGCCGCCTTCCTCGCGTGCTCCTCCAGCCCCAGCAGGTTGATGAGCGGGTTGTCGCTCATGGCGCTGGCATTTGGACCCGGCCTGTCATACCGGCGATCAGTTCGGGATAGTCGCCCTTGACCTCGGCCACCACCTTGACCGAATGGCTGACCGCATCGACCTTGGCGCCGACGCGAGCGATCTTGGCGGGGTAGACCTTCTTGACCTCGTCCACCGCCACCTGGACCACCAGACCGGGTTTGAGGTTGCGAACCCAGCCGGACGGCACGATGAACTCGGCCTCCAGGGTCGAATCGTCGAGGATGTCGAGGATCGGTTGCCCGGCCTGGACATATTGATGGGCTCTCGCCTTCTGCTCGACCACCCGGCCGGAGAACGGGGCGGCAATGCCGCATTTGCTGGTGACGGCACGGGCCGAGTTGAGCTTGGCCTGGGCCACGGCGGCGTCGGACGCCGACTTCTCGGCCTCCAGCGTTCCGGCCGAGTTAAGCTCCAGCAGGCGCTTATGCACCGATTTGGACTTTTCCGCCGCGCCAAGCACCGCCTGGGCCTCGTCCAACTGCGCCCTTTGAATGACGCAGTCGAAACCCACCAGGGTCTGGCCCTCCTTGAAGCGGTCACCTTCCTTCACCGTGATGCGGTCGATTTTGCCCGGCAATTCGGCAGATAGGGTCGTGAACTGCACCGCCACCAGTTGGACCGGGATCACCGGTTCCTGAGCTTGTGCTCCGAAGGACAGCAGGCACAGAACCGGGACCGTCCACCCCAGACGGATCGAGAAAATATACGTGGCGATGACGTTGCGCATCATCCCCACCGCGCCAGACGGGCCATGGCCGCATGGCGACCGGCCTGCTTGAGTTGCTGGGTGAAGGCCAGCTTGCCAGTATGATGAAGATCGCCAGTTCGGAGCGGCTTGCCGTCACGCGATGGGGCAAGGTCACCGTTCCGTTGTCCTTGCGGAGCAGGATTGTCACGATCCTGAGCCGAGGGCTTGGCGGGTGCCTGGCCTTCTGTGACGGCGCCGCCACCTACCTGGATGCGGAAGGTGGTGGCGACTTCGTGCCCGCCGTTGTCGCGGGCAACCACGACCACCGCCAAGGATCCCTTAAAGCCCTCGGGAGCCTCACCGACGAAGACACCTCGCGTCGCATCGAAGCTCATCCAAGGCGGCAAGGGGCGACCATCGCTCATCTTGGCGGCAAGTTGGATGCCAGCCTCTGCGCTGGTATGACCGAAAGCATCCACGGGCACGGCGAAATTGATGACCTTGGAATCCATGACCACGGCAGGAATGCCCTTGGCGACAAACAACGCGCCGTCACTGACGGAGTTGACCGGTGGCGCCGACACCACCACCTGGAACCCACCACCACTGGTCACGGAAGCGATCCGGGAGGTAAAGGCATTGCTGCCAAGACCGGAGCTTCCCTGGGTGAAAGCGCCATTATCCGAGACCGCCGCCCGGATCGACGTAATCAATGCCGGTCCCTCGGACGGGGGAGGTGGTGGCGGCTTGGGAGCCTCGACGACCGGCGGTGGCGGCGGCGGCGGCGGAGGTGGTGGTGGCGGAGACGGATTGTTGTAACTGAGGTTGATCACGCTGGACACCGCAGCCCCCGACGAATCGGTCGCTGTCACCGTCACAGCCAGGGATCCATTGGTTCCCTGGGGCGGTGTGCCGCTGAAGGTCTGGGTGGTCGGGTCGAACTTCAGCCAGGACGGCAAGGGCGTATTGTTTGGCCCCTTGGCGGTATAGGTCAGCGGATCACTGTCAGGGTCCGAGAATGTGCCAGAGGGGATCTTGTAGGAACCGCCGCTCCCCAGCGAGCCTCCACCCGGTGTCCCAGAGGTCGGTGTGTCGTTGGCGCCCGAGATCAACTGACGGAAGGTGGTGGATTTGCTGCCACCGTTGCCGTCAGACGCGGTGATCTTCAGGTCGATATAGGACAGGCTGCTGGGCGGATTGCCGCTGAAGGTGCGACTCGAAGCATTAAATGACAGCCAACTGGGCAGGGCCGTACCGTCCGCCTTGGTGGCGCTGTAGGTCAGGGTGTCGCCGTCGGCGTCGTTGAAGACGTTGCTGTTGAACTGGAAGCTCTTTGCCCCGGAACCACTCCAGCTTTGCTCGGCGATGGCATTGGCCACCGTGGGGGTGTCGTTGGCGTTGGTCACCGTCAGGTTGAAGGTGGAACTGATCGACCCCTGCTGGTTATCGGTGGCCGTCACCTTCAAAGCATAGGTCTGACCGTTGGCCGAGGCCGGTGGATTGCCCGAGAAGGTCCAGGTGCTGGTGTTGAACGTCATCCAGGACGGCAGGGCCGCGCCGCTGGACAGGGTGGCGCTGGCACTCAGTTGGTCGCCGTCACCATCGGCGAAGGTGTTGCCCGGCACCTGGTAGGTCCAGCTTCCCGCCCCGTCGAAGGTCTGGGCCGGAATGGCATTGGCCACCGTGGGGATGTCGTTGGTGGTGCTTTGGTCGATGGACAGCAGGAAGCTGGTCGAGGCAGATCCGCCATTGCCATCGGACACGGCCACCTTCAGGGACAGGTTGGGCGCCCCCCAAGGCGGGTTGCCCGAGAAGGTGCGGGTGTTGGCGTCGAAGGATAGCCAGCTTGGCAGGGACGAGCCGTCTGTTTGGGTCGCGCTCCAGGTCAGCGTATCGCTATCGGCGTCGGTGAAGGTGTTGCTGGGCACCTGGAAGCTCCAGGCGCCTGGGCCACTCATGTATTGCGGGCCGACCGGATTGGCCAGGACCGGCACGTCGTTGACGTCCGAGACCCTAAGCGTGAATGTGCTCGACACCGCCGCCGCCGACGGGTCGGTGCCGGTCACCTTGAGGACCAGACTGGAGACGCTGGACGGCGGATTGCCCGAGAAGGTGCGGGTGCTGGCGTTGAAGGACAGCCAGGAGGGCAAGGCAGAGCCGTCGCCCTGGGTGGCGCTCCAGGTGATGGCATCGCCGTCGGCATCGGTGAAGGTGTTGACCGGAACCTGATAGCTCCAACTGCCGGAGCCGCTCATGCTCTGGTCGGAAATGCCATTCGCCAGGAACGGCGTGTCATTGGCGCTGGCGATGGTCAGGTTGAAGGCAGTCGAGATGCTGCCACCTTCATTATCGTTGGCACTGACCGTGATGGCATAGGTCTGGCCATCGGCCGAAGCCGGTGGATTGCCGGTAAATGCCCAGGTCTGCGGGTTGAAACTCAGCCAGGACGGCAAAGCCCCGCCTCCGGTCAGGGTCGCGGAAAGGCTGAGCGTGTCACCATCGGCGTCCGTGAAAACGTTGCTTGGCACCTGGAAGGTCTTGGAGCCCGCCCCGGTCCAAGTCTGGTTGCTGATGGTGTTGGCCACCACTGGAGCGTCGTTGCTGGTGTTCTGGTCGATGTTGAGACGGAAGGTGGACGAGGCGGAGCCGCCATTGCCATCCGACACACTGATCTTAACGTCCACCTGCGGTAGGTTATTGGGGGCGTTGCCCGACAGCACCAAGGTGCCAGCGTTGAACGACAGCCAGGCTGGTAGTGCCGAGCCATCAGCCTTGGTGGCGCTCCAGGTCAATGTGTCATTGTCGGCATCGGAAAAGGTTCCCGACGGCACCGTGTAGCTCCACACTCCCGGCCCCGAAATGGTCTGGGGCGACAACGGTGTCACCAGCACGGGCGCATCATTGGCGGTAGCCAGTGTCAGCACGAAGGTATCCGAAACCGTGCCGCCATTGCCGTCATTGGCGGTCACCGTGATGTTGAATGGCCCCACCCCGGCGGGCGGGTTGCCAGAGAACGTGCGGCTGGCGGTATCAAAGCTCAGCCAACTGGGCAGTGCCCCGCCGCCCTGCAAAGTCGCAGAATAGGTCAGCGCATCGCCGTCCGGATCAACCGAGAAGGTGGCTGCAGGCACCTGATAGCTCTTGGCGCCCGATCCCGTCCAGGTCTGGTCTGGAATGGCGTTGGCCACTGTGGCGGTATCGTTGGCGTTGGTGATGGTCAGCGTGAAGTCGGCGGTTCCAGTGCCGCCCTTGCCGTCGCTGGCCGTCACCCGGATGGCCAAGCTGGAAACCCCCGCCGGTGGATTACCCGAAAAAGTCCTGGTCGAGGAGTTCAAGGAAAGCCAGGACGGCAGTGTCGCGCCGCTTTGCAGCTTGGCCGAATAGCTGAGCGTGTCGTTATCCGCGTCGGTGAAGGCGTTGAACGTATAGGTCTTGGCCCCTGAACCGCTCCAGGTGGTACCGGCGATGGCGCCTGTGGGGTTACGGTTGACGGTGATGGCGAAGGTGGTGAGCGCCGTCGAGCCCGAAACCCCATCGGCGACCGTGAAGGTGAAATTGTCCGAGGTGCCGCCGCCACCGCCATGGGTATAGGTGATCAGGCCGGTATTGACGTCGGTCTGGGTGAAGGTGGACCCGGCGCTCAATGCAACGTTGTTGCGGTAAAGAGTCCCGGCGGCCGGAGCCGTGCCGACGGTATAGGTCAGGCTGCCCGCCGCCTGCTCGCCGTCATAGGCCACCAACCGGGTGGCATTGATGGTAACCGACTGGCTCTGGGTGACGGTGGCACCCTCATTGATGCTGACGGTGGGCGGGTCGTTGACATTGCTCACCGTAATGGTGAATGCCTTGTCATAGGTCAGGCCGCCCTGATCGGTGGAGCGGACGGTCACCGAATGACTGGTCGCCGTCTCGTAGTCCAGATTGGCCCCGGCCTTCACCTGCAACTGGCTGCCCGAGATCTGGAACTTGGATGTGGCCCCTCCCACCAGCGAATAGGTTAAGGTGTTGCCGCTGTCCGGGTCGGTGGTCGTGAGATTACCCACCACCGTACCGGCGCCGCTGTTTTCCGGAACCGTCGCCGCCGACAGGGCGATATTGGTGGGCGTCTCGTTGACATTGGTCACCGTGACAGTGAACGCCTTTTCGTAGAACGCTCCTTGCGCATCTGTAGTGCGCACCGTCACCGAATGGCTGGTCGCCGTCTCGTAGTCCAGGTTGGCCCCGGACTTCACCTGCAACTGACTGCCGGAAATCTGGAACTTGTCGGTGGCGCCGCCCACCAGGGAGTAGGTGAAGCTGTCCCCGCTATCGGCATCGGTGGACGACAGAGTGCCGACCGCCGTTCCCGCCGTGCTGTTCTCCGCCACGCTGGACGCGGACAGCGAGATATTGGTGGGCGTGTCGTTGATGGAGGTGGAGATAACCGAGGTGGCGTAGTCCGTAACCGTCGAGGCCACGCCATCACTGACGGAGATGGTCATGGAGGTGGTCTCGGTGGACCCTACCGCGACCCGGTTGGCGGTGGGCGTGAATACCAGCCCCCGGATGGCCGTGGTGGCCGCAGTAGCCGTACCGCTGAAGGTGTAGTTCCCTGCGCCCTGGTTGGTGAAGCCGGAAAGCGTGCTGAAATAGCCCTTGAGAGAATTGCCCAGTGCGATGGTTACCGTCTGGGTCTGCGCAGTGGTTCCATCCGACGTACCGTTGTCGGCAATGGTCACATTGGTGAACGGCGAGACGGTGGCATTGTCGTTGACCGTCTGCCCGGCACTGGCGCCGGTGATGGAAGGCGCGTCGTTGACGGTGATATTGAAGGTCTTGGTCGCCGTCGCCGTGCCGTCGCTCACCTGAATACTGAAGGTGTCCGTGCCGGTGTAGCCTGCGGTCGGCGTATAGGTGACGGTACCGGCGGGCGTGATATTGGCGCTGCCCGACGATCCGGTGAGTCCTGAAATGCTCAACGTTCCATGGCTGGGGCCGCTGCTCTGGGTCAAGGTCTCCGTCTGGCCGGAATCCGTATCACTGATGTGGAGGTAGGATTTCAGGTCGGTGGCGGACGCACCCACGGCCACGGTGACCGACTGGGAAGAACCGCCGACAAACGAGGGTGTAGTGTTGGGGTTTACGGACAGCGACGCACTTGGCGCAAAGTTCGCAGTATTTGATTGCGTATCCCTAACTTCGATATACCACATGCTCAAAGTGCCGGAATACGTGGGAACAAAGTTCTGCCCATCAGAAACCTTGTATAACGTGACCCCACCGCCAATGTAATCCGTTGTTCTCTGATTGCTACTCCCATCAAGTTGGGGAGCTGTGACATTGATAAATCCCTGACTTCCTTTTAAGCTTATTGTGTTGCCAACTTGCGGCCCAGCAGTATATGTATAATTTGCATAATAATTCATATCATAGTTGTAGTTTGCCGTAAATCCAACGTAAGTAGTATACCAATTAAAATTATTACCTACACTTAAGGTTCCATTGGAGTTATACGAAAGCGCCACCGAATCTGAAGTGCGAACCCAGCTATATAGGTATAGATTAGCGTCATAGCTGACAAGAAGTGCGAAACTGAACGGGCCATCACTATTCAACGCTCCGGTGACGGTCTCAAGATTCCAATTCCCGTCTTTACCGGTTACGTCGGTGGATGCCGCCACATCTGCACCGGTGGCGGCTGCCAGATCATTGACAAACTGCTTTCCATCGTCACCCTTGGCCACGTCACAGCCATAGAGCAGGATATCGCCGTCCGGGGTCAGACTGGCACCGATCTCAGCCAGTTTCTCCCTCGCCTGGGCATCTTGCAACGTAGCCAAGGAAAGAGAGGTCAGGCCGATCTTCTGCACGCCATCGGCGCCGTGGCCGAGAATAGCGATGCTGTCATAGCCAGAATGGGTCTCCGCCCACTTGACCATCTGGAGCAAGCCGTCCTTAGAACCGTCGATCTCTACGACGCCGACACCGTCCTTCACCGCCGCTTCCAGGGTCTTGTAGTCGGCAACCGAGGTATCGACGAACACCACTTCCTTGCGGCCATTGTTCCGGCTGGGGTCAGCGGATTTCACTTCCACTGGAGTGGGCGTATCGGGTGCCGCTACCTTGGCAAGGGCGTCGGGGGCGTCGGGGGCGGCATGGACGGTATCCACCGCAGCCGCTCCATCGAACATCCAGCGCGGTTCCAAGGCCATAAGGCCCAGGTTCATTTTCTTTCGGCTGCGCTTGATGGCGTTCATGATTGCTCGGTCCTAGCTTTTCCAACGGATTCCGACGGGTTGGAATGCGGCAACTTCCTGGTCAAAATCGCGATGTCCTTCAAGGAAAGCTGCCCATCCGACCTCGTGGGACGATCAGGATCTAAACGGCGAAGCGTCATCCGGCGGATGGCATTCCTGGCTGCACGGGCGAGGATTTCACCGATCATCGTCGCCTCCCCGATCAGGAATGAAGGGAGGGGCGGAGGCGAGCCAGTGACCAAAGTCTTGGATGAAGTCCATTCCGCCCCTCCCTTTTGGCGCGATAACTGGGGCCGCCTACCAGTTGATGGGGCGCCCCAACCAGTCGATAGGGCGATCTGGCGGATTGGCCTGAGCGACCTGGGAGGCAGCGGGATCAACGGTCACGGAAACCGGCACCGTCACGGGCGGAGGTGCTTGGACAGTCGGAGCTGTGGCCTCCTTGGTCGGGGCGGAGAGTTCCTGGACCTTGTCGGCAATGGTGCGGCCCAACCAGCCCAGAGCATCGGCAACCACGTCGCGCTGTTCAGGTTCGGTCGAAACATCAGGCTTCACGGCTTCGATGACGGCGGGAGCGGCCTGCGGCACGGCATCGACCTTCACCACCGGCGGCATGGCCAGGACGATGGCTCCCGACAAGCCTTCCAGCGAGTGCGACGCCACCCGCTCCGGCACCGGATCGGCGCCGATGGTGGCTTGCAGCTTGCCATAGGCCGACTGCATCTGGGCATAGGTCTGGAAACGGCGTAGTTCGGCGGCGATGGCCGAGGTCTCGGTGCTGATCCTCTCGATCTCGTTCTGGGTGCCGCCGCGCTGCTGGTTGCCCGAGGCTTCGGCCAGACGGGTCTCGATGCCCCACAGCTTGTCGGCTCGCTCGAACTGCTTGGTGGCGCTGGCGAACTGATGCGAGATCACATGGACCTGGGCCAAGACCGCCATGCGCAACGCGATGCGCTTGGCGTCGGCAACCTTCTCGGCACTGTCGGCATGGGCCAGCCGATCCGGGGCCGATAGCAGGTTGATCAGGTTCCAGGTGACCTTGGTGCCCACATCGTTCCAGCGGTTCTCCATCAGGAACGAGTTGGAATCGTACTGGCGCGAGAAGGACAGCGTCACGCCCGGCAGCAGCTTCAGGATTTCCTTGTGGGTATCGTCAATGGCGATGCGGCTCTGATAATCCTGTTCCCGTAGATCGGGGTTGTTGATCAGCGCCGCCTCTTCCATCTGCTCGATGGGCATGTCCCAGGCGGGGATGGTCATGCCGCCCTTTTCAGGCACGTCCAGCTTGAAGTCGCTGCCTGGCGCCACGTTGATCAGCGCCGCAAGCTCGGCCTTGGCGGTGGTCAGCTCCTGGTCGATGGCCTCCAACTGGCGGATGCTTTCCAGCAGGGTCTTTTGGATACGAAGCGTCTCGGTGGGGTTCTTCAGCTTTTCGGCCTCGACCCGCTCGGAATCCTTCAACGCCTTTTCGGCATTGGCGATCACCTCGGTGACCTTGCCCTTCAGGGTCTGGGCGGCGGCGGCCCGCCAGAAGGTGAAGCGGACCTCCTGGACCAGATTGTTGACGGTCTTGCGCCGCTTTTCCTGGGCGATGAGCGCCCGGTCGGCATTCTGGTGGGCGGTGAAGTAGCTGACGCCGAAATCCAGGATGTTCCAGGTCAGACCCAGATCATTGGTGATGGAAAAACGGTCCGCCGAATAGCTGGGGTTCGAGGTGCTGGTGGTCTGGGTATACAGATCCCGCGACCTTGTGGCGTTGGGGGCCGAGCGCTCGGTATAGCCCGCATTTGCCGCCAGCTTGGGCAGAAGGTCGAAGCGGTCGAGACTGGTCTGGCCCAGCGCCAGGGCTTCGTCCATCATCTTGGACCGCTTATCCAGATTGTACTTCAGCACGCGGGCCACCGCGTCCGCCAGGGTCAACGGCTTGGCCATCACCTCTTGGCCCTCGAACATGGCGGCGCGGTCGGCCTTGGCCTTGGCCGAGAACTCGTCGGCGGTGAACGGCGTCGGTGTCACCGCGCAGGCCGACAGCAGGGCGGCGGTGGACACGGCGGCCATCAGGCGGGCCAAGCGAGACAGATTGGCGGTCATGTGATTATCCCCTGGTCTTAGGAAAAGCGGATGGCGGCGTTACGCGCGGCCATCTTGAGTTGTTGGGTGAAGGCGATCTTGCCCGTCGGCTTGTCGCGGAGGTGATGGCCCAGCTTGATCACGTTGCTGTCCTGGACGGCCCCGGTCTTCTCGGGTAGGCCGTTGATGCGGACCGTAATGGTGGCTTCCTGGCCCTTGTCGTCGCGGGCGACGATGCGGACCACCATGGTCCCCTTGAAGTCGGCGGGAGGCTGCCCCGCCAAGGTGCCGGAGCGCGAGTCGAAGTTAAGCCACGACGGCAGGGGTTGCCCCGTCACGCGAGCCGCGCTCAGTGTCACCACCGCATCGGAACGACTGTGGACAAAGGCATCCAGCGGAATGGTGACCCTCATGGGGCCATCGGTAAGCGGAGGCACCTGAACCTCGGGACGCAGTGCGAGCAGCCCTTCGACTGGCGGCCCACCTTGGGTGGCGGTCACCACGGGAACGCGGAATCCGCCATCCGATGCGGTCGGCGTGAATTGCGGCGTCATCACCACCGGGATCACCGGCGGCGCCACCACCACGGGAGCAAGCGGAACCGCGACCTTGGGGGCTTCGCCCACCGGCGTTTTCGGGGCGTCACTGGTCGGTCCTGCCGACGGCCCCTTGGGGGCGTCGGAAACAGGCGGCGCGGCCGGTGGTGACGGAGGCTGTATCGGCGCGAAGACGGGTGTCGGCGTGGTATCACGGACAATGGTCTTTGGCGGCTCAGCGATGGGCTGAGGCTGAACCGGCGGAGCCACCACCACCGGCGGCGCGGGCGGCGCGGACGGCGGTGGGGGAGGTGGTGGCGGGGCCGGATCGGCAGGCTTGGCCGCAATCGTGATATTGAACACCCGGGTTGCTGTCACGGTACCGTCGCTGACCTGAACGGTGAAGGTGTCGGTGCCCGAATAGCCCGTGGTCGGGGTATAGGTGATAGTGCCGCCCGGCGTCACGTCCGTGGAGCCCGATGTGGCCGTGGCACTGGAAAACGACAGGGAGCCGTGACTGGGCGCCACACTCTGGCTCCAGGTCTCGGTCTGGCTGGAATCCGAATCGCTGATGTGCAGTTCAGGCTTCAGATCGATGGCGGCGCTGTTGTAACTGACCGACAGGGTCTTGGCGGTGGCAGTAACGAAGGTGGGCGAGACATTGGACGCCACCGTGACGTTGAACACTCGCGTCGCGGTGCCACCATTGCCGTCGCTGACCTGAACCGTGAAGGTGTCTGACCCAGAATAGCCGGTGGTCGGCGTATAGGTAATGGTGCCGCCCGGTGTCACATCCGTGCTGCCGGATGTAGCCGTGGCGCTGGAAAACGACAGGGTTCCATGGCTGGGCGCCACCGACTGGCTCCAGGTTTCGGTCTGGCTGGAATCCGAATCGCTGACGTGCAGGTAGGATTTCAGATCAACGGCCGCACCGTTGAAGGCGACCGACAGGGATTGTGCCGTGCCAGTGACGAAGGACGGCGTGGTGTTCGGCTGGGCGCTGCGGGCGGAGAAGTAGAGTTTGTTGTTGTAGACAGTGATGCTGGCGATGTTGCTGCCCGACGAGCCGGAATTGATGTCCTTGACCAGAGCTGTTCCGCCGCTGGTGCCGTCGCTTTTCCACAATTCGGCGCCGTTGCTGTCGTTGAGCTGGAAGGGGGTGAAGTAGAAATTCCCCCCCATCTTGGTGAGGTAGACCGGCATGGCGCTGCTACTGCCAGAATTGATATCCTTGATCAGACCGAGGGACGTTCTGTCCCAGCTCAGCAATTCGTTGCCGTTGGTCCCATCATTGCCGCCGAGATACATAGTGGCAGTCGAGGACTCGAACCCGTAAACGCTGGAAATACCGTTAACCTTGGCGGTTCCGGCGGCAGTGCCGTCGGTGCTGTACAGATCCCCCGATTGGGTAGTGAAGTAGACCTTGCCGTCACCGGCGGTCCATTGGAAGAAGCCGCCGGAAGCACTCGAATTGCCCGACGCGGGATATCCGGCAGTGGTGCCTCCGGCAACAATGTCTTTCAGCAGGATGGTTCCCGCCGTAGTGCCGTCCGAAACCCAGGGCTCGGCCCCGTAGGTGGAGGTATAGGGTGAGAAATAGAGTTTGTCGCCCACCGTGCTAAACGAAAAAGTTGCATATGAAGTGTTGCTCCAGACCATGCTGGCGGAGCCGAAATCCTTGACCGCCACGGTACCGCCCGTGGTGCCGTCACTTTTCCACAATTGGTCATAGTGCCCCAAATTGGTGTCATTGGCGGCCAGGAACAGCTTGTCACTGGCGGCGATGACCTTGGATACCCAGACGGTATGAACCCGGGATACGGTGGTTCCATCGTATGACCACAGTTGGCTTCCGGCAGCGCTGGAATTGCCGACGAAGTAGAGAGTGTTGTTGAGCGCCGCTATCGTCTGCGAGGCCCCCGTGCTGACGCCGCCACTGCTACCACTCCACAGATCGGTGACCATCTGGGTGTTGGCCGTGGTGCCGTCCGTCCGCCACAACTCGGCCCCATTGGTGCCGTTGTTGGCCGCGAAGTAGAGCCAGCCGTTGCACACCACGAACTGATTGTAGCTGCTGTTGAAGGCATCGCTGCTGCCGGGCCGGATGTCCTTGACCAGTTGCGTTCCCGCCTCGGTGCCATCGGTGACCCAAAGCTCGCGGCCGTTGGTCGAGTCGGTGGCGGTGAAGAAGAGTTTGCCGTT
Source organism: Paramagnetospirillum magneticum AMB-1 (assembly GCF_000009985.1). Classification (GTDB taxonomy): domain Bacteria; phylum Pseudomonadota; class Alphaproteobacteria; order Rhodospirillales; family Magnetospirillaceae; genus Phaeospirillum; species Phaeospirillum magneticum. The sequence goes on from NC_007626.1 coordinate 3,553,391, forward strand.
GAAGACGATCAGATCCTTCGGATTACTGCTGCTCCCCGGATTGATCTCCTTCAGGATGGATGTCCCACCCGAGGTGCCATCCGACACCCAGATGTTGGTGGTCACGGCCAGGGCGGCGGCATAGTCAGGGACATCAATGGCGGAGGAAGTGATGGTTCCTGTGCTGCGCTCCAGGCGCCAGTCGCCATTGCGACCGGTCGTATTGTCCGATGCGGCCACATCGGCACCCGTAGCCTCCGCCAGGGTCTCGATGAAGTGCTGGCCGTCTTCTCCCTTGGCAACATCGCAACCATACAGCATCAGGTCACCGCCAGCCTTCAAGGCATGGCCGATCTGGGCCAACTCGGCCTGGGTGACAGCGCCGGAAAGGTTGGAAGCGTCCAGGGTGTCGCTGCCGAGTGTCAGCACGCCTTGCGAGCCATGGGACAGGATGGAAATGCTGTCATAGCCCGATTGGGTCTCTGCCCACTTGGCAATCTGGGCCAGACCACTCTGAACCCCACTGATTTCCTGGATTTCAATGCCGTCACCGACCGCCGCTTCCAGGGTCTTGTAATCGGCAACCGAGGTATCGACGAACACCACTTGCTTCTTGCCGCCATCCTGGGACTGATCGGCGGCCCGCACCTGCACTGGGGCGGGAGAATCGGGGATTAGCGCCTTGGCCGCCGAATCAGGTGGGGCATGAGCGGCATCCATCGCCGCAGCACCATCAAACATCCATCGCGGCTCAAGAGCAATCAACCCGAGATTGGGGCGCCTTGAATTGTTATTATGCAAATCCATTGCCGCAGCTCCTAAATACCCGATACAGGCATTTTCCGCTGCCGACTTTATCAGTCTGGCTCCTGCACCTCATTTGTCATGCAATACCCGGTCGAGACGACTTCGTACCAAGTCCGGCAATTTGGTCCGCCCACGTGTCTTCATCTATGGACAGCCCGTGCAGCGCCACGTATTCGTTCAAAAAGACTATTACATCGGGAGGGGGAGATGCGGCCTGCGTATGAGACGCTGAAGTTCGATTGGCTCTGCACGCCGACCGCCGAAGACGCGGTGGTCTTACGCCCCTGGGACGGGGATCTGGCGATCCACTACTATCCCGTTCCCGAGGAAATCGGGCAGGCGCACATCACCAGGCTGGAACTGGCCATGGGGATGACGATTTTTAGGGCCGAGCACCAGTTTTCCCAGGAGGGCTTCGGAAAGCTGGTCGAAATCGCAAAGGTTGAGGGGACTTTTCCGTCCACCTCATTCATGGTTCAGATCGCGCGGGGTAGCCGGGTCATCCACTACGAATCCATTCCGGCTGTGAATGTCATTTTCAGCCCAGGCCAGGATCTGTTCCGTTTGGCCGACCGCCTGAAGGTGACGCCCGTGGTCGATGCATCGGCAAACGGCGCCATGACTGCGTTGACCATCGGATTGCAAACCCTGGAGCATTTGATCGGGAGGGCAAGTGCCCACCGCACCCTGGAAGTTCTCGGATTGCTACCGGCGCCCCGTGTGTTGATCAAGGCTATCCCGACTTCCATATCTGATATCCTGCACACGGCCATTCCGACCGGGCTAACCGGCGCCCTTCAGAGGCTGACGGCGCAGGCGAGGGCGTTGCAGTATCTGACGGCGCTGATCGTTCACTTGGGCACGGACATCGAAGAACAGCCTTCCCTCTCGGCCTCGCAACGCCGTGCACGGGAATTGCACGCCGTTCTTCAGAAGACGGAAGGAAAGATCCCAACGCTGAACGAGCTAGGGCAACAATTCAACAAATCAGCACGGACGCTGAGCAACGACTTCCAGATGGAATATGGCCAGTCGATCGCGGCTTTCATTTCAGACATTCGGCTGCAGGAAGCCCATGCAGCCATCACCAAGAGCAATGTGCCTTTGAAAGCCATTGCCGAGCGTCTGGGGTATGTCCACACCAACCACTTCGTCCGCGCATTCTCCAAGAAATTTGGTTATCCACCGGGGGCACTTCGGAAGAGAAGCTCGGCATAACCTAACAACCCACAATTCTGTTTTCTGGGTCTTGCTTCAATCTGCGACTACCTGACGGGTAGCTGCCCAGTCGGGAGTTCATCGTCTGGGAGCGTCCATTTTCACCAGCGATGCCGATCGTGTCCCAGGGAGCATGATCTTTTAAGCGCACCTAACTCCTGGAGGGGGGCGCCCCGTGTTGATACTCCCCATCGCCTCATACCAATTTATCGCGGTTAGTTATCCATGACGGTCGCGCTGGCGCTGCTGGCGAAACCCGGAGCCCTCTACGCACGCCCCAATCCGATCGTAGCGCTTACCCAAACGGTTGGCCACTTCATATCGGCTGATTTATGTGATGCGACGTCACAGATATGTCTAACTTAAATGCTCGTTAAAGTATTATCGACAATGGGCTTTCAGCGTGCCATTCTGACCATGCTATCGCTATTTGACATCGTAAATCTCTTGGAACTGGCCGTGGTTTTGGCTGCGGCCAGTTCCAAATCGTTTTCCTCAGAATTGAGGATCCCAGGGACAGGGTTTGGCACCAATGCTATTCAAGGTTGTCATCTCTGTGGCTGTTCATGACCGCAAAAATGCTGATGCCCGGCCCTTGAACCGACGACCCTAAAGAACGGCGCTGGACTCGACCTCAAGAACTTCGATCACCAGAACCAAAAAATCGTTTGCTTCCACAGAATTAAAGCCGTGCTCCCCCACAAAGTTGTGGATTTCGCCCAGCTTTTGATCGATTGGGAGATTGACGAACCTATCGCCATAGACATCCCGCATGATCCGCAAGAACTCCCTCACGTCGCCGCCCCATTCTTTCCTGCGTCGATCCAGGTCAAATGCAGGCTCAATCGCCTTCGCTGTATTGAAAATGGTCGGCCCTTCTTCAGTGGGGTCGACATCGGCCTTCCCGAGCAGATACTCCAAGCTATGGGGTAGCACGACAACGGTGTTCGGCGGTCGAGGCTCCTGATGTTCCATCTCGTTCAGCACGTGGCTGTAATGCCGATCGATCATCTCGATGGATGTTCCTGTCCAACGCGAGACAAAGCCCAAATCTTGGCGTTCATACAGCCTGTCCGTGATAAAGGTGTGTCGAAACGATCCCAATGCATAATGGCTTTTGTAACGCACCCCCCTGGAAAACTTGGCGGCATCCAGCAGTTCAATAAATGGCTTCGCTGTGTTGCGATTCATTGTTCCATCTTTGTCATGGAACACAAAATCGTCCTCGGTCACCTCATATTTATCAAAGTGGGCGTAAGCCTTCTTGAGGTTGTCCACGATTGACTTGAATCCTGACTGTGGCGTCACCGTCCGCAGGTGTTTTCTGACATCAGCCTTTTTCAAATGCTCGGGCCGCAGCCGGACGAGGTATGAGATTTCCCCCGCCTTATCTACCCCAGAAATGAGATCGCGAAATCTAAGGCGCGACGCCTCAACGGTGCGCAAGCCTGATAAGTATAACACCATCATGCGGTAGTGGTTAATTACCATGGCACGGCGCTGGATGGCGTGAAGGTGTTTACGACATCGCGATGCTGATACCTTTTGCAGGCGCTCGATTTCGTCGGGAGAAAAGGCCAAGCGGACACTGCCAGTGCCGGAAAGTCGCTTAAAACGAGGAATGGCCTCCGCACGCAAATATCCCCTGGACGCCGAGAACTCCATGAACTGGTAGAACTGTTGGCGCTCCTTCCTGATCGTGGCGGGGCTTGGGGTGACCGGGGTGAAGGGGCGAACCAGTTCCTTGCCATTACGTTCATATTTAATGAACGTCTTACCTTTGTAGGCGATGGCATAGCTCTCGCGCCATTCATGATATCGCACGAGATCAGCGGCGGTGATGGTGTCGATCAACTTGTCGTCGAAGAATGGAACGAAATACCGTTCCAAGGTGGTGCTGACGCGGGCACGGACGTATGGTTTGACGAAGCCAAGATTGACCCGCTCATCGAGCCATCGCAGATATTCCGACACCAACCCGTTGAAGCTCTTGGGGTGAAGGCTCTCGCCTCGTTCCGCCCGATAATTCAGGGCCGCGTAAAGCTGCCGGGCCTTGTCTTTAGCCCTTTCAAGGTCGCTTTCGCCGGTGGTGCGTTCCAGCCGATTGCCATCATTGTTGATGGCGAACATCCCTGGAGCGGGAGCCATGGTGACGCGGGCGGTCCAAATGGATCGACCTTGTTTCCGGCGCAGAATTACTGGGATATCTATAAACCGGAACTCGTTGAGCGATTCCGTTGCCAGATCTGAAACCCCTGCCTTACGGCCCTTGGAGTGGTTGCCTTTGCGGGTCAATGGTTTGGCTGCGTTCATAAGCGTCCCCGGATCGTCCCCAAAACCTGCCACCAAGCTATGGTAGAAAGTATGGCATAGGTCTGTCAATTCCAGGAACGATGAAAGTCGCAGTTTTCCTATATTTAAACCATCAAAGATATCGATTTATAGTCGCAATATGATGAAGTCAATAGGAGGGCAGGAAACTCTCCGAAGGCAGAGGTCGTAGGTTCGAATCCTACCGGTTGCGCCAATCTCCTTACCGCAAGAACACTGGGTTTCAGCCGATTTCGGATTGGCTGACTTGAAAATCAATTGGATTTTCGGGACAACTTGGGGACACCAACCGCCGTAGCTGTCCCCGAGGCGCCCCATGGCAACCTGAGCTACTCCCCGGAAATCGGACACTGACGGGAGCTACGATCTGATGTTTGCTGATCCCCAACGACGAGGAGATCAGAAATGTCGAAGCGCAGGAATCATGACGCGGCGTTCAAGGCGCGTGTCGCCCTGGAGGCGCTGAAGGGCGAACGGACGGTATCGGAATTGGCGTCGGCCAATGGCATCCATCCGACCATGATCCATCAATGGAAGAAGGCTCTGCTGGATGGGGCCGCCGATATCTTCGAACGCGGGGCCAAGAAGAGGGCTGAGGTGGACGCGGATACGGTGCGGTCCCCGCATGCCAAGATCGGGGAGCTGGCTGTTGCCAACGATTTTTTTCTCAAAAGCTCAAGCCATGGACCGGCAAGTGAGGCGGGCCATGATCTAGCCCCAACACCCGGCGCTGTCGATCGGCGCGCAACGCCGCCTGCTGTCGATTGCGCGTTCGTCGTTCTACTATGAGCCCCAGGGCGAGACGGAGAAGAACCTAGCCCTGATGCGGCTGATCGACCGGCTGAAACGGGCCGGAACCCGCATCTCCATGGACGGCAAGGGAAGGTGCATCGGCAACATCTTGTCCGCTGTGCGTTCACTTCGCTCCGTCGAGCGGCTGTAGCGATCCCTGAAATAAGAATGCGTCTACCTGCATGCCCGGGAGACCGGATCGCAGGCAAGGGCGGAGATCGGACGCTGGATAACCTTCTACAACCACTACCAGTCACCTGCAGCCCATAGCGCCCCCCGTGGTCTACGGAAACACCATCAACCAAACGGATCAGCAGGCCCGGGGAGTAGCTCAATTGCCGCAAAGCGGCGGCAGTGAAAAAACATCAGAGGAGGTCCAAGGCGTTAATGGACCGCGAATTAGACGTTAACAAACCATGAATTTTTGCATGGCTGGGCCAGCCTATACCTCGGTATACTCCTCTCTGGACACGCCAGACTGTGTGGGAAGAGGGGGCAGCCGTGACCTACGGGACATCCGCGAAGATCCAAGCCGGGGCCGAGGCCTATTTTTCACCGGGCCAGACCCTGGTGGTCATCGATCCCAGCCCACGCATGCGCGATGAACTGGCCAAGTTGACCGTATCGTCATTCCGGGTCGCCGATTTCCCCGACGTGGATTCTGCGGTGGCGCGGGTAACCAAGGAACCCGCGGCGATTCTGATTGGCGGCGCGGTGGCAACCACCGGCCGAGTTCCTCCCATCGAGCGCCTCCGCAAGCATCAGACGTTCGGCCGCACCCCGGTTATCCGGGTGGGTCAACCCAAGCCGGCCGCCGGCGGTGCCTCGGTTCCAGACCGGGTGCCCGACGCCGAAATCACCCTGCCGGTCAAGTCCGGCGATCTGATCCGGCGGATCTGCGACCTTGCCAACAGGACGGTCGAAGCCGACTGGGACAAGCTGCCCGAGGGACCGCGCGCCGCCCTCAGCCAGACCCTGTCGGTGTTCAAGGGCGTCGGCGATCTGGTGGGAAGGGGCAAGCCCATCGAGTTCAAATCCGTCTCCGACGCCTGCTCGCCGGTGCTCGACAGCGTTCGCCAGTCGGGGCACGGCTATATTTTCGAGGGCCTGCGGAATCACAATGATATCTGGTACGTGCATTCGCTACGGGTTTCGACCCTGCTGGCGCTGTTCGGCCACAAGATCGGCCTGGACGACGAGTCGCTGATGACCCTGGCCTCGGCCGGCCTTGTTCATGATTTCGGCAAGACCAACTATCCCGCCGGCCTCAGCGGCAAGATGGGAGCTCTCAGCCCCGAGGAAAAGGCCACGGCCCATGACGGGCACGTCCTCGGCACCACGGACTACCTTCGCCAGCACAGCGACGCACCGCGCGCCGTCATCATGGTGGCCGAGCAGCATCACGAGCGACTGGACGGCACCGGGTATCCCAAAGGCCTGAAAAATGGAGACATCAACGACCTGGCCCGCATGGCGGCCATCGTCGATGTCTTCGCGGCCCTGACCGAGCGCCGATCCTATCGTGCCGCCATGGCGCCAACACAGGCCCTGGAGGTCATGCAGGAGCTGATGCGCGAAAAGCTCGATCTGCGGCTGGTGCGCCTGTTCCGAAACATGCTGCTGGAAGCCGCCTAGACCATTCCCGGCCCAGGTTCCAAAAAATATCCGGACCAGGGCCAAGGACGACGGGAATCGACTCAAAGTGATGGTGGAGGCCATTTCCAGCCTGCTTCCATCCCCCCGGGGCAAGCGGAATCCAGAGCCGACGCATAGCGCTCATTCGCGCCGAGACGCGAGCAGTGCTTGCTTTTCTGCGCCAATGGGACGAAGACTATCAGAGTCGATTATGCCATGAGCAAAATTCAGAGTTGATCGGCATCGGTTACGGGTCGCGGAACGCGCGGCCCTTCTATCCCTATCTCGGAGAATTCTTCATGCCGAATGGCAGCGTCAAGTGGTTCAACAGCACCAAGGGCTATGGCTTTATCGCTCCGGACAATGGTGGTCCCGACGTGTTTGTGCACATCTCTGCCGTCGAGCGGGCAGGCCTCTCTGGGCTGAATGACGGCCAGAAGGTTTCCTTCGAGGAAGAGCGCGACCCCCGCAAGGGCAAGACCTCCGCGGTCAATCTGAAGGTCCTCTAAGCCTTCAAATGACACGGCCGGCATTCTTGCGAATGCCGGCCGTGTTTATTTTGGGGACGGGCGATCCACCCTGGCGCCCCCCTACTGATCCCCAAAGCTCATATAGCGGGTATCGTCCTGGACGAAGCCGCCGGCCATCTTCATGAAGGCTTCGGCCGTCAGAATCGCATCGAGCAGCGCCCCATGATGTTCGAACCGGTCGGAGCGGTCGACCCACAGGCGATCGCACAGCACGTCCAGTGAACCGGGCACGCCCGGAAAGAACTGCCGGGACAGTTCCTGGGTACAGACGAAATCCCCGTCGCCGAAGATCATCTCGTCAAAGCCGCAACGCCCGGCCCTGGCATACTCGAAATTGAGAAACTCCATCTCGTTCTCGGCGCTGTGAGCCAACAGCGCGTCCTGTCCGATGAAGGCCTCAAAATCGTCGAGGACGTCGCGGAACGACGGCGCAGTCTTCAGCTCGGCCGGGCTGATTCCATGGACATCGATGGACGCCTTGGAGATGGGGCCGCCGGGCTGGAGGCGGCGCTGCCAGCTTTCGCCGGTCTTCCACCCCTCGTCGCCACGGACCAGTTCCAGGCAGCCGATTTCGATGACCACGCCGGGCAGGCGCAGCCCCTTGGGCATCTTCTTGATCTCGGCCGGGGTCGGGACCTTGAACCCCGTGGTCTCGGCATCGATGGCGACAATCCGCGAAGTGGTGGCCAAATCGTCGAGGGACAGCATGGCGGTCAATTCCTGAAAGAATGCGAGGGAAACGCTCAGAACCGGTCATCGCCGCGCTCGACCGGTGCGGCAGGCGTGAAGAACCGAAGGTCCATCAGCGCCGAGACGGAAATGATCCGCGTCTCGCCCTGATGCAAGAAGCTCTCCATGCGGACATGGGGAATCCCGTCGACCGTCTCCCAGACCCGGGACACCACCCAGACCTTGTTGGGCTGGTCGCCGATTTTGACAAACCGATCCCCGGGCTGGACCGGCGGAAGGGCGCGCTTAAACCAAGACATGTTTGAACTCCATGGCAGGAGCATACCACGCGCAGGGCGGGATTCGTCGGCTAAAGCGTGATGCCTTAACGGGCCGCAAAAAGCCCCGCTTCGCGGCAGGGCACCCGCCCTGACCCGTTCGGAGGCCCAGCCTCCGAACCTCCAGCTTTTTTATTAGAAAGCTGAAGGGGCCGGGAAGCCATGCTTCCCGGTTGGGGGATCGGGGGCAAAAGCCCCCGAAGCGGCGCGTCCCCACAGCCCGCTCAAGACGCAAAAACGGCCTGAAACCACCGGGATTTCAGGCCGTTCGGAAGAAAGCGCCGCCCTTGCGGCTCAGGCTTTGGCCAGTCTGGCCGGAATGGCCTGACGAACCGCCGTTCCCGAGACCGGGTCGACGAAAGGCGCCCTGGCCTTGCGGGTGGGATCGATCAGGCCGAGGTCGTTCAGGGCGATTCCGGCATCGATGCCGGGAACGGAGGGCTGCACCTCATCGCCGATCCGATGGGCCCGGGCGCCCAGTTCGCGGTGCCCGAACCCGTGTTCCACCGCCAGCACCCCCTGGCGCACCCCATGGCGGACCACCGCCACCGCCGAGGCCGAACCGGTGGGCGTGCTGATGCGGATGGCGTCGCCAGTCTTGATCCCCGCCCGCGCCGCATCCTCGGGATTGATCGCCACCGGATTATCCGGATGCAGGCCGCGCAGGCGGTTGGCCGCGATGGAGTAGCTGTTCTGCAGCGGGCTCTTGTAGCTGATCAGTTGCAAGGGCCACTCGGCCTCGGGATAGGTCTGGCGCACCGGCGTCCCGTCGGCGAAGCGGGGCGGCGCCCAGACCGGCACGCCGGAGAACCGCTGGCCCGACAGGGAATCCTTGGCGGTCCCCACCACCTCGTTATAGACGTTGAGCGGCTTGGTGAAGCGCCAGGCGGCCCATTCCTTGTCGTCCCAGGCCTCGGCGGCGGGCTGGTAGCGGCCGCCGCGCGTGAACAGGAACGCCGTCTTGCGCACCTCGTCGGGCTTCAGGGTCTCTTCCAGGTCGGGCATGATGCGCGTGACCCCGGTCAGTGTGATGTCGTCGTCGCTGGCGTCGGGAACCGGCCCCTTGCCGGTGAAGGCGACATTGGCGGCGGCGCGCAGATAATAATCCTCGGCCCGGTCCAGAGGGTGGGCATTGCCCTCGGCGTCCTTGATGGCGGCCGCACCGAAGCCCGGCAGGCCCATGGCCTTGGCGGCGGCGATCAGGAAGGCTTCCATGCCCCCCGGCTGCCCTTGCGCGGTCTTGGCCATCTTGGGCTCGACCACCGGCCAGCGCGTCAGGAAGGCCTTGGTCGGCACGCCCCCCCAGGCGGCGACGAAGCCCCAGCCCTCGTACATGAAGGCGTCGGGCACGATGTAGTCGGCGAAGGACGAGGTTTCGTTGATGAAGCAATCCATGGCCACCAGCAACGGAATCGCCTTGGGATCGCCCAGCACCTTCTCGGCGATGGGGCGCAGGCCGGGAATGCCGTAGACCGGATTGGTCGCCCACAGCAGCAGCGCCTTCAGGCCATAGGGATAGCCCGACTGCGCCGCCGACAGCCATTCGGTGGCCAGTTGCGGCGCGGTGCCGTACCAGGGCTGCTCGGCGGGATAGGGCTTGGCGCCGCTTTCCTTCTTGCGCTTGAACTCGGCCGATTTCTCATAGGGCGTGTTGCGGCCCAGCGGCGTGCCCGACGGCTTGATCTGGCCCTCGAAGCCGGCCAGTTGATAGCGCGGCCCGTCCTCCTCCTTGAAGCCGCCGCCGTTGATGATGGTACCGCCCTTGCGGTTGAGATTGCCGATCAGGGTGTTGAGGCTGACCAGGGCGAAGGCGTTGTAGAAGCCGTTGCCGGCCATGGTGCCGCCATGGGTATTGATGGCGGCCTTCTTGCCATGGCTGGTGAATTCGCGGGCCAGACCGACGATCACCTCGAGGGGGATGCCGCAGGCGTCCGAGTACTGCGCCATGCTCTGGCTCCCGGCCGCCTGCCGCAGCAGGGTCAGGCTGGAGCGCACCAGCAGCTTCTGGCCCGACACCTCGATCTCCTGGTCGACGAACAGGCGGGCGGGGCCGGTGGCCTTGGCGTGGAAGATGGGCTTGCCCTCGCCGTCCAGCACCACGAAGGGATCGGCGTCCTTGTAGCGATCGGCCTCGGGGACGGGCAGCCCCATGTCGGAGCCGCGCAGGAAGAAGCCCTGGCGCGAATGGCCGGGCTGGGCGACCACGAGGTGGGTGGCGTTGCACCACGCCGCCTCGCCGGCCGCTTCGGCCACCGCCTGATTGGGCTGGGCCAGGAAGGCGGCGTCAAAGCGCTCGTTCTCGATGATCCAGCGGATCATGGCCAGGGCCAGGGCGCCATCGGTGCCCGGCCGGATGGGAATCCAGCGGCTGCGCTCTTGCGCCACCATGTTGTCGGCATGGGTCAGCACCGGATCGACCACCACGTAGTTCAGCTTGCCCTCGGTGCGGGCGCGGGCCAGCAAGGTGCCCTGGCGCTTGAAGGGATTGCCGGCATTGGCCGGGGCGGTGCCGACGAAGATGATGAACTCGGCGTTCTGCAGGTCGGGCTTGGCGTGGGGCATCTGCTTGGTGTCGCCGAACGCCGCCCCCGAGCCCGAGCGGTACGAGCCGCCGCAATAGGAGCCATGCCCCACCATGTTGATGGAGCCGTAGGATTGCTGCACGAAGCGGCGCACGAAGTTCTCGCGGCCGTCATTGACCGAGGTCAGCATGGCCACCTGATTGACCTTCGGCCCCAATTCGGGCTGGGCCGGGTCGATGGGCTCGAAGCTGCGCAGCTCGGCCAGCCCGGCCACCCTGCCCTCGCCGAACAGGTCGCCGCCGAAGACCACCTCCTTGACCAGTTGCTCGAAGGAGATGGGCTCCCACCGGCCGGAATTGCGCGGCCCCACCCGCTTCATGGGCCGGGTGACGCGGAAGGGCGAGTTCATCTGTTCCAGCACGGCATTGCCGCGCCCGCAGGCGGTGGAGCGGCCCGCAAGGCCCTTCTCCTCGAAGCGCGACAGATGCTGGAAGCTCTTGCGCACCGGCACGCCCATGGGCAGGTGGGGGTCGGCCGACAGCGGGCTGTAGGGATTGCCCGCCACCCGCACCACCGTCTGGCTCGCCTTGTCCACCCGGACCCGCACGCCGCATTGGGTGGTGCAGCCCAGGCACATGGTGTAGCTGACCTGCTGGTCGGGATTGAGCTGCAGCTTGCCGTCGGGGCCGACGGTCATCTCGGGGGCCAGGGAGCGGCCGTGGATGCCGCCGGTCTTCTTGTCGCCCAGCCAGGTCTGGGCGGCGCGGGCGCCGGTCTGGGAGAAGCCGGCGGCAAAGGCGGCCAGGCCACCGGCGGCGGCGCCAAGCTTGAGGAGATCGCGACGCGAGGACATGATTCAGACTCCCTTGGCGGAGTGATGCCAGCGGTCGAAACATTCGACCGCTGGACGGTCACAAGGTGGCCGCGCGCCTTATGGCGCGGAAGCCAAGCGGCCCGGAGGGCGCGCCCGGCGATTGAGGGCGCTGGAAAGGTGTCAGCCTTTCCAGCCGTTGGCATGATTGCGGCTGTCCGACCACGGCAACAGGGTGGTCAGGGCCAGCAGGATGACCAGCCACAGGCCGGCGGTGCCGATGATGCCCATCAGGCCCTCGGGTCCCAGCGGCAGGTGGTATTGGTAGAAGCCGGCGCCGGTCTTGGGCACCTCCTGGCCGCCGATGAACACCGTCCAGCGGAACATCCAGGCGGAATGCAGGGCAATCAGGCCGGTGATCCAGCCGCTGCCCGCCGGGCGCCCGAGGGCAAGTCCCAGGGGCACCAGGGTGGCGGCCACCGCCCACAGGGCGGTCAGCCCCCACGAGGCCGAGCCGGAGACCTCGGCCAGGGCGCGGGCATGGCGGGGCGACAGGCCGGTCAGCCCCAGGGCCAGCCAGACTCCGCCCAGGGCCAGAACGGCCAGCAGCGCCTTGGCCAACAGCGCGTTCAGCCGCGCCTCCACGCCCATGTCGCCCTCGCCCAGGGTGCGGTTGAGAACCAGCAGCAGGCCCAGGGCTCCCACCATGGCGGTGGCCAGGAACTGCAGCGGCAGAACCGGCGTGTTCCACAGGGGGCGCGCCTTGACCACCATCACCTCGGCGCCGGTGTACAGCATCACCAGGGCGCCGCCGAGAACCGCCAGGGCGGCCCCGGCCCGCAGCAGGCCGGGCAGGGCGCCGCCGCCCAGCAGGCGACGGAGGGGCGCCAAGGCGCCGCCCCGGCCCGCCTCCGCCGCGAAGGCCGGACGCAGGGCGGCATAGGCATAGGCGAACAGCCCCGCCAGATAGAGGGGGATGAAGAAGGCCCCCCAGGCCATCCACGAGCCCCATTGCGGATGGAGATAGAAGTTCAGGAAGCGGCCGGGCTGGTGCAGGTCGGCCAGCAGGGCCACCGGCGCGCTGGCGCCGCACACCAGGGCGCCCAGCAGGGCAAGGCGGCCGACGGCGCCCCAGTCGCTTCGCCCCAGCAGCAGGCCGGGCAGCGACAACAGGAACAGGCACACCGACAGACCGATCAGGAAGAAGTACTGGACCGCCCAGGGCAGCCAGGCCACATCACGGCTGACATACAGGATTTCGGTGATGGAAGACGACATGACGGGGCCCTCCTAAACGTGGCTCGACGGCCGCCACAGGGTGGGCGTTCCGTCGACCCGGCCGGCGAAGCGCTCGTCCAGGCCGATGTAATAGACGTTGGGGGCGGTGCCCTGCTCGGGCTTCAGAACCTTGGTCCGCCCCTTGTTGGCGTCCAGCAGCCGGCGCACCGCGCCTTCGGTCTCATTGAGATCGCCGAACACCCGGGCACCACCGACGCAGGTCTCGACACAGGCCGGCAGCAGGCCCGCCGCCACCCGATGGCCGCAGAAGGTGCATTTGTCGGCGGTATTGGTCTCGTGGTTGATGAAGCGCGCGTCATAGGGACAGGCCTGGACGCAGTAGGCGCAACCGACGCAGCGGTCGGAATCCACCATCACCGCCCCGTCCTTCTGCTGGAAGGTGGCGCCCACCGGGCAGACGCCGACACAGGGCGGGTCCGAGCAGTGGTTGCACAGGCGCGGCAGCACATAGGTGCCGACCTTGTCGCCCTCCGTCACCTCGTAGGTGGAGACGAAGGTGCGGAAGCTGTCCGCCGGCACCCGGTTTTCCATGATGCAGCCGATGGTGCAGGCCTGACAGCCGATGCACTTGCCGAGGTCGACCACCATGGCCCAGCGGCGGGCCGGATCGCCGCCCGGAGAGGCGGCCGCCTCGGCGGCGGCGGGAATTGCGGCCACGGCGACGGCACCGGCGGTAATGCGGCCCATGCCCTTGAGCAGGTCGCGTCTTGAATGGGTCATGCCCGGAACTCCGAAAAGCGGATCGGTCTCGGAGATCAGGCTATAGCCGTTGGAATTTTGCGGGTATTGGGGGCTCCCCCAGGGGAATTAGGGTTTACCCTAAGCCCACCATCAATTGGGCCAGTTCAGCCACGGATCGGGCCGCCATCTTTTCCATCACCGCGTGCCGGTGAACCTCCACCGTCTTGATGGACAGATCCAGGTCGAAGGCGATCTGCTTGTTGGGCTTGCCCGCCAGCACCCGGTCCAGCACCTCGCGCTCGCGGCGGGTCAGGCTGGCCAGACGCTTTTCGACCACGTCGCGGTTGGCCGCATCGGCGAGCTTTTCCCGGCTGGCCCGGATGGCGGCGGTGACGGCGTCGAGCAGAACCTGATCGTTGAAGGGCTTCTCGATGAAGTCATGGGCGCCGGCCTTCAGCGCCGATACCGCCATGGGCACGTCACCATGGCCGGTGACGATGACCAGGGGCAGCACGAATTTGCGCTCGGCCAGCAGGCGCTGCAATTCCAGGCCGCTCATGCCCGGCATGCGGACATCGAGAATGACGCAGCCCGGCCGCCCGTCATCGGGCAACTGGGCCAGGAACGCCTCGGCGGTGGCGAAACCCCGGCTGTCCAGCCCCACCGAGGCCAGCAGAAAGGCCACCGAACCGCGCATGGCGTCGTCATCGTCGACCACCAGGACCAGGGGCTTCAAGGCATCGGTCACGCTGGGGCCTCCGCTGGCGGAATGACGAAGCGCAGCGTCAGGCCACGCCGGGGATTGGCGGAGGCCCACAGGCGTCCGCCATGGGCCTCGATGATGGTGCGGCAGATGGACAGGCCCAGGCCCAGCCCTTCCGGCTTGGTGGTGAAGAACGGCTCGAACAGCCGGGCTTCGGCCTCCTGGCTGAGACCGGCGCCGCAATCGCGCACCGCCACCTTGACGCCGCCCTCGCCCGGGGAGGTGCGCACGGTGATGCCGTCGCCAGCCTCCGCCCCCTGCCCGGCCGTGGCATCGACGGCATTCTGCAAGATGTTCAGCAGCACCTGCTGAATCTCGCCCCGGTCCACCGAGACGCCGGGCAGGCCCTCGGCCAGATGGACATGCACGGCGATGCCCCGCCGTCCGGCCAGGGATTCGAACAGGGCCAGGGTCTCGGCCACCACCTCGTTGATGTCCAGGCGCTCGCGCCGGGGCTTGCGCCGGCGGACGAAGCCCCGGATGCGCTGGATGATGGCCGCCGCCCGCTCGGCCTGGGTGGCCACCGCCTGGGCGCCGTCGGCCAGCATGGCCGGATCGGCCTGCCCGCCGTCCAGCATGCGCGACATGCCCCGGGCATAGTTCATGATCGCCGCCAGGGGCTGGTTCAGCTCGTGGGCGATATTGCTGGCCATCTCCCCCAGGATGCCCAGCCGCGAGAACTGGTCGCGCTCGGCCCGGTGGCGGGCGGCGTCGTTCTCGGCCCGCTCGCGTTCGGCGATCTCGCGTTCCAGCTCGGCGGTGCGGCGGCGCACCAGCACCTCGACACGGGCCACATGCACCACCCACCACAGCACCGCCATGGCGGCGATGACCAGCCATTGCCAGTGGCGGCGGGCCAGTTCGGCCAGATTCAGATGCTGGCGGAGATGGGCATAGGGGCCGATCTCCAGGTCCTGCATCAGGGCGTGCACCTGGGTGTAGTCCTGGGGCGCCGTCCAGGCCTGGCCGTCCACCGCCGGCATGGACAACAGCGCCGCCGCCACCTGCTTGGCCAGATCATGGGAGGTCTCGGCCAGCTTGGCGAACGGCCAGTCGGGATAAAGCCGCGACGAGACGGCGCAGGGCAGCTTGGGCTCGTCCCGTCGCCCCACCACCCGAAGCTCGCCCGGCGCCAGGGCGCCCTCGGCGATCATCTCCTCCAGCAGGCAGGCCCGCAGCACCCCGGCATCGACCAAGCCGTCCCGCACCAACTGGGCCACCCGTTCCATGGGAAAGCCGGTCTGGCGGATTTCCCGCAGGTCATCGGACGGATCGAGGCCCAGGGCGGCCAGCTCGCGCCACAGAACCTGATAGCCGCCGAACGCCTCGGTGGAGACCACGGCCAGCCGCCGCCCCTTCAGCCCGGCAAGGGTGTCGAGATCCGGCCGGTCGCCCCGCGCCACCACCGTCGAGCCGATGGCGGCGATGGGCGAGCCGCTCCGCTCGGATTCCACCGTCACCAGCCGGGTGGCGCCGAAACCGCTTTCCAGGGCGATGTAATTGCCGGGATTGGTGATGACGAAATCCACCTCGCGCCCGGCCACCGCCCGGCTCATGGCGTCGAGATCCAGAGGCACCAGCACGAAGCGGCTGCCTCCCACGCTGCGGTTAAGGTGCGCAGCCGTAGGCTCCCAGGTGCGGAGCGCGCGCTCGGCCCCCTGGAAGGCCAGCACGCCGATCCGCACCTCGGCGGCAAAGGCGCCGGAGCACGTCAGCAGACAGCAGATTAGGAAAAGCCGGAAAACCATGGCAAGAGACTGACCAAACGGGCAGCAAACGGCAAGGCCAAGAAACGCCGGTCTGGACTGTGCCCCCAAGGGGACGCAATATGCCGCGGCCCGCCGATGGCCGGCGGCTGGAAATGGGTGAGCGGAAATGACCGACGAGACCGACGAAGCCAACCGGCGCCTTGTCGCCCTGGAAATCCGCCTGTCCCACCATGAAATCATGGCCGAGGAACTGTCCGAGGTGGTGGCGCAGCAAGCCCGGAGCATCGACGTGCTGGTGGCCGAGGTTCGCCGCCTGAAGGAACGGCTGGGCGAGGCCGAAGCCGGCCTGCCCGGCTCGCCCCAGGACGACCGGCCGCCGCCGCATTATTGAACGGGAAAAGAGGATGAACCGATGATCGGCAATGACGGCAAGCCCGTGACACGGGACCAGATCCGCGCGGCGATCGCCGTCTATAACGCGGGCGAGCGCGGCTCCAGGGAGTTCGCCGCCATCCCCCGCGCCTTGGTGACCATCCTCGACAATCTGGCGGTGGGCAAGACCTCCTACGTCAAGGGCGGCGACGGCCAGCTTCAGGTCAGCCGCCGCAAGGACAAGACCATCGCCGCCGGCTAACGGCCCCTGACCGGAAAGTCAAACGCCAGCAGACGCTCGATTCCAAAATGGAAAGCCCCCGAAAGGCGTTACCTTTCAGGGGCTTAAAGTGGTGCCCAGGGGCGGAATCGAACCACCGACACTGCGATTTTCAGCAGATGCCGCCGCAAGCTAATGCATTGAAATATAACAACTTGCCCCAAACGGCCGCTGATGCAATTAGCTTCTATTTTCTCTTTGTTCTCAAAAACTTGCGAGTCACGGACACTGCGACTAAGATTTTGGGGCAAGTTTGGGGCAAGTTGCCCCCCACCTACCATGTCCGAGCCCGCCCCCATGCCCGCTTATGAAACTGAATGGCACGACGAAACCGGCCAACTCATCCTCTTCCAGCGCCCGTCGTCGCGCTCCAAGGGGCGGTTCTACTTTCGCCTCCAGATCTTAGGTCAGCCGCGTAAAGAGGGACTGGTCGCCGCCGAATTCCGATATAGCCCTATGCATCTCGCGACGGCAGGTAGGGAATTCGATTTTGAAACGGTCAAGCGAAACGGCCCGCCTGAAGAGATCATCGAATTTGGCAAGCGCATCCTCTATCGCTATCGCGAGCAGGTTGGGAAAGGCAAACGCCTGAACTCGCGCCGGACTCCAACCCTGGCCGAGGCCGCCGAGGATTACCTTGACGACTTGCTGGAGTTGCAAGGTCGCGGGCAGGTCAGTTGGACGAAATATGAGCATCACCGCAGTTTTATCACGCGGTATGTCGCCCGATACGATCTGTTCCAGAAGAAGCCAATTGATGAGATCGATACGGTCGATCTGGCTGTTTGGCAACGCTGGCGAGACACCTATTGGGTCAGTGGCCAAGGTGCCCAAATCGATGCCATAGAGTCGTTGCGTAATGGCGAGCCATTTGTTCGGCGGATAACCGCCAAGGAAAAAACGATTCCTGCGGGCACAACAAAGAGCAAAGAATGGTCCTATCTGCGGGCGGTCTTCAAATTTGCTCGTAGGCAGCGACATGTGACATCGATCCCCGACCATGCCCCCACGACCACGGACACGCCTTCATCAGCGTCCAGTCCTACTCCGCACTTCACCCAGACTGACTGGATGCATTTGTTGGAGGTTATTCCCAACTGGCTTAACCCTCCAAAGCTGGTAGGAGATAATCGGCGCCATCGCCAACTTTGCTGGTGGTGCTGCCTTACCCTCCGGGCATACGGTTTACGTGTGGCCGAGGGATACCAATTGAAATTTTCCTCCCTCCTCCCCGACGTCGGCCCTGATGGTGAGGAAATTTATGTGAAGCTCCACGTCAACGCCGTGAAGTCACTGGTCAAGCCGCGCACGGTGGAACCTATCGATCACATGCGGCAGGAAATATCGACAATCCTGCTGAAGACGTTGCCCGCGTATTACGAGGCCCAATTTGGCAGAAAGCCCACTGCCAATGACCCCTTATGGATGCACAGGGATGGCAGTGCGATTGGCTCATTCGCCAAAAGCTTTGATAGCCTTTTGGATTCCGCAAAACTGACGCACAATGTGTACGGCCATGATTTCGACCTAACAAGCATCCGCCACACAACCATTACGGAAGAAATTGAAACGAGCGATCTGAACCCTGGCGTAATCGCGACCTGGGCAGGCACCAGCATTGCCATGCTGGACAAGACATACAACCACGCACTGGGAGTCCGAGCACGTCGGCAGGAACGAGAACGACGGGAGCGCCTTCGCCAAATGAGTTCAGAAAAGAAATCCGATAAGTAGCTGGACTACGCCTCCATACCTAACTTTTAAATGAGTCGGCAAAAACACTCTATCGCCAAATTGGCCTTCCATTGTCACTCCCTCTCAGCCCTGAACTTGCCAACCCATATCACTAACTGATATGAACGTAGGCATGCCACATGCTGATCAGACCCTCACATATCTGCTGGATCTTGATGGTGAAGAGATCATCTACGATGACGGTTATGTCGCCCGATTCAAGGCCAAGGCGATCGAAGCTACGGCTGAAAAACCCCACGGCGTTTCGTATTCGCTGACCTTCCATTCCCGCGATGGCCGCCGGTTGATGGGATACGACAATGCCCATGGCGTTGGGCATCGTGGCGGCAAGTTTGTCGAACGCCAGACCGCCTTCGACCATTGGCACCGCGACGAATCCGATGAGGGTCGGCCCTACCAGTTTGTGACAGCCGAGAAGCTGATTGCCGATTTCTTTGATGAGATCGAGCGCATCCTGAAGGAGCAACACGATGGCTGAAAAGACCAAGGTCGGCATCGCCACCCACAATGAGCTTCGTGAGCGCGCCTTGCAGATCGCTCGCGGTGAACGTCGGCGCCTGCCTGATGAACCGAAGATTTGGTTCACGTCCCTTGAGTCGTTGGCGAAGGTGCTTTCGGAGCCAAATCGCAGGCTGTTGCGGATCATTGATGAACAACACCCGGCATCGCTGGCCGAGTTGGAGGTGATGAGCGGCCGTAAGGCCAGCAATCTCTCCAGAACCCTTAAAACCATGAGCCAATACGGCCTAGTCAGGCTGGTGCCAGGCAAGCGTGGCTCTGTTGCCCCCGAGGTGCTGGTACGCGGGGTTCAGATGGACTTGAGCATCGTTGGGTAATCAGCCCGTTGGCTTGGCCCATCTCGACGCAGGATAAGTGTGGGGTGCCTTCTCTGCCCCCGCCGTATCAGAGGAGGCCTCTGCCGCTGCAGCCTTGGGTTTCCGCCCAAGGCCGATCTGGATGGCCATCTCCGAGCGCTTTTGCGAATAGTTGGGGGCGGCCATGGGATAATCGGCAGGCAAAGCCCATTTGGATCGATACGCATCGACCGACAGGCCATGCGATGTCAACAGATGGCGCCTTAGCATCATTTGCTTCTTCCCGCATTCCAAGCAGGTGACGGCATCGGGCGTTATCGACTTTTTGATCGGCACCGCCGGGATGGGACGATCCGCATCAACTGAGGGCGGAGCATCGGTACCGGCCAAGGCTGCGTAGGTAGCCTTGATGAGCTCAGGGAGATCGGTGATGGGGATCTCGTGATTTCGCAAATAGGCAGCTGCAATCCGAGCAGCAAGAGACATCTTTTGATCAACCACTACATTTCTCCCTGAGATGCCAAGCAAATTAACGCGTCATAACGACGTTGCGACCGCCTGCCTTATCATATCCATAAGCGTCTGAGATTTTTTTGCACTAACTTTGTCAGAGTCCGTCCGTGAAGTTTCCTATGATTTCCGGTGTCTTGCTATCCTTCGCAGCATGAGGCGGATCATGGCGAGGCGAAGAAACGCCAGCGCCATCCTGGCGAGATTCTCGAAGTCCTTGGCGAGACGGCGACAACGCCCCAGCCACCCGAAGGTGCGCTCAACGATCCACCGCTTTGGCAGAACTTCGAACCCCTTGGCGGTGTCGGAGCGTTTGACGATTTCCAGGTGCCACGCCCCGAGTGCGCGGACGGCTGCCGCGGTGGCGGCCCCCTGGTAGCCGCCATCAGCGAACACCCGAACGATGAAGGGGAAGAGGCGCCGGACCTCCTTGAGGACCGGCAATCCGCCATCACGATCCTGGACATCGGCCGGTTGGACATGAGCCGCGAGGATCAAGCCAAGCGTATCGACGACGATGTGCCGCTTCTTGCCTTTGACCTTCTTCCCAGCGTCGTAGCCCGATGGATCAATCCGCGCCCCCCTTTTTCCGCGCCCTTGACGCTCTGGCTGTCTATGATCGCCGCCGTCGGGCTGGCTTCTTTGCCGGAGAGTTCCCGCACCTCGATGAACAGGGCGTGATGGAGGCGTGCCAGCGTGCCATCCCATTCCCACAGCCCAAGATATTCATGCACCGTGCTTTTGGGCGGCAGGTCCGTGGGCAATGCTCGCCACTGGCAACCGGTCATCAACACGTAGAAGATCCCATTCACCACTTCACGAAGATCCACCGTTCGCTGGCGCCCGCCGCGCTTTGCCGGTGGGATCAGCGGCGCCACCAGCGACCATTCCTCATCCGTCAGATCACTTGGATAGCGAAGTCCGCTCCGCTCATAGAGCCGTCGGTTGTCCTTGGTCCACATGGCGCCCCCAGCATTTCTCTGGAGACCCATGGAATCATAACCGATTCACCTGATTCAAGAACCTTCCGGACGGCCTCTCATCGTCTATCTTCCTCCGAAGAGGATCGGCGACATTGATCCCTGCATCTATCAATATTTGTACTATATTATCAATATTATGCCCCATCTTAGCAAAACATGCTAACTCCGCTATGATCAACTCCGTATTTTTTGTCTCAATGTAATCTCTTACAGCCCGTCGTAAGTCTAACGTATGATGGCGCCGATTCACGGTCGCCCATTTTTTAACTTCACCCCATATTCCCAGCATAACCAATCGCAGTCCACCGTCTGCAACGTCACGCCTCGCTTGCTCCTCAACGGAATAAATTGGGCCACGCCGGACCCTTCCGGCATTTTGAACACGGCTGCGCATCTTAGCGCGGTCTATGATGCCATGCGGCTTGAATGGCTCTAAGTCGCTCTCGGGGTATTTTAGGCGGAATCGTACAGCATCACGTTTCGAATCAAACGACAAAAGCCAAAAATCGCAACATACTTTGTAATAAGTAGGCGCGACACCAAAGCGACCTGATAAATGGCGTAATATTTCCCATTTTTCAACGTGCGCAATTCCGACGTATATTTTTAACTTTATAATTAAATTGCAAACAAGGTGATAATTATCGCTCCCATCCTCATACAGTGGGATTGCCAGAAGCACTCTTCCGCTAGCTTGCATATTAATCACGTCATGCATAAATATGCGACCAATATCTTTAATAAAACACCCGCAATTCTCCTGCACACGCCCCACTTCATCATGACTTATATTTCGCACACTCACATAGTCATTCATTTTTGCCACCCTATAGATTTATTATATTGTCAGAAATTGTCTTCCCAATCGCAGCCAATTCACTTCTACGCCCTGGATTAGCGGTGATCAGACAGACATCCTCAACGGCGCCCATCCACCGCTGACCAGTGCTCGCTCGCCGGATGACATCGCCGCGGCGACGGGCCGACCGAAGCAATTCGGCCGCAGCATCATTGCTAAGCCTTATAATAATAACATCAAGCCCGTCAAAGACTGGCGGAGACGCCAATGAAAATAGCTCTGGATCAAGCGTCGCCATTGCGTAATTAGCAGAACACAGCTTTGCCATATAGTTTCCAACTACATTTGTAACACCCATGATTGTCTCCTTGTGCAATTGGGCATGACCTGACGATATGCCCGCCCCGCACCTTTTTCATTAATTCATTTCATCATGTATACAAAAGTAGTCGCGCCTCCTCACCATTCCATTGGGCGGCACTTTTCAGTATTTATCAATTCAGCGACGCCAGATATGATGTAAAACAGCCGCGCCTGAGATTGATTACTGGTGGCGCAGTCCGCCATGGAAGGTCAGGTATTGCTCTTTGACGTTAATCATGCTGTCGGCTATCAACAAATACACAGCACTACAAAGACACATGAATATGAGCAATTCGTCTGGTCTGGAAATCACATAAATTGTTATTTGCGAGGGTATTTGGTATTTTGTATAAATACAAAAGACACGGTGGGTTTGCGAACTGTTCCATGTCGATCCGTGATGACGGATTTGTTGAGTTCGCAGCAAGTCGAAGGGTTAATGACGTTATGGTCGCCCGAATCGATAAAGCAAAATAAGGTGGTATGTTGTTTATTCTCACCTAGCCTGCGATGGCAAATCAATAACAAGGCGTCGTGATTCTGGACGTTTATAATAAACAGAATGGTCTGCGGGAGAACTTCACCTGTGAAAAACAGAGCTTCCGATCCCCCGAATGGTTTTTATCGATCTGAGGGAAAACTTAGGCAAAGTGTACGGTGAGAAATAGTGGCCTCCACTGCCATAGTGTGGAACCGGGACTGAGATTGGCACTCAGGGTTATCTTTTAAAGAGATAGCAGATCAAAGGCACCTAAGCTATACGCGGACTTAATAGGTAAACTGGGACTTGTCAGAATCCGATATTGGCAAGTTGCAAGACGTGTTTTTTTGGGATCAGGTTTTAGATTCCAATAACTAAAGCATCGTCTTACCGGGCAAGCGGAAGGGGAGGCTTTGCCTACAGAATGCAGCTGCATCTGGGAGGTGACACCACACCAGACCGCAGGTCCAGATCACCACCACGCCCACCATATTGGATTCTCTGAACTCGTAGGGTGCGTGTGTCCGATGGCGCGGCGAATTTGCACCGATTGCATTGAGAAAAACGAAGTCAGGCAAAATATTGTTATATTCAAAATTACATATCGTCATTCGCAAAAATATATATTTGCGATCCCAACCCGCAATGTTGTTTAAATATTTTTGGTTTTGCTGAGTTTTTTTCAACAATATCCGCCACGAACGGTCACTCATTTCTCCAATCAGGATTGTCCGGCTAGGGGGGGCAAAGCCTGATGCTCGTCTTTTTAGTGTTGAACATGTAAAGCGGATAATGCTGTCGAACGGTGATCTGACCGTTCATGACCTGATTTCGATGCGGTGATGCCCTATTCGGTCAGATGGCTAAATGAAAATTGGTATTATCCAGGGCGCTTGTATTGATGTTCTCCAGCGTGCCGACCAGATGGGAATTGCTGGACGTAGCCGCATCCATGTTGGTGGTGTGCCATAATTCCACGTTGGCGCCGTTCTGGATGGCCACGATGCCCGCGTTGACATTGCCAAAATCCTGGGCCGACCCCGAGACGGTGGCCGTGCCTTCGGCATAGTTGGCAGCCGCCAGGGTGCCGCTGCTGCCCAGTCCGAACTCGCGGTCGGACAGCGAAAACTGATCACCGGCGAAATCGGTAATGCTCTGGGTGGCGGTTGCGCTGGTTGAGGAATGCAGAACGAAGGTGTCCACCCCAGAACCGCCGGTGACGGTATTGGCTCCGAAGCCGCCATCGAGGTATTCCGCCCCCGTGCCGCCAATGATGGTGTCGGCGAAATCGCTGCCCACCGCGCCGCCCATGCCGGTCAGCGTATCGGTATAGGCGCCGTGGGTGGCGGTACCGCCGGCCAAGTCGATGGTGACGCCCGTCACCTGATCCTGGTAGGAAACCGTCGTGGTGCCGTGACTGCCATCCATCACGTTGTTGCCGCCGCCACCGGCCAGCATCCATTCCCCGGTGCCTGCCGTCAGCGTATCGGCGGAGTTGCCGCCCAAAATCTCGGAAATGCCCGACAGACCGACGGTGGTGGAGCCGCCAATCACTGCGCTGGTCCCGCCATACATGTCGGCGACGATGGCGCCGGCAGCGTGGCGGAAATCAGCCAGATCGTGACCGCCTCCGCCGACCAAACTGGTGTTGCCGGAATGCCAGACCAGAAGATCGTCTCCGGTATTGCCGGTCAGCGAAGAGTCGGAAGCTGTGCCCACAACCACGTAATCAGTGCCGGCCGTCGTGGCTCCACCCTGCCCGACGATTCGATGGGTGTCGCCGGCCGGATCAATGATGGTATCGGTGGTGACACTGGCGATGGAAAGTGTGCCGCCGCCATCCAGCACAGCCACCAGATTCGAGCCGCTCAACGACAGATCGCGCACCAGTGATTCCATGTGGCGTCCGGCGATGTCGAAATGGATGCTTTCGTTGGCTCCCGCGCCGTCCAGGGCCAGATTACCGGTGGGCAGGGCGGTGATATCCAGCACATCCGAGCCGCCGCCACCCAGGATGCTGCCGGTGCTGGCGACGCCGACTATGAAGGTGTCGCCGAAGGTCGAGCCCTGGATGATCTCGACACCCGAGAGGGTGTCAGTACCGCCGGAATGCACCACGGTGGCGGAACCCGAGCCGATGGTGGCGGTGATAGCCGAAAGAGCCGCCCCGTAATCCACCGTATCGATGCCGGTGGCGGCATTGATGATGTTGCTGCCCAGGCCGCCAGCGATGGTGTCGCTGCCGCTGCCGGTGGTGATGGTGTCATTGCCGCTGCCGGTCGTGATATCGAGCCCCGTGGAATAGGCCGAGGCATTGGCCACGATGCTCCCGGTGGCCTGCGAACCATCCACCACACCGGTGCCGGCCGCTTCGGCCACGGTCCCCAGTGTGAGGTTGAGTGCCGCCGAGCCGGTATTGATCTCCAGGGTCGAAATGCCCGAAAGCCCGCTGAAATTGGCATCCACAACCGTGCTGGCCGAGGTAATGTGGGCGACGGCACCCGACGAGGTCACTGGCGACGATATGTTGACCTGAATGGTGGCCTGGGCTACCTGGCTGGTCTGGTCGTCCACCACCCCCACCACGAAGGTGTCGGTCACCGACAGATTGGCCGCCAGGGTCGCCAGCGGGGTGAAGGTCCACTTGCCGGTGATGGCGTCGATGCTGGCCGTCCCGTGGGTGGTGGCCAGGGAAGATTGGGGATTCCCGCTGCCGTCGATGATGTGGAAGCTCACCGTGTCGCTGGAAGCGGTGGTGGCGGGCAGACCGAGGACCCATCCGCTAACCCCTTGATCGGCGGTAACCGCCTCGCTGGCCGTGGCTGAACCCTGCGACAGCTTGAGCGCGATGTTGTCCAACTGGATCTCGGCCGGGCCGGTATAGTACTGGGGCACCAGTTCCTGCAGATCCAGCGTATAGGTCCCCGGTGAAAGCGCCGCCATCTGGGATGACAGGTCGATATTGACGTTGTGCACCGCTCCCGCGTCTACCGTGGTGCCTGGCACCGTGTAGGTATAGACGGTGGGCATCACGTCACCGCTGCCGTCGGTGACGTGCACGGTGAACACCCTGTCGGCGGTGGGCTGGCCATCTCTGGCCACGCTGAAGGATGGCCCGCCACTCACCTTGAACGAGAAGGACAGCGAGGCATGAACCGGGGCGCCGGTCAGGGTGATGGGCTGCTGGAGATGGAAGTAGAGAGGAGTCTCGTAGAGGATGGCGCCATTGCCGTCCAATACACCGCCATCAAAGCCGTTGAGCGCCACATGGCTGCCGTTGAGCGAGCTTGCGGGGTACACCATCCAGTTGGTCAGGGGACTGCCGCCATTGGCCACGGTCGGACTGAGCGATGCCACCCAGCCGGTGAAGGTGCCGGTTTCGAAGTCGCCATTGACGATGGGATTGCTGGCCACTTCCGCCAATAGACCGTGGCTCGGCGCAGATACCGTGGTGGTTGCCGAGGCGGTCACCAGACCTCCCCGGCCATCGACGATGGTATAGGACAGCGTGGCCGGGCCGGAATAACCGGTGGTCGGGGTGAACACCACAGTGGTCGCCGTTTCGGTCACGGTTCCATGAGTGGCGCTGACCGAACCCAATCGGATCGAAAGCACATCGTGATTCGGATCGCTGGCATTGGCCAGCAGGTCCGATTTGAGAATCGTGGTGGCGCTGCCCGCCGTACTGCCGGGAAGCGTCACCGCCGAACTGGTGGGATCATTGTTGACCGGGGCCGGTGGCGGCGGAGCCGGCGGAGGAGGTGGCGGAGCCGGCGGAGGAGGAGGCGGAGCCGGGGCCGGTGGCGAAGGAGGCGGTGGCGGCGGAGGAGGTGGAGGTGGAGGTGGCGGCGGCGGAGGAGGAGGAGGGGCCACGTCGACAACCGCGGCTTCCGCGCCACCACCTGCCCCGGCTCCCTGACCCGCTCCCTTGCTTCCTCCGGCACCGGTACCACCGGCGGGGGCTGGTGCAGGAGCTGCAGGCAGGGCGGGAGCCACGGCGGGCGGCGGAGCGGGTTGTGGCGCAAGGGCAGCCACGGCGGCGGCGGCATTGGCCGACACCGACCAAGATCCGGCGGATGTAGCGCCAACGATGCCTGAGCCGGCGGAATTCAGAGTGAAGCTCTGGCCGCCACCGCTCAGCGCGCTGACCGCCACCTCTCCCACGAAATTGGAGCCAGGATCGGGCAGCAGGGCCACGGTGGTAGCGCCCCCCTCCCCCACGGAACCGGCGACGGTGGTGCCGCGGATGCCCAGGCTCATCACCGGGGTAACGATGCGGGCCGAATCGGGCTGGGTTTTGGCGATATCTCCAGACACAAAGGAAAAGCCGCCCTGAGCCACAAGGAAGCTTTCCTTGCCGGTCTTGCTTGCGGGGTCATAGGTGAACTCATCCAGCCCGACCAGCCCCTTGTCCTTTAAGGTGAATGTTGTGCGGTCGGCAAACACCAGGGAAATCTGGGCGCCCTGGGCAGTCTCCACCGAATCGCCTTGGACGAGGGCTGCCCCAGTCTTGGCCGGAACCTTCTGGCCGTCATGGATGATCCAGGCGTCGCCGCTGAGTTTGTCGATCTTGCCGATGACCGCCTTCGCGGATGGCTTGTCCGTGCCACTGGGCACTGAATCAGCCATCAGGCTGGTCAGGTTGGGGGCCGCCGGCAGGATTGACGGATCAAGGCGCATGGTTCTTACACCTGTGGCCGGTCATCACAGACTCCCTTCCGTGGCGGAAAGGGGCGACCGAACTGGCTTGCCAATGAATCGGCATTTCCCAGATAGACCACCCATCCACCTCTGAATGGCGAAAGAATAACCATGTTTTAGTCCACCTGGAAGGTTGAATGGCACAGTGACAGCCTCCAATGCGGAAAATTTGTCACTTCAACGACCATGTTCGACATCAGACGCGTAATTTTTGTCCATTTTCCAACGGGACAGACGTGCTTCGCTTGGTGTTCGCCTCGAACTGTTGATCCAGGCTCTGCACAACGAGGACTTCTGTCGTCTCATACCCTGCCAAAGCACTCAGGGCTAGCGCCACGTTCGCGGCTGCCGGTTCAGCGTCACGGATCGCGCCGGAGCCCCGCAGCCCACTCGCGGCTGTCTCCGGGCAATGACGGAGCAGGACGCCGTTGGGGGGCTGATTGTTTCTCCGCGCTCCACGTCATCGTCAGCGGGGCAGCGGCCAATATCCTACTAAACTTGTCAACATCTCTTGTGGGGGTTCCCAAGAATGACCATATGCTGAGGACATCGAGAAGGGGGCGTGGATTATGGACAATCCCACGAGGCGGACGTTGACTAGGCTGGAAAAGGGCTTCCATGCGGTGGTGGCTGTCTGCATCACGACGGCCCTGTTCGTCTTGGAGCGGCTGACAGAGCCCATGACCAGCGGAGGCTCCGTGGAAGGCCACTTCATCTTCCTGGCCGGAACCATGGGTCTAGTGTCGGCATCCTTGTGGATCTACTCTTTGTGGAGCCGCAGACGTCAGAAGGTGATTCGGGAAGCCTCAGCGGCCCTTATCCGCAAAGACATTGATCGTGGGCGGTTGGTCATGGCGTACCAGCCCATACTGGACATGGATTCGGGCGAGGTCGTATCGTGCGAGGCGTTGCTGCGCGTCCTGGATAACGAAAACAAGCCCATGGCCCCGGCCCGATTTCTGGTTGAGGTTGAGGAGCATGGGCTACAGGCCTATCTCAGTCGCGCCATTGTCAGGATGGTGGAGGTCGATTATCGAGAGCATAGGCTCAGTCTTCCCGTGACGGTCAATCTGTCCTTGGCCGATATAGGCGACGACGACCTGATCACGCTGCTGTTGGTGCCTCGCTCCTTCGCATTGAACATAGAGGTGACGGAAACTGCCTTTCTGGGTGCGACGCCCCATGCCCTTCAAACTTTGGACCGCCTTCGCGGTCGAGGAGTTAAAATCTATCTGGACGATTTTGGGACGGGATATTCTTCCTTCACGCATCTGGCGGAGATGCCCATCGACGTGCTGAAGATAGACCGCGAGTTCATCCGCAAATCCCAGCTTTCTCCCAAGCATGCCGCCATCTGCAAGACCATCGTGGATTTGACGCGGACTATCGATGTGGCATCGGTCGCCGAAGGCGTTGAAACGGTAGAGGAACAGCGCTTCCTGCGTGGCATAGGCTGTGACCGAATTCAAGGCTATCTCTACCATCGCCCCATGACCGCATCCGCGCTGGCATCAGTCCTGTCGGATGCACCACGGATGCCCGTCCCACAAAGCAAGCCCTGGGCCGTTCACGCTCCAGGCCCGTCGCTGACGGCGCACGCTACCGCAATCCATCCCATGCCCACCCGGACCCTCGCCGAGCACTTGGCCAATTGACGGCGGCCTAACAGGGCTGGCGGCCGTGATTGCAAGGGATCACGGACCGGCCTCAGGTGTCTGTCAGGTCGGCTTCCGAGCAGACCCGGTCGCGACCGCTGCTCTTGCCTATGTAGAGGGCCTGATCCGCGCGGTTCAGCAATTGGTCGATATCGTCAGATGGTCCGAGGGTAGCGACACCTATGCTGACAGTCTGTCGCCGACCAGTGTCGAAGTCATGATCGCGCACCGCCTGGCGGATACGTTCAGCAAGGATCAGGGCCTGATCCAGGTGGGAATCCGGGCACAGTACCACAAGTTCCTCGCCACCCCAGCGGGCAGGCAGGTCGATGGCACGCACCGAGCGGCGAACGAGATCCGCCATGGCGATCAGGACTTTGTCTCCGACCAGATGCCCGAATTCATCGTTGATCCGTTTGAAGTGATCGACGTCGATCATGATCAGCGACAGCCCCTGCCCTAGGCGGCGGGCCCGGGCCAATTCGATGGGAAACTGCAGGTTCAGTCGGGTCCGGTTGGGCAGGTTAGTCAGGTTGTCGGTCTGTGAAAGCCTGTCGAGTTCCCGGCTCAGCTTGCGCATCCGCCATCCCCAGTAGGCCACCACCGCCAGGACGGCGCTCAGGCCCAGTGCGATCTTGATGGTCAGGGCATAGTCAATGCCGGTCTGGACCTGAATTGCGACGTGCTGGTTGATGATCTGGCCCCGTTCGGTGGGGGTGATCGTGGCGATGGCCTTGTTCAGGATATCGCGCAGCCTCGGCTGGTCGCGGAGGACTCCGATTCGCAGATTGTTTGAGTAATTGGGCATCTGGCCGGCAATCTTCAGATTGAACAGCCCTTCCTTCCGGATGGTGTAGGCCGCGACAATCAGCGAGCGCAGAGTCATCGATGCCTGTCTCGTCGAGACCATATCGATGGCCGATTTTTCACTGTCAGTGATGATTACGCGCAGATTTGGATAGTCCCGACGGATGCGTTCTTCCATCGAGGTACCGCTAGGCAGGGCGATACTTTCCCCGCTCAGGATCGCCGGATCAATGATGAAAGGATGTTCCTCGCGGGTGATGAAGACGTTGCTGTCGGTGAACAGGGGTTCGGTGAACAAGAGCCACTCGTCCCGCTTCGGAGTCTGGTTGAGAAAACTCAGCAAGGTGCACTGACCGGCTTTGGAGGTGGCGATGCTTTCATCCCAATCCGTGGTCGGCACCAACTCCAGGCTCAACCCCGCCCGGCCGGTCACCAGTCGAAGTAGGTCGGCAGCGATGCCTTGATGCTGCCCTGCCGGTGAAATAATCTCGAATGGCTCCCAGTCCGGATCAACGCAAAAACTCACCTTTCCCAGCGAAGCCGCATAGGCGCGGTCGCTATCGGTCAACTCGGCAGCCCCCGCCGACCACGCTGCCGTGCAAAGCAGCAAGACCACAAGCCAGGTGATGGTCGAGAGCGAGCGCATGGGCGTCAGTATCCGTATTTCACCACGCCCAGCACCCGCGAGGCGGTTCCGGTTCCGGTTGGGCTGGCGGTGAATGCCTCGTAGCCATATTCGATGCCGACATCCAAGGGGGCGATTGGGCTGTAGACGATATTGCCATGGACCGAAGCCAGGCTGCGAATGCCCAAGCCATTGGTGCCGATATTCCGGCTGGCGTTGGCAAATTGGTCATAGCCGACCGCTAGGGTCGAGCGCAGCTTCGGATTCCAATAATGCTTGTAGGCCATGGAGCCACCGAAGGCGTCGAATGTCCGGAATGAGTTGTTGACCACGGCCGCGGAAAGGCCGGTCCCTTGGTTGAGGGCTCCTCCCACACCGGTTCCATTCACTGTCTGGAGGGTCAGGATGTCGTCACCGAAGGTCTTGATACTCACGCCGCCGAGAAAGCCCCAGACAATCTGGTCGGCCTTGTCGCCAGTCCCGGTGTCTGACCGCAGATAGCGGACCATGCCGCCTAGCGCATAATGCCCCCAAGATTGCCCGGCCGTGTATTTGAGCACAAGATCCGGAGCGGTATTGATCGCCGAAGGGGCGGAATAGTCGGACGTCGGCACTTCGGCGGCCATGTCCAATTTGTCCCGATCGCCGGTCTGAATGGAATATCGAACCTGGGGACGGCGCAGCCAGCTGTAACCGACCGATCCCCCCGCCGATAGCAGGTCCGGCAGGCTGTCCATGTCCATGAAAGTTGACCAGGTCTGCCCGGCCAGCCAATCGGCATTGGCGATATACGCATGACGAAGCCTGAATGTGGGCGAGGCATCTGTCCCCAGATCGAATTCAAGGAACGATTTCATGTCACCGATTTCGGTGTGGCTCAACGTCCCGAAATTAAACCGCGAACCCGAAATGGATCCGTTCAGAGCGCCATTGCGGTTTGCTTTCGCAGTGCCGCGGGCCGGGATGGCGGTGGCGTCGTCCGTTCGTCCTCCCTGGGTCGATTGAACGTCATCCCAAACCTCGGCACGGATAGCTCCTCCAAACTTGACGGCGGTGCTGGTCCCAGGGACCGGGATGTAGCCTTTCGGCCAGGCTGGCTGCTCCTGTGCTTCGGGGGACGCCGGAGCGGCGGTGTTTGTAGGATGGGTGGACTGGGTGGCTGACGAAGTCGCGGTGGAGACTGTTGTATTCGGGGAGCGAGGGGCAGGTTGGCCGCGTTCTGCCTGCAGCTGTACCTGGATGCGGGATAGGGATTCCTGCAACACCCGAACCTGATCTTCCAAATCAGAAATTCGGTCTGCCTTTACCGGTTCTGCATGAATTCCAATTGCGGTTGCAAGCATCAGTACGGAGAGTTTCCGCACCTGCGCCAAAGACAGAAGCCGCATTTTTTCACCCCATGTCCGCTACCGCCCATAGCTCAGGCAGCACTTGCGCTTGAGGAGGTGCCATACTTTGGTGTGGAGGCATATAAACAAAATGTAACAATCCTTTCGGTTGCCCTCGTTGCTATACCTCTACAGGGCAAGAGTCATCTTGTCGGTGACGTCTCTTGTACCGCACAGCTCAGGAGAACTAAGCATGGTGACGAAGTTGGAAAAGATTCTCTATACCGCGAAGGCCCACACAACCGGCGGCCGCGATGGCCGGTCGGTCAGCGATGACGGTCTGCTCAACGTCAAGCTGAGCCCCCCCAAGGCGATGGGCGGCGCCGGTGACGCCACCAATCCCGAGCAACTATTCGCCGCCGGATATTCTGCCTGCTTCATGGGAGCGCTCAAGTTTGTCGCAGGGGTTAAGAAGATCACCGTGCCCGCCGACGCTGCCATCGACGCCAGCGTGTCCATCGGCCCCATTCCACAAGGGTTCGGCATCTCCGCGCAGTTGGTGATCAGCCTGCCGGGCATGGACCGCCAAGTCGCCCAGGAACTGTTGGAGGCGGCTCACCAAGTCTGCCCCTATTCCAACGCCACTCGCGGTAACATCGACGTCGTACTTATCCTCGCCTAATCCAGAGTTATGCGGGCGGTGGGGCCGTGTGCAACACAACTCACCGCCCTGCCACACGTTCACTGATCGGGGGAGCTGTTGGGCAAAAACCAAATGTCTTATGTGGGTCGATTCTGTTGAAAAACTCGGCCTTGCCCGTTAGGCGAGCCTATGATTCAATCGAGTAGAGTAAAACTACTTGATCATGCATTATGATGGGCGAGCGAACGGTGATGCAGGAGGCGCTGTTCTACAGCTTCAATCTGGAACAACATGTCCCTGCCGATCATATGCTGCGGTCGATTGACCGCTTCGTCGACCTTTCGGGTTTACGGGCTCATCTCCAGCCGTTTTACAGTTCGATGGGACGGCCATCGATCGATCCAGAATTGATGGTACGGATGTTGATCGTCGGCTATTTCCAGGGCATTCGGTCAGAGCGGCGGCTGTGCGAGGAGGTCCATCTCAACCTGGCGTATCGTTGGTTCTGTCGGCTCGGCCTTGAAGGACAGGTGCCCGACCATTCGACCTTCTCGAAGAACCGGCACGGACGTTTCCGCGACAGCGATCTGTTGCGTCATCTCTTCGAGCAAAGCGTCCAGCGCTGCATGGAGGAGGGACTGGTCGGCGGCGAGGCTTTCGCGGTCGATGCCAGCTTGATCAAGGCCGACGCCAGCCGACAGAAGGGTGTCGAAGGCTCACGAGGGCTGCCGCCCGAAGCGACCAGCCGCGCCATTGATGAATATCTTTCTGTGCTCGACGATGCCGCTTTCGGTGCCGCCAGTGAGGTGACGCCGAAGTTTGTCTCACCGGCGGACCCGGCTGCGCGCTGGACCGCCGCCCATGGAGGGCAAGCCTTCTTTGCCTACTCCACCAACTACCTGATTGTTCTCGACCATGCGGTCATCGTCGATGTCGAGGCCTCGACGGCGGTGCGGCAGGCCGAGGTGTCGGCGGCCAAGACCATGATCGAGCGGGCCGACGAACGGTTTGATCTCTACCCGGAACGCTTGGCCGCCGACACGGCCTACGGCTCGGCGGAAACGCTCCAATGGCTGGTGCATGACCGGGGACCCGCCACCACGCCCACCATATTGGATTCTCTGAACTCGTAGGGTGCGTGTGTCCGAAGGAGGCTGACACGGCGGCAACCAGAGCAATTGCCAAGACGAAACTCGGCCGGCCAGGGGGATGTCCTGGCCGGCCGCCTCTTTTAGATATCCGCGCCACCGTCGCGGGCGATCTTCATCCCAACTCCGTCACACCGCCGGTGGGTAATCGATGTAGCCCTGCGGTCCCGGCGCGTAGAAAGTCGCCTTGTCGGGTTCGGCCAGGGGCAACCCCTCCGCCAGCCGCTTGGGCAGATCGGGGTTGGCGATGAAGGCGGCACCAAAGACGATGGCATCGGCGCGGCCCTGGGCCAGGGCGGCTTCGGCGGTGTCACCGGTAAAGCCGCCGCCGGCCAGATAGGCTCCCTTGAACAGGGGGCGCAGCAGGCCATGATAATCGGTCGGGGTGCCGAACAGCGCCACGTGCAGATAGGCGAGGTTCAGGGACGAGATGCGCTCGACCAGGTGGCGGTAGGTCTCCTGCGGGGTGTCGTCCGCCACGTCGTTGAAGTTCATCTCCGGCGAGATCTTGATGCCGACGCGGCCGGAACCCGCCACCGCCGCCATGGCCTCCAGCACCTCGACCACAAAGCGGACTCGGTTGGCGATGGACCCGCCATAGCCATCGGTGCGGCGGTTGCTCTTGGACGACAGGAACTGCTCCGGCAGGTACCCCGATGCCGCATGCAGTTCAACGCCGTCGAAGCCGGCCTCCAGAGCGCGGCGGGTGGCGTCTCGGTATTCGGCGATCACACCGGCGATCTCTGTGGTCTCCAGGGCGCGCGGCGTGACCATCGGCACCATGCCCTGATCGGTGTAGGCCTGACCCTCGGCGCGGATAGCCGAGGGCGCCACCGGCAGCGCGCCACCGGGCAGGAAGGCGGGAACGGCGACCCGGCCGGTGTGCATCAGCTGGGCGAAGATGCGCCCGCCCTTGTCGTGCACCGCCTTGGTGACCTTGCTCCAGGCGGCCACCTGGGCGTCGGTATGAAGGCCCGGGGTGCGGACATAGCCCTTGCCCATGGCCGAAGGGTAGATGCCCTCGGAGATGATCAGGCCAGCCCCGGCGCGCTGGCCGTAATAGGTGGCGGCGATCTCGGGCTGCACGCCGTCGTCATCGGCCCGTGAGCGGGTCATGGGGGCCATGGCGATGCGGCTCGGCAGGGTAAGTTCGCCCAAGCGCAGGGGCTGGAAGAGATCTTTGGTCATGATGGGGGCTCCGTATTCGTGATCTGCGATTGATTTCTGACCTAGACGATGCCGGCACCCAGGGCCGGGAAGACATCGGTGAACAACAGGGTGATCAACTGCTGCCCGGCGGGCGTGGACCAGTCCTGCGCGATTTCCGCCATAAGCGTATTGGTGGCGGTCAGGACGACCCCCGCATCACGCATCCGCTGGCGGGAAAACTCTTCCGAAAGATCGCTGGGCGAGCCCGAAGCATCCATCACGGCCTGCACGGCAAAACCTTCGAGCGCGGCATCAATAGCCGGGAAGATCAGGCAAACATCGGTGGTGACGCCCGCCATGATCAGGTTCTTGCGCCCGGTGGCCAGCACCGCATTGTGGAAGTCGGCATAGGCCCATGCGTTGACCACGCCGGGACGCTTGACCCGTGCCGCATGCGCTTCCGGCAGGATTTCGGCGATTCCGGGGAGAATGGGGCCTTGGGCGTGATCTTCCTGGCTGGAGGTGATCACCACCGGCATGTTCAGGATTTTCGCCATCTTGGCCAGGGCGATCGACTGCTTGGCGGCAAGATCGCGGTCGATATTCTTGATCAGCTGCATGGTGCCGACCTGATGGTCGATCAGCAGAAGTGCGGCATTTTCAGCAGAAAAGCGTTTCGTCATGATGTGTTTCCTTTGTGTGGATAACATGTGGCAGGGGTCAGGCGGGCAAGCTGAGCGAGGCGACACGGCGACGCGCCTCGTCGAGTGCCTCCGGACTGGCAAGCATGAGAGGACCTTGGGCATAAATCGGCTGCTTGAGTTGCGCCCCCGAAACCACCGCAATGCGGGCTTGACCAGCCCCTGTGGCGATCCGGAACGGCCCTTCGACGTCGGTGGCAAAGCCAATAGCCTGCGTGGCGGCAAGGGTCACGTCACCGATCGAAACGTCTCCCTCGAGCACAACGACAATGCCCCCCCAACCCGCAGGTATGTCGATGTCACGCATCGCCGATGGGGCCAGCGAGATTTCCTCGATCCGGACCGGTGACGGCAGGGCTCCGGCGATTTCACCCACCGTCGTTCCATCGACCGCGACACGGCTTTCCCAGCCTTTGCCGGAAAGGCTTTTGACCATGGCGGCCGGGACCGAAAAGGCTGCGGCGGGATCGGCCTGGCTGGCCGCCGGCAGGTTGATGAAAATCTGCAGCCCATGCACGAGACCTGCTTCGGGAACCGGGAATTCTTCATGCATCAACCCGCGTGACGCTCGGCTCCAATGCAGGCCACCAGGGTGAATGGTCTGTACATCGCCCAGACTGTCGCGATTGATGAACCCATTGGGCGAATCGGCGAACAGATAGGTGACGGCGGAGAAACCCGCATGGGGGTGAGGCGGAAAGGTTGGGGCATTCATTTCGAACCAGTCAATGTTGATGACCGGATCGATAAGGTTGCCAAACGCCTGGCGAGGATACTGGCGGGCCGCAAATTCCGCGCCATGGCGCATCTGCGTCGGGGTGTAGACAGACGTAAAACGGATCATGGCATAGTCCTCTGACTGTGTTGATATCCATATGCGCCTTAATCACTGTCCACATAAGGCTTGAAGTTTGGACAGCACTGTTCCATTTTCAGAACAATGAAGCCATCGCTCGACGATCTTGCGCTGCTCGTGACCATTGCCGACGAAGGCAGCTTCACAGCTGCGGCCAAGACACTCGGCCTGCCAAAATCCACCGTAAGCCGAAGACTTGCCGATCTTGAACTGCTCTTGCGCACGTCGCTGTTCCAGCGTTCAACGCGAGCCCTATCGCTGACGGATGAGGGGCAGCGCATCTATGACATGGCAAAGCCGTCGATCACCGCCGCCGACGATGCCGCACGGGCAATCGCCGAGCGCGAACAGCTTGTCGCGGGCCGAGTCTCGCTGACCACCACGGCGGCGCTTGGGCAGTATCTGATTACCCCGCATCTGATCAAGCTGACGGCAGCATATCCGGATGTTCAGGTCGAACTGAGGCTGACTGAACGGCGCGTCAACATCATCAGCGACGGCATCGACCTTGCAGTACGGACGGGCACACTTGATGACAGTGATCTGGTCGCTCGCCGTCTTTGCAAGGTCAAGCGCCTGCTTGTGGCATCCCCCGCCTACCTGGCAAAGGCCGGGGTACCGGTGGCCCCCTCGGACCTTGCCTCGCACAACGCGATCGTCATCAGCGCGGCCCTCGATAGTTGGCGCTTTGATGGGGGATGGGAGTGCTCGATGAGATGGACCATTGCTGCCGGCAATATGCTGGTCGCCCATCAACTTGCACGCCTTCACCATGGGATCGCGCTTCTGCCCGACTTCATGCTTGAAACGGACCTGGACCTGGGCACCTTGATCCACCTGCTGCCGGAATATCCAATGGAACAGGCGGATGCCTGGATTGTCAGCAGCCCTCAACGCTACAGGTCGCTCGCGGTTCAAACCGTCTTGAACTATCTGGCGGGAGCTAAGAGTGGAGTCTCGGTAGGCCGCCACTGACCTGTTTTCATGATTGATCCCGATCAGTGGAAGGGGGGCAGGTCATCGCTGAGTCCAAGCAGATTCGAGCGCCGCTTATCCCTTCGACCGAGATCGGTCGGACTGGAAACGGCCCTTTGGTTAGGAGGCAACGCCTCAGGATGCGACGACCACGAATCGCCACCCCAGATGACCCGCCTCGGTATAACTGACGTGGTGGCGGAGCTCTTACTTAGTTGGATGCTCCGCAAACCCCAGCAATTCCGCCA
Source organism: Paramagnetospirillum magneticum AMB-1 (assembly GCF_000009985.1). Classification (GTDB taxonomy): domain Bacteria; phylum Pseudomonadota; class Alphaproteobacteria; order Rhodospirillales; family Magnetospirillaceae; genus Phaeospirillum; species Phaeospirillum magneticum. The sequence continues at coordinate 3,590,669 of NC_007626.1, forward strand.
TTTCCGCGGAACTCCATGGCTACTAAGTAAACTAAGTAGGTAGATTCAAGAGCTCCGCATAAAACAGAAAATAATATTTTTTATTTCTATAAATTGTTTTTCTCTTACTTAGTTTACTTAGTTACTAAATTAGAAATTATCATTATAATTCAACAGCTTGCACTTAGTAATCACTAAGTAAATGGATTGGGCGTTTACTTAGTAGAGCCGTAACCGGCTCCCTGGGCACCAGCCTAATCCGCGAGCACAGCCACCACCACATCAGCCCGCAGGTCGAAGATCCAGGCCACCACCACGCCCACCTGGCAGGTGGCGATACAAAGTGGCAGTCGAAACATTGAGGCGCCGGGCCACCTCCTCAACAGTAATCGCCGGGGATGCAAGCATGGCTCGCGCCACCTCCACATCCTGACCAGACAGGGACCGAGGCCGACCGCCGACCCGGCCCATTTTGCGGGCCGAATCCAGTCCGGCTCGAGTCCGCTCGATGATCAAACTTCTCTCGAACTCCCCGAGCGCCGCAAAAACGTGGAAGATCAATTTCCCCCCGGCGGTGGTGGTGTCGATCGCTTCGGTCAACGACCGTAAACCGATCCCACGCCCGTCGAGCATATCGACAGTCTCGATCAACTGCCGGGTCGATCGAGCCAACCGATCCAGCTTCCACACCACCACCGTGTCGCCGTTGCGAGCGAAGTCCAAGGCGGCCTTCAACTCGGGGCGATCGGCGCGGGCGCCGGAGGCATGTTCACTGAAAATGCGTTCACACCCGGCCGCATGCAGGGCGTCGAGTTGCAGTTGCGGCGACTGGTCCTGGGTCGAAACTCTGGCGTAACCGACAAACATCCCCCCCTCCTTCTCAATACTCATTCAATTACCGACGAATTGAGATGCATGTTTTGAGAGACAGTTTTGAGATAATACCACCTCCGCTAATCACGCAAAAGACCACGACACAAATAAATTCTCATAAACGAACGTTTTTGAGAGTCATATGTTTATACGTATTAGTCAGAAATGCGAACAGATAAATACCTGCACACGCAGCTGAGGAGGAATGTGATGCGGGATCTACGAAGCCTTTATAACGAATGCCGCGACCTTGGGGCCGTCAGCGACCAGAGGTCGTTCAGCCGGATGTTTGGGCGGCAGGCGTCATGGTGCAGTTCGACATTGGCCAGAGGACGGCGGCCCACCACGGGAGCCCTGGTCGCGTTTGTCCTACAGCTGGAAAAAATCATCGTGGCCACCGAGGAAGAAATGGCGGCGACCATAAACCAGGAAGAAGTCGATGCTCTCCGAGGTGGGCTGGACGAAATCACCAGGATCAAGGCCGAGGTGTGGAGTGAGGTGGAAATACGATCGCAACTTAATTTATTCGGTTAATATTGATTTATTATTTCGTAGTCATTGACTCTCACATATGTATCGTCACTTATAATACAATATAGATTAGATGAGGTGGAAGCCATGGCTCCAGCCATTATTGCGCTGTCTCTTATTTTGGCAACTTCGGCCTATGGCCAGTCCTATCGACGCCGTCTTCGCGGCGATAGGCCTCCAATTCAGCCCGATCACTGGCGTCCATGGCGGAGCCCATTGGCGTCGGCCGCTTCGCAGATAGGCTATCGACTTCGCTCCGCAACCCAGCGATTTCGGCCTTTTGCTTGGCCATCTCGGCCTGCTGCTTGGCGATCTGACGATCCTTGGCTGCTGCCGCCGCCTTGAGGTCTTTGACCTCAACTCGGAGGCAGGCGATCTCCTCGAGATACGCCTCTATATCCGCGAGATAACCGTCGATTTCCTGGTTCTTCTTATCGACCATGTAGGCGACAAAATCGTCTTCGTCGCTATAGACGTTCAGGTGGACGTCATCCGGATGCACATTGTTTTGCTGGAAATAATCAACCAACTTGCGACCAGCCGCGGCCTGCTCGCCTTCAATAGGGGAAAACATCATCGCAAAGATCTTTTCTGCCCGCCCTTTTTTCGCACCTTTAGCCATAGCCGTATTCCGATCCAGTTTTTAAAGCCTGCATCGGCGATACCGCTGGCACCCCAAAACCGTCAATTTTCCAAAATCACAGTATTTGCTGCAATGACACTCGGCCATAGAAGATAAGCAGATGAGCATAAGCATGATTATGCGTGGTTTATGAGGTCCATAAGGCGATAATGCCATAATGCATATCTCAATTCCAGGCCGCGGCCGGAGAGTAATATACATGACTGCGGAGGATAATACGTGATATTTGGCACATACATCTCTGAGCAGCATCGGCAAAAACTTGGAATATTCCGCTTAGGCCTGCCAGCCGGGCTGGCGATATGCCAGCTACCGCTCGACAACCCTGATTCCGACGGGAAGTTGCGAATCGGCCAGCTTCTGCTCCGTTTGGTCGATCAGTCGTTCGACCCGCGCCAGGCACTGTCGCATCGCGTCAAATGCCTTGTTGACGTCGTACATCAGAGTTGGGTGCTGATCATTGGCATTGCCAACATCTATATCATCAGAAGGAAGGATGAAGTCATCATAAGATCCATCAAAGTCATTGAGTCTCATTGCGTCACATGTTTTTATGTTTTATATAAATATTTATCATGAGAGCAAAAGATTTACATCAACACACATATGGAGCGTTCGTCATCTATTTCCACGCCTCCGGATGCGTCAAAAAGATCGACGGTCCGGACACGGATCCAATCATTACCGTCGCCGGAAAGAAGATTGAGGACGCAGTGTTTCAGTTGACCGGCGACGGTGACGGGAAGTTCCAGGGAGTAAAGTTCCGCGGAAGCGCGGTTATCTATCTGCCGATTCGCGATGGCTTCGGCCCAGTCTGCGCGAAATTCGTCAATTCCGATTTTATCGTCCAGGCAGGTCATTTGTACGGCCGCCTGCATCAGAAAAACGTCGAGATTAAACGGGTGGTGATGGTGGATCCGAGCACCGGTCGGACGGCCATACGGGATTTCACGGTTCCAACTTCAACAGCCTATTGACGGGCCAATTGAAATTTGTATCCAGTCTGGTCACCCGTTCCACTTATGTCTTCCGATCTTTCTCACTGGCTGCATCACCTGTCGCAGCCCCCCGAAGATCCAACATCAATCAATGACTAGCACGGCAAAGTTAGATCGTTGAGCCAGATATTCAGCGAGTTTTCGGTCTTCCATCTTGATGTGTCCGGTAACCCAGTTTCTCAAGGATTGAACCTCGCTCCCAGATAACTTCGAATGGCCCTCTCGTCTCACACGTGCGATTAGTTCAGAAAGTACCCGGATCAGCCCCCTGTGAACCGCCGCATGTTCCTCCCTGTCAGGGTAGTCGGTTTGCTTCATCACATCTTCTTCGCGCTCGAAATGGACACGGGTGAAGTCCGCCAACTCGGACAGTACCGCGTTGATACCTTCATCCGTTGATGGCCCCGCCAACCGGATCACCAAGAAGTCCATCATGGACGCAATCTGGGCATGATCCTGGTCGATGAAGTCCACCCCGAGTTTCTTGCCGTCAAACCATTCCGGTGCCGTCTGTTCCATAGTTGGACCTTTGTTTGAATGGGTGTTAACGGGGAAAATCATTGGCGGCGACAGGCCGACCAAGGAGGTAGCCCTGGGCCTCGTCGCAACCAAGATGCCTGATCAGGTCCATCTGCTGCTCGGTTTCGATCCCTTCGGCCACTACCTTCAACCCCATGCGGCGTCCCAATTGGACGGAACTTTCGACGATGGCCAGCGATCCTTCCTCTTCCAGCGCCTTGGCGATGAAGGACTGATCGATCTTCAATTCGGTAAACGGTCCGTGTTGAAGTTGCTTCAATGACGAATAGCCGGTGCCAAAATCGTCGATAGACAGGGCGAATCGCCGCATCCGCAACCGGGTCAGGATATCCAATGATGCGGAAAAATCGGAAGCCAGGGCTGATTCGGTAATTTCAAGGACAATCTGTTCCGGCGAAAGCCCCCGACCTTCGACCCGACGAAGCAGGTCTTCCGGTAGATCGAGGTGCCGGAGGGAGAGGGCCGAGAGATTGAGCGCCAGTTTCAAGGGCCGCCCCTGATCCAGCCAGATACGTCCCTGAACCAGGGATTGATCGATGATCTGATCGGTCAGGCGCTCGATCAGCCCTTCCTTCTCGGCCAAGGGGATGAAGTAATCCGGGCCGACCAGGCCGTGGTCTGGATGTCTCCAGCGAGCCAGGACCTCGACGCCGGTGATGGCGCGGGTGGAAACGCTGAGCTTTGGCTGATAGAAGGGAATGATGTGACCCGCTGCCAAGGCGGCATCGAGATCGGACGCAGTCGGAACATACTGGCTGCCCGGCCTTGCCGAGGTAGTGGGGCACTGGGGGGCGGTGATGGCAGCCAATTGATCGTACAGCCCCACCAGAGCCGATAATTCGAACGGCTTGTGCAGCACTCCGGCCACCTTCAGGCCGCGGCTTTCCGCCAATCGTCTCGCGGCCTCCAGCAGATGGATATCGTGGCCGCTCATCAAAACCAGATGGGCCTTGGAATTATTGTCGCCCAGGAAGCGAATGATTTCGATGCCATCCACCCCCGGCATGGCGAGGTCAAGAAAAATCCCCCGGAGGTCAATGGAATAGCGGCAGGCGAAATCTTCGAAATTGTCGCACCACTGCGCATTGAAACCCTGATCGTCCCCGACATCGGCGACGAATTCGCACATATCACGCTCGTCATCAAGAATCAGCACGCGCGGCTGATCTGCTTTTGCCAAATCAGTCATCATGAACCATCCGATCCATCAAGAATGGTTCTTACCATCCTTGCCAAATCCGCCTTGCTGTAGGGCTTGGATATCACAGAAAAGCCGCCGTCGTTCTGGTGCTGGTGGGCATATCCGGTGAAGCCCGAGGTCAGCAGTACCTTGCGTCCAAGGTCTGTCGCCAGTTTGGCGAGACCAAAGCCATCCAAGCCCCCCGGCATCACCACGTCCGAGAAAATCAGGTCGATATCGGATCGCTCCTTCAGCAGCCTGACGGCTTCAGAGGTATCGGTGGTGATGATCGGGGCGTACCCTAGGTCGCTCAGAAATTCTCCGGCGATCTCGGCCAAGTGAAGTTCATCGTCGATCACCAGCACGGTTTCCGTGCCACGAGGTATGTCGGATGTCTCGGTTCCAATCTGACCGGGATCGGCAACATGGGCATGGCTACGGGGGAAGTACAGGCGGAAGGCCGTTCCCACCCCAAGTTCCGAATAGACCCGCACATGGCCGCCTGAGCGTCGGGCAAAGCCGTAAACCATACTCAGTCCAAGGCCGGTGCCTTTGCCCCTTTCCTTGGTGGTGAAGAACGGCTCGAAAATCTTATCGACGATATCTTTGCTGATCCCGGTGCCGCTGTCGCTCACCATCAGGACAATGTATTCACCGGGTTGGAGGTTGGGGTCGAACCGCGCATGTTCTGCCTCAACCACGATGTTGGATGTCTCAATGGCAAGGGTGCCGCCATCGGGCATGGCATCACGGGCATTTATGGCGAGATTGAGCAAGGCGTCTTCGAATTCGCTTCGGTTCACGACCGTTTTCCATAGCGCGGGATCGAGCTTGGTCTTGACCTGCACGATTTGGGTCAAGGAGCGTTGCAGCATGTCGAGCATGCCGGTAACCGCATCATTGATGTCGATTGGGTCATTGCCGACTACGGTTGGGGCCTGCCGTGAAAAGGCCAACAAACGGCGCGTGAGATCGGCTCCCCGGCGAGCGCTTTTCAACGCGGTATCAAGGCGTCGGTTTGCTTTTTCGTCATTCGCCAAATTCTTCTGAAGCAGTTCGAGATTTCCGGTGATGATGCCCAGCAGATTGTTGAAGTCGTGGGCGATCCCCCCAGTCAGTTGCCCAACCGCTTCGAGCTTTTGCGACCGGCGCAAGGCTTCTTCGGTGCGCTTCTGTCCGGTCAGATCGCGGATGAATCCGGTAAACAGTCCGTGCGTAGGCAGTTGGGTGATCGCTAGTTCCAGGGGAATTTCATGTCCATCGGCATGAAGGCCATGCATTTCAAGGCGCTGACCGATAACCTTGGTGACCCCGCCATCAATCACTCGGGCTATTCCAGCCCGATGAGCCGCACGGTGCTGCTCCGGGATGATCAGGTCGGCGATTTCCTTGCCAACGACATCTTGTTCAAGATGTCCGAAAATGCGCTCGGCGGCTGGATTGAATTCGATAATCGCTCCATTACCGTCAATGGTTACAATGGCATCCAGGGCTGCATCCAGAATCGAGCTTTTGACCTCCTCGCTGACCTGATGGGCATCGAGTTCTTCCCGCAGCTTTCGCGCCAGCGGGCGGAACACGCCTGCCCATGAGAATGCCAGAACAAATGTAAATATCAGCAGGCCGATGAAGGCGCTGTAAAGAAGCCGGTTAGCCCGCTCCTGGCTCTCGAATTGGTAGCGAGACACCACGCTCTCCAATCCTTGAAGAAGCTCAACGCGTGACATCATGGCAATATCATACAGGACAATCAGCGGGAGACGCCGATCATCGCCACTTAGTTCCAGATCCATGAAATAGCGGGCCCTCTTTATAAAATACGAGATGCTTTTATCCAGTGTCGGCGCTCGGCCGAAATAGAGTGCATTCAGCTCGTTCGACATCCCGCGACCAACAGATATTTCAATAAGCCTTTGATGCTCAGCCTCCATACTGGCGACTGCATTCTCCATATTGCTTCTGACTGACTGTTTCGCCTCGTCGGATGGGGATGTGATAATTTGGTATCCGAGGCTGACAACGCGCTGAGACAGCATTCTCTGCCTCCCAGCCATATTAATAATGGCACCGTCATCAGATAAGAATGAAACAGCAAATTCTAACGCACCAAACCCAGATGATGCCAGAATAAATAGAGAGACGAGGACGATTGCCTGCCTTTTTGTCAGGCTTGCAATTAATTTGTTTGCTGATATACGCGCACCTTGCATTGCTATAATTCTATGATAGTTGCTGTTGAGCGATCTATGTGTGTGTGGATTTTCATTGAAATGCCTCATCCCGAGCAGGCCAGAATAGTCTGGCATGATTTTCACGCCAAAAAAGAGCAGAGCCTCCCTAGGCCGCTCTGATTTCACCCAAGAATCCGTTGATGGTTAATCTCAGCCGGGCGGCCTCCTCGCCCATGATACGCGACGCGTCAAGTACCTCGGCGGCAGCAAAACCGGTTCGATTGGCGGCGTCCTGTACTCCGCCGACATTGGCAGAAACCTCGGTGGTTCCTGCTGCAGCCTGCTCGACGCTGCGAGCGATCTCCTGGGTTGCTGCGCTCTGCTCCTCGACAGCGCTGGCAATCCCGGCGGTAATCTCGCCTACTTCGCGGATGATGGCGACGATATCTCCTATGGCCAGAACTACCTTCTCGGTCTGCTGCTGTACGGCAGAAATCTGCTGGCCTATCTCGTCGGTGGCCCGTGCCGTCTGAGTGGCAAGGTTCTTGACCTCACCCGCCACCACGGCAAAGCCCTTGCCGGCTTCGCCCGCTCGGGCGGCTTCGATGGTGGCATTGAGTGCCAGCAGGTTGGTCTGGGCGGCAATGTCATTAATCAGAATCACAACTTCGCCGATCTTTTTGACCATACTGGCCAGGCCGGTGACCGTGCCCTGGGCCTCACCGGCCTCAGAAACTGCGGCGCCAGAGATTTCGGCCGACCGATGAACCTGCCGACCTATCTCCTGGATTGAAGAGGTCAATTCCTCGGCAGCGGCGGCGACAGTCTGAACGTTGGCTGATGCCAGTTCAGTGGCTCCAGCGACAGTAGTTGCCCGGCCGCTAGTGTCTGAAGCCGCATCGCTCATGGCAGATGCAGTACCCTGCAGTTGTTGGGCGGCCGAAGAGACTGCCTCAACCATACGCTCAGCCGAGCCTTGGAAGCGGTTAACCAAAGCCTCTATTGCATGGCCACGGGCCTCGCGGGAATGAGCGTCGGCCAATTGCTGCTCGGCCAAGTCGTGACCGCGCAGCATAGCGTCCTTGAATATCTGTACTGAGCGAGCCATAGCTCCCATTTCGTCACCCCGTTCGGTTCCGCCCACAATCACCGAAAAATCGTTGGCTGACAGTCGCTCCATGGTACCCACCAGTGAGCCGATGGCCGATGTCATCTGGCGCACCACAGCCCATGCCACAGCCAGCGCCACAGCCGCCGCCGCGAGCACACCGAAAATGGTTGCTCCCAGTACGCCGCGGGCGTCTGAGCTAACTTGCGAGGCCAGGGCAAGAACATCGGCGGCCATACGGTCTTCGACCGTTTTAAGGAGGTTGATCCGTTCGGTAGCGGCAGCAAACCAAGCGGGGCCTGTGACATCTCCCACATTGCCGGTGGCCGTGCTCTCCAGGCCGATCTTGCGCATACGATCCACCGTCTGAGTAGCAGGGCTGTCCAGGGTCGAACGATAAAATTCCACCTGCTCAGGCGCAGCACTGGCCTGGAATTCGGTAAGGAACTGCCTCTGCTCAGCCACGATGGATACAAAGCGCAGGTAGACGTCGGGCCCAAACTTTCCCGCAGCAAAGGCGCCAGCAGCGGTTGCTCGCTCCTGCCCGGCCTTCTCCTTGCCTTCCATCAGCTTAAGGTAGGCACCAACCATGCGTCCTACCCAGATGTCACTCGACAAGAGAGATATCTGGCTGACTACGTCCAATTGCAACCGAATAGTCTCGGTGAAGTTGCCGAACGAGGTTCGGGCGTCAATGGAAAGCGCATCGATGGCATCGCGGGAAGTGACCAGAGCTTCATAGCGCTTGGCGGCAGCCTCAACCTTGGGAGGAAAACTGCGTCCAAGCGCCGTCAGGTCGATGCTGGACACCGAGCGTTCGAGCTTGGCACGGGCCTCATCGGTCAACTTGCGCTGTGCCTTTAGCTCGTCGCGAAATTTTTCGCCCTTGCTCCCGATGAACACCGCCGAGGTACCGCGCTCCTTCTGCACTTCGTGCACTAGGGCGCTGATGTCTGCGGTGAGCGGTGCAATGGCCGCTAGGGCTGCTGTCTCAGATACCACCCGCGCCTTGTCACTGATAACATAGGCGGCCAAGCCAAAAATTAGTGCGGCGGGAAACAGGAACGACAGGGTGATCTTTCCAGAAATCTTGAGATCAGTAAGCCGGATCATGTAATCCCCCTGTTATTATTTTAGGCATTAGGCATTATCATCATTATTGGCGCCTATTTGCTTACCGTAGTTCGCGGGATACCATTTCAATGGCACAGAGGTGCCTGGCGCGTCGCTCTATCCAAAAAGATAGGGGCAACAAATGATCCGCGTTACCACTACTACGCCACGGAAAGCCGCCACTGAATTGGTCGCCAAGTGAATTTCAGGCAAAGCACCCTTTGTTCCACCCACTCAAAAGTGGTAGGCGACATATACCTTATGGTAATTTTTTGCATTTTTCAAATGGATGAGTTAGGAAATTTCATTACGCTGTAATTCGTCACATTTAAAACGGCTCAAGCCAAACCGTCAAAATGTGGGGGTAATCCCCCCTGGAAATGAGGGGATCGGAACGTAGAATTTTCTCGGTCAGCGGAACGAGGAGATTCGGATGAAGAAGAGCCGTTTCACGGATGCCCAGATCATGGCGATCCTGCGCCAGGCGGAGGACGGCATCCCGGTGCTCAACCTGTGCCGCGAGCACCAGATGAGTAGCGCGACCTTTTACAAATGGCGGGCCAAGTACGGGGGCATGGACGCATCCATGATCTCGGAGATGAAGGGCCTTGAGGACGAGAACCGGCGGCTAAAGAAGATGTTCGCCGAGCTCAGCCTGCAGAACGAGTTGTTGCGCGAGGCCCTTGGAAAAAAATAGCTCGGCCATCCCAGCGCCGGGAGATGGCCGAGACTGCGGTGGCGCGACGGGGCATCAGCATTGCCTTGGCCTGCCGGACCTTTGGGCTGAGCGAGACGTGCTATCGCTACAGCCCGAAGCTGCGTCCCGAGAACGAGGAGATCGCCGACCTTCTGGTCGGTCTGACCACGGCCCGCAAGACCTGGGGCTTCGGTCTGTGTTTCCTGTACCTGCGCAACGTCCGGGGCCATGACTGGAACCACAAGCGGGTCTACCGGATCGTAACCGTCCTCTGACGGCTGCCTTGTGCGGCGGGGCGAGTTGAGGCCAAGTGCCAAGCATTATGGTGACTTTAATGCGTGGCACGATGACCCAGGTCGAGGTGATCACGTCGGTTCAGCGCCGTCGGCGTTGGAGTGCGGCGGACAAGCAGCAGATGGTGGCGGAGTCGGCGATGCCGGGCCGGACAGTGTCCAGCGTGGCCCGGCGCCATGGGATCGCGCCACAGCAGTTGTTCACTTGGCGGCGGGAGTTGCTGGCGGCCGCTACTGGGATCGCTGATGGTGGTTTTCTGGCGATCGCGGTTTCGGAGCCCCCGGCTGTGGTGCCGGACGATAGCGGGCGGATTGAAATCGTGCTGCCCACTGGCGTGATGGTCCGGGTGGGGCCGGAGGTGGCGACCGAGCCGTTACGCCGGGTACTGGCGGCGCTGGGATGATCGTGCCGCCGACGTCGACGCGGGTGTGGTTGGCTTCCGGGCACACCGACATGCGCAAAGGTTTTGACGGGCTGGCGATGCTGGTGCAGGCGAAGCTGTCTCGCGATCCCTTCGGCGGCCAGGTCTTCGTGTTCCGGGGGCGGCGGGGCGATCTGATCAAGGTGTTGTGGTGGGACGGCCAAGGTCTTTGCCTATTTTCCAAGCGTCTGGAGAAGGGCCGCTTCGTCTGGCCGTCGCCGGCGGACGGCATCGTCGGGCTGACTCCGGCGCAACTCGGCATGCTGCTGGAGGGGATCGACTGGAGGATGCCGATCCGCACCTGGAAGCCGCAATCGGCGGGGTGAGTCATTCCCGCCACACCCGGCGGGAATCCTCACAAAATGAGGGGCTGGCGCTGGTCGGAATCTGCTTCTGACGGTAGAATCGACGGCATGGTTCCAGACGCCCTGCCCACCGATATCGTCGCGCTACAGGCCATCATCGCCACCCAGGCGGATGCGTTGGCCGCCGCCCAGGCCGGCCTGATGAGCAAGACGCTGGAGGTGGAGAAGCTGCGGATCGAGCTGGCCCGTTTGCGCCGGATGCAGTTCGGCCGCTCGTCGGAGAAAATCAGCCGCGCCGCCGATCAGTTGGAGCTGATGCTGGAGGAGGTCGAATCGAGTGCCGCCGCCGCCTTGGCGCCAGCCGAGGACGGTGCGAGCGACGGCCCCGCGCCGAAGCGCAATCGTGCCCGGCGGCCGCTGCCGCCACACCTGCCGCGCACCGAGGTGGTCCACGATAGCGCCTGTACCTGCCCTTCCTGCGGCGGAGCGATGCGCAAGGTCGGCGAAGACGTCACCGAGATCCTCGATTACGTCCCCGGCCGCTTTCAGGTGATCCGCCACATCCGGCCCGCCTATTCCTGCCGAGCCTGCGAGGGCATGGTCCAGGCGCCGATGCCCTCGATGCCGATCGAGCGCGGTCTGCCCTCCGCCGCCTTGCTGGCCCATGTGCTGGTGTCTAAATACTGCGATCACCTGCCGCTCTACCGCCAATCGGGGATCTATGCCCGCGATGGCGTCGATCTCGACCGTGGACTCCTGGCCGAGTGGGTCGGCAAGGCCGCCACCCTGGTCCGTCCCCTGGTGGACGCGGCCGAGGCCCATGCCATGGCCGGCGGCCAGATCCATGGTGACGACACGCCGGTGCCCGTGCTGGCGCCGGGGATCGGCAAGACCAAAACCGGCCGATTATGGGCGTATCTGCGCGACGAGCGGCCCTGGGATGGACCGGCTCCACCCGCCGTGGCCTACCGCTACAGTCCAGACCGCAAGGGCGAGCGTCCACAGAAGCATCTCGCCGGTTTCCGTGGCCACCTCCATGCCGATGGCTATGCCGGCTTCGGCGAGTTGTACCTGGCCAAGGAGGGCAAACCACCGCCAGTGACGGAGGTCGCCTGCTGGGCGCATGTACGCCGCAAATTCCACGATGTCCATGTCGCCACCACGGCACCGATCGCCGCGGAGGCGCTGGAACGTATCGGTCGCCTGTTCGCCGTCGAGCGCGCCATTGTCGGCATCCCACCCGACCAGCGTCGCGCCATCCGACAGGTCGAGGCCTGTCCCATCATGGGAGATCTGGCAGGCTACCTCGACGCCAGCCTGACCCGCATCTCCGGCAAAAGCGAGTTGGCCGCCGCCATCCGCTATGCCCGCTCGCGCTGGTCAGCGCTCACCCGCTATCTCGACGATGGCCACCTGGAGATCAGCAACAACGCCGCCGAACGGGCGATGCGCCCGCTGGCACTGGGCCGAAAAAACTGGTTGTTCGCCGGCTCCGATGCCGGCGGCGACCGCGCCGCCGCCATCTACACTCTGACCGAGACCGCCAAGCTCAACGGCCTCGACCCGGAGGCCTATCTGCGCGATGTTCTGACGCGGATTGCCGACCACCCGGTAAACCGCATCGCCGACCTGCTGCCCTGGAACATCGCACCATGACCGAGATTGCCCGCCTCAAGATCCAACTCGATGACATGGACCTGCCCGTGATCCGGCGGATCGAAGTGCCACTCACCATGCGTCTGGCGGATCTGCACCTTGTCATCCAGATCGCCATGGGCTGGGAAAACTATCACCTCTACGAATTCCGCGTCGGCCGCGCCGTCGCCTATGGCATTCCCGACCCGGATTGGCCGGACTCAAACACCCTCTCCGCCAAAACGGCGACCCTGGCCGATCTCCTCCTCCACCTCAAACGGAACAAAACATTCCAATACGTTTACGATTTCGGCGACGATTGGATGCATACGGTGAAACTCGAAGCTCTCGCCGAAGCCGATCCCGAGGTCAGCTATCCCCGCTTGCTGGACGCCCAAGGCGCCTGCCCGCCAGAAGACTGCGGCGGGCCCTGGGGCTACGCCCATTACCTCGAAGTCATCGCCGATCCCGACCATGAAGACCATGACAACATGATCGAATGGCGCGGCCCCGGATTTGATCCATCGACCATCGACGAAGCCGCTATCCGCAAGGAATTCACCAAGTTTGCCAATCGGCGTAAGCGGAAACCCAAGGCAACGCCGTAGCCGTCAGAGGACGGTTACACCGGATCTATCGGGAGTTGGAGTTGAACCTGCGCATCAGGCCACGCAAGCGGCTCAAGCGCGATAAGCCCGATGAACTGGCGGTCCCCGATGCTCCCAACCAGGTCTGGTCCATGGACTTCATGGCCGACCGGCTGGAGGATGGGCGGGCTTTCAGGCTGCTTAACGTGCTTGATGATTTCAATCGCGAAGGGCTCGGCATCGAGGTGGATTTCTCGTTGCCCGCCGAACGGGTTGTGCGGACGCTGAATCGGATCATCGAATGGCGTGGCCCGCCCAAGGCCATCCGGGTCGACAACGGCCCCGAATACATCAGCGGCACGCTGGCGACATGGGCCGGGAAGCGTGGCATTGCTCTCCAACATATCCAACCCGGCAAGCCCCAGCAGAACGCCTATGTCGAGCGCTACAACCGCACGGTCCGGCATGAATGGCTGGGCCAGTTCCTTTTCGAAACTATCCAGGAGGTGCAGGACTACGCCACGGATTGGCTATGGACCTACAACAACGACAGACCCAATATGGCCATCGGCGGCATCACACCCGCCCAGAAGCTGAAATTGGCCGCGTGAGTTCTATGTTCCAACCCCGTTAAAAACGGGGGGATTACCTGGGTAATTGGAAGCGTCACCGGAGGGGTACGAAGAATCTCAGAGCAAGGGCCGCTCAAATAGATGGCCGTTACGAGGGGGATACGCTTATTCTGAACTCGGCTTAAATCCCGCCGTTAATAGGTTGTTCCGATAGGTCAGATGCCGATCAAACAACTCACTGATTTCATGAAAAAATTCGTTCGATGCACTCGCGGTTAAGGTCGCATCTAAACTGTCCAATTGATCAACATAAACCCAGAACCGTTGCCAATGCGAGTGGTCATGTTGACCATCAAAAAATCTCATTACATGCTTACAGCTGCACTCTAAATTAACCATCAACTTCTCTCGAATAGCACGACCTCCCATGGCAGAGCCTTCAATAACATACCGCATCCCAATATAATCATTTAGTGTTAATGGGGCCTTTCGGTCCCATTGGGGGACACTTGGCGTAACAAGATCACTAACTCTTCCAAGTTCTTCAATATCTGACATCAAAAGATCACTGCGACGCGGGACATCAGTTTCCGGCACAAACTCCAAGAGCGCCCGTTCAGTTGGGGCGTGTAACGTATAAAGAGCAACTAAAATATCTCCATATACACGACACGTAAGCCCTTCTTGAATCAGATGCCGCATCAATGGATGATGGTCTATCCGGCGATGAGCTGCTTTTGTAGAACTTCGCAAATGATCACGAAGGCCATAACGATCATCAATCCTTTCAAAGAGCTTACTCAAGACACACCAACACCATTTAATCCTAACGCCTTCATCACGCCAGAATGTAGTTGTTTTATTGAAAAAGGCTTCTCCAGATAAACGCTGACACCGGCATTATAAGCAGATGCCTCTGATTCTTTGCCCTTATTCCCGGTAAGAAGGACTATTGGGACCGCAGGATCAATGCCATTTACCCCCCCGCGAATCCGGCGCGTACACTCCAGCCCATCCATGACTTCCATCATCCAATCCATAATGATCAGATCAGTGTGTTCGGCTTGTAACGCATCAAGGGCCTCGGCTCCATTCGATGCCAGAGGCGGCCCCGGAAAATCGGACAGGGTGATAAGCTAATCCCGACCGACAGAAGGACGGGGTTTTATGGGCAAGGTAACCAGGAAGCGGTATTCGGCCGAATTTAAGTCGAAGGTGGCCCTTGAGGCGATCAAGGGCGAGCAGACCTTGGCGGAACTGGCCGCGAAATACGAGATTCACCACACGATGATCGCGCAGTGGAAACGGCAGGCGATCGAGGGGATGTCGGCGACGTTTTCGGGCAAGTCGGAAGCGACGACTACGGGCGATCCGGCAGAGATCGAGCGGCTCCACGCGAAGATCGGCCAATTGCTGGTGGAGCGGGATTTTTTACGGGATGCCTCTGTTCGCTTGGGCTTGATCAGAGGCGGGAAATGATCGAGCCGCGTCGCCCGCGCCTATCGATCGTGCGTCAATGCGCGTTGCTGTCGCTGAACCGGTCGGGGGTCTATTATCGACCGGCGCCGGAGAGCCCGCTGAATCTGATGCTGATGCGTCTGATCGACGAGCAATTCCTGGAGACGCCCTATTACGGCGCCCGCCAGATGGCACGACATCTGCGGCGTCAGGGCCATGCCGTGGGACGCAAGCGGATCGGCCGGCTGATGGAGAAGATGGGCTTGTCGCCGATCTACCAGAAACCCAAGACCAGCGAGCCGCATCCGCAGCATCGGACCTATCGCTATCTGCTGAAGGGGCTGGTGATCGACCGGCCCAATCAGGTCTGGTGCTCGGACATCACCTACATCCCGATGCGCAAGGGCTTCCTGTATCGTAAGCATCCGGTGAGCACCGCAGGTGAAGACGGTTTTGCTCAGGCGGCCTGACTGTCGGCGACGCGCGGCAGCGAGCGCCAGTTCCACGGCAGGAGTTCATCGATCCGGTTCGCGGAGTGCCCGGCGATGCGGGCAAGGACGTCGGCCAGCCAGGCTTGCGGATCGATGTCGTTCATCTTGGCGGTGACGATCATGCTGTACATGGCGGCGGCGCGCTGGCCACCACGATCAGAGCCGGCGAACAGCCACGACTTTCGGCCCAAGGCGATGCCACGCAGGGCACGTTCGGCGGCATTGTTCGACAGGCAGATGCGGCCGTCGTCGAGGAAGCGGGTGAAGGCGGGCCAGCGTTTCAGCATATAATCCATGGCCTTGGCGAGATCGTTGCCGCGCGACAGTTTGGCGCGCTGTTCGCGCATCCAGATTTCCAGATCAGCGACCAGGGGAGCGGATTGCTCCAGGCGGATTGCGCGGCGCTGTTCGGCCGTCTGGCCATTGATAGCGCGTTCGATTTCGAACAGGGCGTCGATCCGTTGGACCGCCTCCAGGGCCAGCGGCGAGACCGGCGCCGTGGTCTTGCCGCGTGCCTTGCGCCGCGCGTTCTCGGCGAGATCGGCCATGATGAAAAACGGACGCCGTGCATGGACCCAGCAGGCCGCCTCCAGGATCGGACCCGGCTTGCGGTCGGGCGCGTAGACCTTGGCGTAGCCGCCATAGGCGTCGGCCTGGAACAGCCCGGCATAGCTGGCCAGATGTCCTTGCGGATGCTCGCCGCCCCGGTCGCGCGAGTAATAGAACATCGCCGCTGGCGGCGCAGGCCCACCGAAGGGCCGGTCGTCGCGGACATAGACCCAACATCGGCCGGTGTCGGTCTTGCCCTTGGCCAGGACCGGCACGGTGGTGTCGTCGCCGTGCAGCCGCCCGGCGGCGAAGACATGGGCCTCGATGCGGCGGATCAGCGGCTCCAGCACGGCGCAGCCGGCCCCGACCTGATCGGCCAGGGTGGACAGGCTGAGCGGCACGCCTTCCTTGGCATAGCGCTCGGCCTGGCGGTTGAGCGGCTGATGCTGGCCGAACTTCTCGAACAGAATCATCGCCAGCAGTGAAGGCCCGGCCCAGCCGCGAGGGGTGACATGGAACGGAGCCGGGGCTTGGCTGATCTTCTCGCAGTCCCGGCAGGTGAACTTCTCGCGGACGCGCTGGATCACCTTCCACTGCCGGGGGATCACCTCCAGCGTCTCGGTGACGTCCTCGCCCAGCTTGCGCAGCCGGTCGCTGCCGCAGCATGAGCAGGTGGTCGGTGCCGGCTCTACGAGCCGCTCGCGCGGCAGGTGGTCGGGGAAAGGCTTGCGGGCCGGCCGCTGGCGGGTAAAGGCCACCACATTGGTGGTCTTGGCCACTGCCTGCTCGGCAGCGATCTCGTCCTCGGTGGCCGATGCGGCCAACTCCTCGAACACCAATTCCATCTGGTCGATCAGCCGCGCGGTGCGCTCAGCGCGGGGGCCGTAAAGCGCCCGGTTCAGCTTCTCGATCTGCAATTTCTGGTGCGCGATCACGGCCTGGTCGTCGGCGGCCTTGGCCCTTGCCACCGCCAGTTCCGCCTCGACCCGAAGCAACGCTGCCTTCAGCGCGGCGACATCATCGGGTGGGGGGTGGCGGCGGCTCTTCATTCCCCGATGGAATCATAAATTCAGGCCGATGACTCCCGAAAAATGAAGGCAGCCCCGCCTATCCAGCGCTTTTCGGACGGAAGGTGTGGCGCGGGCTGCGCCAGTCGATCCCGTCCAGCATATAGGCGAGTTGGGCCGGCGAAATCGCCACTACGCCGTCAGCCGGTGACGGCCAGATGAAGCGGCCTTTCTCCAACCGCTTGGCGTAGAGCGACATCCCCAAGCCGTCGTGCCAGATGATCTTGATCATGTCACCGCTCCGCCCCCGGAAGACGAACAGATCGCCGGCATGGGGATCGCGCTTCAATGTCTCCTGAACCTGGAGCGCCAGGCCGTTCATGCCACGGCGCATGTCGGTGCGGCCGACCGCCAGCCAGACCCGGACATTGCTCGGAACCGGGATCATCGCCGCTCCAGCACGTCAAGAACCCGCCGCAGCATCGCGGCGGCGGCATCACCGCCGACACGAACACGGTAGCCGCCGGCCAGTTCGATCTCGATCCGATCATCCGGGGAGATGGAGGCCGCGAGCGGCGCGGCCTCCCCCGTCAGCACCACCGGCATCAAGCCCGGCGCTATCACATCGATCCCGGACGGGCCAAACCGCCGCCGCCATGTGAACACCTGATTGGCGTTGACCTCGTAGCGCAAGGCCACCGCCGCGACCGAGGCTCCCGGCTCGAACGTCGCCGCCACGATCTCCCGCTTCAGCGCCTCCGGCCAGGACCGGTACCGCCGACGCTCTCTCAAATTTGTGTCCATAACTGGATTTGTGGACACATTCGCCACCATCAATGCCATGCCAGCGGCCAGTCTCTCTCTTCCCCATCAGCCGGGGAAGGCGGCCGTCACCGGAGGCGTACCCTGTATCTAACGGCGATCATGGACTGGGCGACACGCAAGGTGCTGGCCTGGCGACTGTCGAACACCATGGACGCCGACTTCTGCATCGAGGCGCTGGAAGAGGCCTTGGCCCGCTACGGCGCCCCAGAAATCTTCAACACCGACCAGGGCAGCCAATATACCAGCCCGCGCTTCACCGACGTGCTGAAGGATCGAGGCATCCGGATCAGCATGGATGGGCGGGGCCGTTGGATGGACAATGTTTTCATCGAAAGGCTGTGGCGATCGATGAAGTACGAGTGCGTCTATCTCCATGCCTTCGAGACCGGATCGGAGCTGCGGGCCGGGCTCACGAAATGGATCGGCCACTACAACGCCCAGCGGCCTCACTCGGCACTGGCTGGACGGACACCCGACGAGGCGTATTATCAAAATGGGCCGACGATCTTGCCGGGGTTAACCCCGGCAAGATCGTCCATCGGCACAGACGGACAAATGGCGGCGTAACCACATCCGGGATTAGCTTATTTTTGCCGCCAATCTGTCCGAATGGACGGGGCCACCTCTGCCTGAACGATTTTCTGAAAGCCGAGACTGCCGAGAACCATGCGAATCAATTCACGCATCTGCGGGCTGTCTTCAACGATAACGGCGCGACGGACTGCATTATCCACGAGATTGATCTCCGTTAGAAAATTCCAAACCACTGCTCCCGACTGCGTCCTTAATTGAGGCCAAAAGCGGGAGAAACAGCCCTTCGAGGTTGTCAACCAAGCGCATCACTCTCGAGATGTCCGAAGCCTCTAACCCGGCCTCAATATCCTCTGTGATCCCCACAATTTCCTTGGCCTCAATCATACCGGCCAGTCCCTTGAAGGTATGCGCATCTCGTCCTGCAGTTTCAAAATCGCGATTGGCGATTGCCCGGCGGAGGCGGAGCACAATATCTCCTTGCTCTTGGACAAAGCTTTGAAGTGAGGAAAGGTAAAGCTTCTTCATTCCCGCGACGCGCCGCAAACCTGCACGAACATTTAAACCACGGATCTCAGAGGGCACGTGCAGATCGCGTCCCGACATGGCATTCATTCCTGCTGTCCCAAGAATGGATGCCTCAGCTAGGCCGGTGACCCAGTTTTGAATAACACCGTAGAGTTGCTCTGGCTGGAACGGCTTGCTCACAAAATCACTCATACCGGCAGCAAGGCATTCATCCTTATGCTCATTCATCGCATTGGCGGTCATGGCGACAATAGGCAAATCCAACAATTCCACATTTTCTCTGATTAGACGTGTCGCGGTAATGCCATCCATTCCAGGCATTCTGACATCCATCAGAACAATTTCATATTTCCCTGAGGCCGCTTTTTCTACAGCAGCAGCACCGTTTCCTACCACATCAACCAACATTCCTGCAGCCTCAAGCAAACCAACGGCAACCATCTGATTGGTAAGATCATCTTCTGCCAGAAGAACTTGCGCACCTTGCAATATGGAATGGTCTTGATGAGCAAAATTATTATGAATTTTTATGGGTGATAAAAATTTTGATGGGCAATCAACGCCATCCACAGCCCCTTGGAACTGCACCGTGAACCAGAAGGTACTTCCGCTCCCATATTGACTTTCAACTCCAGCCTGCCCCCCCATTAATTCCGCCAATTGCCGTGCAATTGCGAGCCCCAATCCGGTGCCGCCGAACTTTGCTGAGGTTGATGCTTCAGCCTGCTGAAAGGACTGGAATAGTGTGGCCTGCTGTTCCGGAGTGAGGCCACACCCGGTATCAGAAACCGCAAACCGCAACTTGGTCGGCGGCGCTGTCTTCCCCCCTTCAATCTGAACATCAACGTCAATTCCGCCTGAGCTTGTAAATTTTACCGCATTGCTCAGGTAATTCAGGAGTATCTGCCTGATCCGAAGTGGGTCTCCAATCACCCCACGTGGAACCTCTGAAGCGATTCGAACGTTAATAGGCAATCTTTTTTCAGAGGCTTGCGCAGCAACAACACTGATTGCCTCGTCGATGAGATTGGCCAGATCGAAGGGAGCCGCATCAATGACAACCTTACCTGCCTCAGCCTTAGAAAGATCAAGGATATCGTTGATGATTCCCAGCAAGCG
The DNA here is from genome assembly GCF_000009985.1 of Paramagnetospirillum magneticum AMB-1. GTDB lineage: Bacteria > Pseudomonadota > Alphaproteobacteria > Rhodospirillales > Magnetospirillaceae > Phaeospirillum > Phaeospirillum magneticum. Next base: position 3,610,824 of record NC_007626.1, read on the forward strand.
TTGAGCAGACTGCTTAATTGACTGGATGTGGTGACGTTGCTTCGCAGGAAGTTCCCCACCTAGGGCTAAATGGGCCATTCCGATAATGCCGTTCATGGGAGTACGAATTTCGTGGCTCATATTGGCCAGGAAAAGTGACTTAGCCTTGTTAGCAGCCTCAGCCACACTTTTGCTTTCTCTAAGCTGGGCTTCAATTTCTTTGATTGCGGTTACATCAGAACCGGTTCCACGGTATCCGATAAACCCACATTCCTTATCGAATACCGGGACACCGCTGATGCGAAGATATTTTTTCCCACGGCCAGTATCGATGGCATAGTCAAAATCACGGAATGGACGCCGAGCGGATAAGTCACCCTGATGATCCACAAGAGACTCAGGAGCAATTTCAGATATTAGGTATTCCCTTGTTTTCCCAATTACCTCCTGGGGATCGAGACCAGTTACATATGAAAATCTTTCCGAGAACCAAGTGAATATGAGATTCTCATCCATTTCCCAATACCAATCCGACGATGACCGCGCAAAGTCAGAAAATCGGTCCCTACTATTTTGTACATTCATCTCCATAATTTTTCTTGATGTTATATTAGTATGAACAACGATTGCACCGGGCTCAACACCAGAAATTGGAGAAATATCCAGCTTAAACCAACGCTGCTCCGTCGGCGAGTGGCATGGATATTCCAGAGAAATCCCTGGTGACTGGCCAGTAATCACATCCATTAGAGTATGAAGGGTCAATTGTGGGGGGCATTCACTCGCCTCCATACCGCCGCATACAGACCCATAATATTCACCAATGCAAAATGTCGAGCTCCCACCATTCTCAATAGAAAACTTTCGCCACGCTTCATTGACGAGAGTTATCACCCCGTGACGATCAAGAACTGCGATATGCTGTGGCATGCAGTCGATAATCAAGGCAAGCTTATCGCGTGTGATCGCTAATTCAGCAGAATGTCGGTACGCAGTCTCCTCTGCAACTTTTCGGTCGGTAATGTCCATTACCGTAGTGAGGCACCGCCACCCCTCGCCCCACTCCGTCCCAAGGCGAACGCTTTTCAAGATGATTGGAACGGGTGCTTTTTGATGTGGCGCAAGCCGCGATTCTGTAGAGGCATTGCCATGCGCCCTCACCATGGAAAAGTGCCCATCCACCTCCTGGCGGACTTTTCCATCCACAAACATTCGGAATGGCATGCCAATGACATGGGCTCTGTCGTTTCCAATAAGTTTAAGGCCTGCAATGTTGACATCAATTATTGAAAGGCGGTCATCCAGCACAAAGTATCCCACTGGAGCACAGTCAAATAGATCGCGATTTTTGTTATTTTGCTTCTCAATGTCCTCGCGAGCCTGCTGAAGCTCATCATTCTGGGCTTTAAGCTCTTCCTCATGGACTCTTAAATTATGAAGAGTTTCTTCAAGAAGGCGCTGCCCCGCCCCGGGCCCGTCTGAAACAAGCCTGCGAAGCGCAAGGTCTTCTTCGTCCTGCATCTGCCGCTCTGCTTCGAGCTGTTGCTTGTCATTCATATTAACACCGCGCTTTATCGCGAGAGGACATTATTCCTAAGGTTATAACCATTGGAGCAATGTGTTTCTGAATCTAGCCGCAGTCATCCTCTCGTCATTAGTCCATGGACGGCTAAAGCCAGATTTGACCTCGATCCATTTTTCGAAAGATCGTCGGGGGGAGAGCATTACCACGCCTGCTTTTTCCACCACCGGCTTGTTTGGGTTTCCAGCCCAAGCGACTTCCTGGGCTAGAGCGGGCCTAAACCAATAAAAGCGCACCCATCCAGACCGCAAGGAGCGCGCCTTTATGGCGACCATGCCACTGACCACAGCAAGCAAGACAACTTGACCATGAAAAAAATCGTCTAGGTGATCTGAAATCACGACCGTGTCACGGCTTTCGTTCAGAAACCAATCGTCTATCAACCCCATACCATCTAGATCAGGGGCCTCACCGGTGATCACCACATCATTGCCTATGGCCATAGCAAACCCCTGTGCGGCCATAGCCTCCATCAACTGATCTTTCATCTTGTCGATGCCGTCTAGCGGGTCTTCGTGTTGCGCAAGAGCCTCAAGAATTTTCTCGATGCGCCGGTCGAGGCTATCCAGAGATTGAATGCGCCGTCCCGCAAAATGGGAGGTGAGACCAAGGCTGTAGGCATTAGTCAGAGAGACACATGCCGAACGTTGATCATGAGACAGGAGGTGAGGTTTGAGACTATGACAGGCGACAAGCCCCCACAGCTTGCCGGTAACTCTGATAGGCACCGAGAAAGAAGCTCCAACCCCCATATGATTGAGATATTCCAGATGAACCGGGGAAACGCTGCGCAGATCGGACCAAGCTAAATCCGCGGGAACATCCCCCAACCCGAGCAGCGGCACGGGCTGAGCTGTGGCGTCTGGGATCATTCGGCAAGGATTGAGGATATAGAGATTCCTGGCAATGGCAGGAATATCGCTGGCAGGAAACCGTAATCCTAAATAGCTTCCCAGTGCCTTCGTCGTTGCCTCTGAAATGACTTCACCCGACCAATCCTCTTGAAATCGGTAGATCATCACTCGGTCGTAGCCAGTCACCGTCTGAAAGGCTTGCACCAGCATATTGTGGTGCTCCATGACTTCGTCATCATCATAGGGAACAGACAGTAGTGGGGACTGCAGTTGTTGAACGGGGATGGGTGCACTCGGCGCGGCGCTTCGCTCTAGCTCGATAAGAATGAAATCGACGCCACGAACGGCCAACACGTCCAATCGCTCCCCCAAAAACTCTGCAACACTATCCACCCGAAGACGCTTCCCCGGCTGGTCCGGCAGGGCATTGAGGGATGCAACGGGCAGGAAGTTCAATGCCTCCAATTTTTGACCTAAAATTATTGCAGGATCAGTTCCGATAAAATCTGCAATATTTGATGATACGTGCGTTACCGTTCCCGACATTGAATCGATGCGGATCAACCCGCCAAAAGACTGGATTGCGCCAGACAAATTCAGCTGCTCGGACTCGCAGCGTTGTACTAGGGCTTCCAACATGGACAGCGTTGTCATGCATTACCTCTTGAGTGGCTTGCGGGAGGATTTCCCCCCAGTCTCAATCACCTTGGCGAACGCCTCTGGTGACAAGGGGCGATGGAACAAGTAACCCTGAACCATGTCACACCCCTCCTCCTTCAAGACGCCTAATTGCTCCTCGGATTCGACGCCTTCGGCCACCACTCGCATCCCTAATGCTCTGGACATATCGATGATTGCCTTCGCGATGGAGCGGTCGTCCCTCTCTAGGGCGATGCCGTCCACAAAACTGCGGTCAATCTTAAGCTCATGGATAGGCAGCTTTTTCAAATAGGACAGGGATGAATAGCCGGTGCCAAAGTCGTCGATGCTCACCTTCATCCCCATCCCGTCGAAGCTGGTCAGCATCTCCTTCACCATGTCTATTCGTTCCATCAGGGCGCTTTCAGTAAGCTCAATACCAATGAGCTCGGAGGAAATTCCTGAACTATCAAGCCATGATCCTACCTTAGCTGCGAATCCTGCATCCCGAAGCTGGTGTGCGGACACATTGATGGCAATACGGGGAACGGTAAGTCCCTTCTCTCTCCAATAGGCTATCTGCTCCAGCACCATGGTAAAGACGGTTTCACCGATTGCTCCAATCAGGCCGCAGCTTTCGGCGATTGGAATAAAATGGGCAGGTGATACCTCACCCAAAGTGGGATCGCGCCAACGCAGAAGTGCCTCGGCTCCGACCACCTCTCCCGTATGAATATCTACCTGCGGCTGGTAGCACATGCGAAAGCTTTTGGTCTCAAGCGCCAGTCGCAGCCCAGTTTCCAAGGTCAGGCGTTGCAGAGCGATCACCTTCATTTCATCGGCAAAAAACTGATATTGGTTCCTACCCCGCTCCTTGGCGCGATACATGGCAGTGTCGGCATGCTTCAGCAGGGTAAGACTATCCTGGCCATCATCGGGAAAGACGCTAATTCCAATGCTGGCAGAGACAAATAGGCTCTTATCGTTAATGCTGAAGGACGCCCCAAGAAAATCGACGATCCGGGCAGCCACGGAGTTGACTTTTTCGAGACTGACATCGGTCAAAACAGCAACAAACTCATCTCCACCCAACCTTGCCAGAGTGTCAGAATCTCTTACGCAATGCTTAAGACGCTCCGTCGCCTGCTTCAGAAGCTGATCACCCACATCATGCCCTAGGCTGTCATTGATCACTTTGAAGTTATCGAGATCAATGAAGAGGACCGCCAGCTTGGTTTTTTGCCGCTTGGCCTGTGCCACCGCGTGTTTCAGCCGATCCATCAACAAGCTTCGATTGGGAATCCCGGTCAACTCATCATGAGTTGCCAAAAACTCGATGCGTCGCTGCGAGCTCTTGATCGCGGAAATATCGCTGAAAATAGCCACGTAATTGACGACCGAACCGTTTTCATCACGGACCGAATTTACGGTCAGCCATTCCGGATAAATTTCGCCATTCTTGCGGCGATTAAAGATTTCGCCTTGCCAACACCCCTGCTCAATCAGGGAACGCCACATGGCATCATAGAAGTCTTTTCCGTGTTTCCCCGATTGCAGAAATCGTGGGTTTTTACCAATAACCTCTTGATGGCTATATCCTGTGATGCGGCAAAACGAGTCATTCACGGTTATGATATTGCCTGAGCTGTCCGTGATAGTGATTGCCTCTCCAGCACGATCAAAAACCTTGGCGGCTAGCCGCAATTGCTCTTCCGCATGATGTTTCATTGTGACGTCGGTCGACTGAGAGCAAACCGCACGGACCACGCCGTTGGAGTCAAAGATGGGAAAACGGACAGAGTCCAACCAAACCTTTGACGTGGGGAACACCATCTCCTCAAGATGCTGAATGGCGGAAAGCTGCCCCATCACTTCGAGGTCTCGACTCCTTAGCAATTGAGCGATGTCTCGACTGAAGAGCTGCTGGTCGGTCTTGCCAATCACTTCTTCCGCAGAGAGACCAAATAGCTCCTCAAACCTCATATTTATAAACTCATAGCGACCGGCCGCATCTTTTAGAGAAACGGCTGATGTTGAGTGGTTCATGATGGACAGAAGACGCTCTTGGCTTTCGCGTATTTGCTCCTGGGCCTCAACAAGATCAGTATGGTCTACAACAACTAGAACGACACTCTGTGGTGTTCCTGTCATGCTCATGGATGGCGTGACAAACACCTGAAATGTCCTTTTTCCAAACGTGATTTGGAAACTTTCCTTGCGTTGCTCGGTTAGAGCCGCAGTGAGGCTCTTATCGATGTTGTCGAGGAAAGCTGGTAGCTTGAGGCGTCCTATATGCATTCCGCTTGCTGAGAGTGGCAAGTCATAGGTCCTGACTGCAGCGCCATTGGCCCTCTTCAGGAAAAGCTCAGGGTCAAACACCATAATAGGAAAATCAATTGTGTTATAAACACCCTCAAAATCGCTATTAATCGCGGCAAGCTCGGCTGACTTTATCAGACTTTCTTCATTGACACTTACCAGCTCTTCATTTGTTGCCTGAAGTTCCTCATTGGAGGCCTCAAGCTCTTCATTGGACGCCTGCAACTCCTCATTAGATGCCTGGACTTCTTCATTAAGCGCCTGCATTTCCTCATTGGAGGCAGCCATTTCCTCCATCAAAGTTTGGAGGTGCTCTCGTGTCGATGCCAACTCATCGTCGGGGAAAACTTCAGCACCGTCTTGTGGCTCAGTTTCCTTGACGGCGTTAGCGGCATCGGCTTGTGCAGAACGTTCAAAAACTACCAAAAAAGTGTCTGCTTCAGCCAGTTCTCCCACTGGATGAACCGCCAACCGCCATACCTGTTTGTCCAAAGACGAAATCCGTCGCTTCCGACTATAGGAACTAGCCTGACGACGACGAGCGCGATGCATCGTGGTCAGGATTTCATTGGAAAACTCAGGAACTATTAATTGAGCGAGATTCATTTCCGGCGTTCCCGTCGGAAAATGGATAAATCGAGAAACCGGTCCGTGGCTATGCAATATCCGGCAACCTGAATCAATCAGCATTGCCGGTCCAAAATGGTCTGCAAGGGCATTCAGAAAAAGCCGCTCATTCGATCTGTCGGGATTTCTCGGCTCATGTCTTGGAACCTTTAGCTGTCCCCTTACCAGCTTTCCCATAGTGATAGGACGGCTCTGCCCCCGTGGACGGAAGATTCTGGCCCGCCGATCCACTGACGCAAACATGGCCTCCTGCTGGGTAACCGTTTCAGAGCGCCCAAGAAACAGCAGACCATCTTCGCGAAGCGAATAGCGCAGAATCGATAAAACCTTGGCTTGGAGATCAGAGTTGAAATAGATCATCACGTTGCGGCAGGTGACCAAATCCAGCCGCAGGAATGGCGGATCAACATTGACGTCCTGCCGTGCAAAGGTGACGCAGTCCCGAAGTTCCTTGGTCGGTTCAAATCCGTTGCCACAGGGAATAAAATACTTCGAAACATATTCTTGGGGCATTTCCGCCATGGCGGTCTGGTTATAGATACCCCGCCGAGCGACGCTCATTGCGTTGTTGTCGATGTCTGTCGCAAAAACCTGGAGACGGCTTCCAATGCCTCTCTCGGAAACTAATTCCGAAAACATGATTGCCAGCGAATAGGCTTCCTCGCCAGTGGCGCACCCGACCACCCAAACTCGGATTTCTTCACCAGGAAGTTTACGGCTCACAATCTCTCGGGCGTGCCTCTCCAAGGCGCGAAAGGCATCCTTGTCCCGAAAAAACTCTGTTACGGAAATCAACGTCTCTTTGGCCAGAGCATCGAGCTCGTCGGGATCGCTATCCGTCTTGCTCAAATATTCAGAGAGGGTTCCGGTATTGGTAGCAGCCATCCTTCGCTGTAAACGTCTCTGGACCGTGGACAGTTTGTAGCTGGAAAAGTCAATCTTAGTGCGCAGTCGAACGCGCTCAAACAGGTCTGATAGCTCAGCGGGCCGCTGTTCACCACTCTCAAGATTCGGCAGCATGCCTGGGAAGCGCACCAAACGCTCTAACTCGCGCCCAATCTGGTCTGGTGATACAATACGATCAGCCACACAGGCATCGATAGCCGAACGCGGCATGCCATCATATTTGGCGGTCTCGGGGATTTGGACAAAGGTAATCCCCCCCGCCGACTTGATTGCCCTCAACCCCCTCGTGCCATCTGATCCGGTGCCAGAAAGGATTATTCCAATGGCGCGCTCCTCAAATTCGTCGGCCATGGACTGAAAAAGTATATTGATCGAGGGCTTTGGAGAGATTTCAGGAGACGCCTGGCTGAGGACGAAACACTCGTCCTTGAAAACCAAATTTGTACCGGGCGGGATGATATATATGACGTCCGGTTGGGGGCGTTCGCCATCGGCGAGTTCACGAACCGGCAGTCGGGTTTCACGAGACAGAATGTCCGCCATCATGCTGCGATGCGTTGGCGACATGTGCTGGGCGATGACGTAAATGCAGCCAAGGTCCAGGGGCAGCCCCCCTACAAACTGGCTAAGGGCCTCCAATCCTCCGGCAGAGGCCCCAATTCCAATCACATGCGGCTTGCTGTCAACTTTTACATCCATGCAACTCAGCCTCTTACCGCAACAAATTCGCGTTTGATTTAAGATTCACCCCATAACCGAGCAAAACAATTTATGTAGCATCTTCTAATTTTTTAAACTTACAGACAACAAAGCACAAATATCCGACAAAATAACTTATATTTACCGACCTCTACCATCGCATATGTACATGAAAATATATATTCCATCAAGATTCTGCGATGCTCAAAATTGGGGAGTGTCATAGAAAGTGCCTTTTGTCAGGAGCCGGACACCCGGCAAACAGCGGCCCCAGACGCTTCTCATCGCGGGCTTCCGTCTGACGACGGCGGGGCACACGGTGAGGTCATACCGGAAACTAAGTTGAGTTACCCAGGCACTGCGCTTGACCTCTGTACATCCCGACCCGAGAATACCAATCAAAATTGGGACGCCCATTTCCCGCATGACCGCCCCATCAGAATGCCGACGATTTATCGGTTGGCGATTATTGCCGCTTTGGCCGCCTCCTCGCGGGCGCGACGAAGATTTGACTCAAGCAGCTTGACCTCGGCAACCCCATCCTGATTGAGAAACCGCATCAAATAAGGAACCCGATCCTCTCGATCCGCATGGTTCCGGCCCTTGTTGTGGGTGAACTTTTCAAGGAATGCGACGTCGATATTCGGGAAAGCAAAATAGGCAAGCATGACAAGAAACTCACCGGCTCGATCTGACAAGCGGTCAAACACCTCAAGCAGAGAGTCACGCAGGGCTCCCTCACGCGCCTTGTCTTGGTAGGAGCGCCGGTCCATCTCCTGCTCGTAAATTTGCCTCACCTTGACCCAGCTTCGCTCTAGAACCAGGGTGTCATATTCAAAAAGGAGAGAGCGAAATAGATCGAGTTCGCGGTTGCGCACGGTCGGCAAATCATAGAGGTCAGATTCCAGCAATGGCCGAAGTGACTGTAGCTCTTTGGAAGCGACTAGGACTTCCTTGGTTTCATTGCCTACCTTCTTGGTAACTTTCCGCTGGTATAGGGCTTCCCAGGCTCCATTCCAGCTCTGCCGTATGCGCTCAGCACTATTGGGATCGTTTTCGATAAAAGACCAAAGATCGACTGCTGTTGATGTTGCTGGATTCCATTTCCACGATGATCCGACAATGCTGACTGTGCGGCTTTTCATCATTGCGGGAACAATGTGTGCACGGACCACTGCCTCAAACTTCTCTGAAAAGTCCGGGGAGAGAGCAAAAGATGGCTTCAAAGTGCGTACGCACTCTGGGTTGCGGCGATGAAAGAAAGACAAAATTGATCGAGGACGCCAGCACATCGCGTCGGCAAAAATGTCCTCGAAGGAGGTGTGAGGCGGATAACTCGGTGCCTCAACCTCAATAATGGCTGTGGCCTCGACGACGCCCTCTAGGGTTGACGACCGAGCAAGCAGCATTTTGTGTTTCTCGGCGACAGCACGAAGTGTTTCCATGCTGAATTGGCGCAAAATAAGAAGCTTTTCTGGTGTGGTCGCGTTGTTTCCGCTTGCGTGATGCGTGAAGAACAGGCGGATCATCTCGTGCAAAGGCGCTTTGTGTTCGCAGCGAGGCAACCATGACTCGACCACGCGATCCAAAGCAGCGCGCAACTCGGCAGCATCTCTAGCAGCTTCGAGTTCCTCAACATGTGATGAAAACGGCGATGGGCAATTTTCTCTGCGCCCGGCACGATCAACCGGCATTTTTTCCTCTTGTCTCAGCCTGCGTCCCCCTTGGCCAGGCGATTACAGCCGTGCTTCACTAACATTTGATCTGGAGCCGCCCGTGGGGGCCGGTCACCGGACAGATCGCCATCGACAGGGCAAATTCAGACAAATTTTTATCACTGGGCTTGGATTTCTGGCCGACGGTATCAACCATTCTCTTTCAGAGACCGCATAACGTCTGCCTGACTCGCGGCAACCTGCAACTCATCATCCATGAACCGGCTATTGCCCAGGGGTTTGGTAGCGCAGCCCCTTTTACCTTGTGTCAATTCAACCAGAATGAAATTTCCCTCGGCCTCTTGGATCCGATGAACATCCCTCCAAGCCCTGCTAAGAGATTGTTTCATTCCATCCCCCAATTTTCGCGCCCCGCCCATGACCATAACGATTTCCTCAACCGCGCCAAGCCTTTCGGAAAGCGTCTCCGAACATCCAAGCGGAAACTCATTTCCCATTATGATGCGGTCAATATCGGAACTAACAATTTCAAGTCTATGCTGGGCAATGTCCGCCAAAACCTTTAGAAACGTGCCTTTGATGGCATCGAGTTTCTCAAGCAGGATATTCCCTTTCTGACCGTCTTGGGGATAGCTCAGATCGGCCAGCGAAAGCAAATTGACCAGCCTGTGAGCAGCTTCATGCAACCCTTCGCGCAACCGCTGCCGCGTCGAGGTATTGTCAGTCGATTGCATGTCCTGCCTCAGACGCTCGATGCTTGTCGCGATCTTGTTCACGCCATTAAGGATAGTGGCCTCCCGTGCAGACAGGGATGGGATCTCCTCAGCCCTTGGAAGGACTGGTCTCTGCCCATTATCCCTCATGGCCGGAGCAGACTGCACCCCTCTTGGCATCGACGAACCGGAAGGTGGATTCGGTGGTTTTGAATGTTGGCTATCTGTCGCCCGCCGACGCGGGCCGCTATATTTAGCGTTGCGGTTCTTCCCGCGCCGACAAGGGCCTCGATAATTATGGTGAGCAATAAACTCCCTACTGTCGGTCATGGCGCGAGTAAGGTTCTTCAACAGGCTCCGCGTACCGATAGGCAGCGTCATGACGCTGTTCGCCCCGGAATTGAGGATCATCGACAAATGGGCTGGGTCCATGTTTCCGGTTAGGTAGATTATCGGCACCGCCGCCGCTGGCCCGCGACAATCCCTTCGAATGCGTTTGACCACCTCCACCGAACCAGCAAACTCGGCTTCGGCGCAGATGACTGCGTCGTAGGCCGACTGGGAAAGCTCATAGATGGCGGCTTCTATGTCGTCGGCCTTCGCCACGTTGGGGAGGCCGATCTGATGCAGGGCGGTAACGATGAGTTGGCGAAGATTGCCAGCCTCGGCAATGACCAAACAGGATTTTCCAAAGAACGATAGGTTCAGCGTCATCACTGCCTTCAGGCTCGTGTCTTCTCAAGCCGCCAATGCGGACCGGGATCACCGCCAGCATGACGTCCCAGGTCATCGAAAGACCTAGGAAGGTCGGTAAGCGCAGCCCACGCAGCCTCTGCCTCGGCCACACTTGCGTCTGCATTGTCTGAGATGCCACGCACTAGCTCCAGAACAGCAACATCAGCATCATTTGCGGGCTGGCAGGTGTTTCTCCGAGCATTCATGTCAGGCATGTCGTGTTTCCGGCGACGGTGGATCGAGAAGCCTTTAGAAAGTGGCAGGTTCTGCGTAAATTAGAACAAGAGCCACGCCTTGCTGTGACTGCAACGGCGTTGAAAAACTGTGGTTATGCAGCCGATATATGCGGACCCCCATAGTGACTAGGCCGCCTGACCCAAAAGCAATCGTGTTGGCCGAGCGATATGGCTGTCGAGACCCTCGCTCGGCCTAGCTACAGCCCCTTGATTGGCGACAACAAGTTGCGGCTAAGTCAAATTTAGCACGTCCTTGATCACAAGTGTCGAGTCCAGCTTCGTGATAATTTGTTCCATCACGTGACGGGAATTTAGCGAAGGGTTCGGAACGCGTCGGCGGCTTGGCCCATTGGTCTCGTGGCAAGCAGTCTGGGGCACCCTTTGCCCTCGAACGCTCTCCTTGCCACTCCATTGATCGTAATACCTAGCTCGCGTAGGCTGTTCGGATGATCAATATCCAGCAGCACCTTTCCTCAATAATCCGCGACACCGGCTTCACCCGTGTCAGGCAATTAGTCATTTCATCTGACCATCCTCCTTACCTGACGCGGCATCGCGCCGAAACCATTGCCTCACGTATACGAATAGTCGCCAGTGCCTTCTCTCTTCTGACCCTGGCATGGATCGCCCTCGACCGCTTGGTGCTGCCTTGGCCAAGCTGGGGCTGGCTGGCCGGGTTGAGGTTGTTTGCGTCGCTCGTTTTCATCGTACTTGCCGTCGCATCCCATCGCGGGGTGACGCTGAAGCGGGCCTTGTTTTTGCTGGCAGTACTTCTGGCGTTGCCGTTGGCCCTTTTTCTGGCCGCTCAGTTCTCGCTGTCGGGACTGCCACTTGATAATGCTGCCGCAATCGATGCGCGCCTCTATGCTGCCCTACCGATCATCATCGTCGCCGGTCTGGGGGTTATGCCACTGACTGTGGCCGAAGGACTGGCATACGCACTGCCTGTTATCGTGGCGGCGACGCTCGGCCCGATTCTGGCCAATGGGATCGACTGGGTTGGTCAGCTGTCCACCATGTGGGTGTTGGGTATGATCTTGGGGGTCTATCTTCTGGAGAGCATGATCCAGCTCCACTACATGATCAGACTACTCCAGCGCGCCAGCCACGACCCGCTCACCAATGTCTTCACCCGCCACAGCGGCAACGAAATCATCGACACACAATTCCGACTGTCATGCCAGCGGGATGCTCCTTTCGCCGTGGCCTTCCTCGATCTTGATAACTTCAAGAGCGTAAACGATGCCCATGGTCATGAGGCTGGGGACTGGGTGCTCAAGAACGCAGTCACCAACCTTACCCGGCTGCTGCGCAGTTCGGACACCATCATCCGTTGGGGTGGCGAGGAGTTCGTGGTGGTCCTCGGCAGCGCCTCCGCTGAAGGCCAGCGGATCGCCATCCAACGCATCGTGAACGAGTGGCTGGGCACTCGCCCCGACGGCCAACCAGTGACTGCGAGCATCGGTGTCGCCGAACGCATCGCCGATAATGCCCAAGACTGGCCAGCACTGATTGAACTGGCCGACGCCCGCATGTATCAGGCCAAGATGTCGGGCAAGGCTCAAGGCATCATGAGCGCGGACGAGGTGATCGTTCCTAACATAACGCCACACGCCGCCCCGCAGTCTTCGGCAGACCGTTTAAACGTCTGAGATAGGTCAGCCTGAGCTGTAGCCGACCGCTCTACCCAGACACCCGTCGTTCACGGCGAAGAGCCCCCATGTGCTACAACCGGTCGTCCTTGGGAAGCGATCAGGATTGGTCCGCACCATCCTTGAGCGTGAAGAAGAACGTCGTGCCTTCGCCCAGCTCAGACTCTAGCCAAATCTCGCCGCCGAAACGGTGGACAATTCGCCGACAAAGTGTCAGGCCGATGCCAGTGCCATCCTTGTAGGACATAGGGTCAAGACGCTGAAATATATCTCGAAGATCTTGCCGTGATATTGCGACTCAATACCAATGCCGTTATCGGATACAGCAAAGCGCCAGTCGTTGCTGGGCATACGTTCCGCACTCACCGAAAGCACCGGCCTGCGGTCTGGCGCACTATACTTGATGGCGTTACTGAGTAGGTTCTGAAACAAACTGACGAGATGGGTCTGATCGGCGATAACCGTCGGCAAATCACCGACTGTAACCTCTGCTCCGGATGAATGCAGGTCCAGTTCAAGATTTTTCAAAGCCCGTGCTATGGCATCCCCAGCAGGTATCGGTCTTAAAAGCTCCAACTGTTGCGATGTTCGGGAAAATGCCAAAAGATCGTGAATCAAATTGGTCATGTGCTTCCCGCCTTCAGCGATAAAGCGAAGGAAATCGTCAGCATCTGAGTCAATTTTCCCTCTATATCGATGCTCAAGCAGCTGGGCGTATCGAACCATATTACTTAGTGGAGTCTGTAGATCGTGTGATGCAACATAGGCAAATTGCTCAAGGTCAGCGTTTGACTGCTCCAATATCATATTTTTATCATTTAGCGCATTTTGGGCCTGATTTTTTTCGTCGATCAAACGTTCGTTAACCATCAAGATAAACGAAATGATCCAGCCGATGACAAAGATGATCTGCTCGAACACTACAGATGCGTTGATCGCTGTCAGCGAATAGATGTCCTTAACCCTGTCGCTGGGATTAGACAGAGCCGCGCTGACAAGGAATGAAATCGACAGGAAGAGCAAGAATGCTGACGCAGCCAGATACGAAGTCATCCTGGTCTTACGAAATTCTGAGATGGTCACAGTGAAGGCCCATAGGGATGTCACAGAGTAGACCAGTAGATAGCATAAGAGTCGCATCTTAAAATTGTCATCAATAAAAAAATAATAAGCGTATTCAGAGCCGTAAATGGCCAAGCCACCCAGTAGCAAGCGCCAGTCAGCCCTTCTTCCTGTGAACTGTAAAAGACCAAAAAGAACCAGCGCATATCCACAAAATATGGCCACATTCCCTGCGACAAATGAAAGCCATCCGGGCAGTACAGCTCGCAATGCTATAGCCCCGAAGCCGAAAGCGAAAAATGAATTAGACAGGGCAACAGCCAGGACGCCGTTGATGGCCCTGTTGTTGATGAATAGGAACCACGCAAAGGCGCTCGCCAAAACTGACGCTCCGCCAAGGACGAAGAACAAGGTGGATATGTCGAGTTTCACCCGTCACCCCCCCGCATACAGAAACGAGAGTCAGGAAAATTGATTTCGTCATGAGACGACCTATTGGGGGACACGCGACAAATCACGCAGCCCCTACCGGACCCAGACCGCCACCACACCAGCGATAGCGGCAGCCACTGCCAGCCATGCAAACCAAGGCTTGGGGCGGCGACGGACTGGCGGCGGCGCAGATAGTCCAAAGTACCCCATAACGCCCCCACATCCAAAGCAGATGACCGACCGGGTGGCTGTCGAAGGCGACCCAGTTGGCCTTGTGAGGGACAGAACTGTCGAATCTCCTCCCTATGGAAATAGGGCTATTTCTTTTAGCCCGGTTAATAGACCAATACGGACGAACAAACAGTTGATGAGCGGGGCAAGCCTTGAGCATCCGGCACAGAGCCCCCCTGTCCACGTCCTGGATATTCGCCGTCCCTCAGCTTCGCTTACCCTGGGTCGCTCTTATAGCACTGGCCCGCTTAATGTGGCTGGCTCTTCAGGAAATGTTCAAAAGGACTAGAAACATAGACCAGAATGCTCGAGCCTACGACTCTAGCTCTCCCTCCCCTTGATTAATGCCCCATGCCCGCGTGATGGCTCATCATCAGAGCGTCGGCGGTCTTTTTTTGCTCTGGGGTCAGGGTGTCGTAAAAGCCGGTCATGGCGGGGATCACCTTACCCATGACGCTGACACGCGCCTCCATCATCTTGCGCATACGCTCCATGTGGGTCGGGAGTGTGGTCGCGGGGGGCTGGGCAACGATCTCGGCGCAAACCTTTTTCATGGGTTCATGAGCGGCCTTCATGGTTTCTTTCAGCTTGGCGAAAGCCGCCTTCTGAGACTCACCCAGTGCCAGCTTCACTTCAGCAAAGGCAAGATGCCCCGCCATCTTGGCGTCCATGTCGCCGCACATGACCTGCATATGGTCCGGCGTGGAGGGGCTGGCCGCCATGTGAGCCATGTGATCCATATGATCGGCGGCACGAGCGGCCCCCGTCGCAGCGACCACAACAACGATGGCAACGGCGCAGCGGGAAAGAAACTTCATAGTGTTACCTCCTGGTGGGAATCCATGCGGAGATTTATAGAACCCTAATGTATTGGGCGAAAGCACCATTTACGTCCAAGATGGAATGGTCTTACGCCTTCACCACCGGCAGTTCTTCCCAACTGGTCGTGTAACTCGGCGTTCGATTGTCGCAGCGCATCTGCCAGGGTGCGCCCTTCGGGGCCAAGCCGTAGCCGACCGCTCCTTTGCCCAGCTTGCTATTGAGACCGTCCACGGCAGCCATGAGCGCCTTGGGTTTCTCGCCAGTTTCTGGCGTTGGAGAAAACAGGTCGCGGGGAATGTCTTCGGGCCGCACAAGATCGAGCATGATCACCCCGGCCTTCTTATAGCCGTGACCTCGGGTCGCCCCGCCAGTTTCACCGGCAGACTGTCGGCCATATGGATCAGCAGCACATAGGCTACTACTTCTTTCGGAACCCTAGTCGCGTCAGCATAAAAGTCTGCCGCTATGCAATTACGATTCCGCATCATGGTGATCTTTCGGTCAAACGCTCCCGAAGCTTTGAACAGCCGATCTTTCATCCCCCGCACATCCCTATTTCTTTTGGCCGAGTCAATAGATCAATACGGACGAACAACCGGTCGATGAGAGGGGCGGCCCCGCCAAATGGCCGAGTTCGGTTAGTTGGAGCCGATTGGCCCATCGCCGCGTCTGACAGCTCCCTTTACGCTCCAATGAAGGCCGAGCGTGGTCCAACGATGATCTCCTGCAAAGAGCGACCACACTCCGAGATTCTCATAGCTTTCATCGGGTGATTGCCCATCAATCTCCAGGCGGCAGGCAAGATCTTGGAAATCCACCCCTGTGGTTTCCCGGCCAGGGGCATGACAGCACGAACACCATCCTATCGGGAGATGGGGTGTGGCGGCCTCGAGCAGATAGAGCAGTTCGTGGACGTCGCAACCCGGCCGAACTCTTGCTGTCAGGGATGCTGGGATGAGGTGGTAGCCGACGTAAACCGCGTCATGCAGGCACGGTTCCTGGCAAGGGGTTCTGATGATCGAGGCCACCACTCCGGAAAACCCAGAGGGTATGGAGGGCATCTGGGACGGTGACAGCAGCGTGATCCGACCAAGGATGTCTTCGATGGTTACATCGGCTGGAAGCCGTCCGGTAAGCGGCATAATTGGTTGATTGGAATCCATGGGGCCTCCTCAAGGAGGTATTTATCCAGCAATCGGCATCCAGAACGATCCATTCCCACGGCCTCGAAGTGCCTGAACAAGCGGCTTGTCATCAACGCATCTGAAACAGTTCCTGATGGAAACGTTCCGGCGGCAAGCCGTTGGCAACGAAATTCTCTCGCAGTGCCTGACCAAAGCCGGGCGGGCCGCAGAACCAAAAACTGGCCGACTGCCATTCCGGCACCACAGCCCGGATGCGTT
Source organism: Paramagnetospirillum magneticum AMB-1 (assembly GCF_000009985.1). Lineage (GTDB taxonomy): Bacteria > Pseudomonadota > Alphaproteobacteria > Rhodospirillales > Magnetospirillaceae > Phaeospirillum > Phaeospirillum magneticum. The sequence goes on from NC_007626.1 coordinate 3,627,391, forward strand.
CGCCGTTCAGTCGTCCACCCTTGCCATCGACCAGGAGGTGCAAGCGTACACCGGCAGCAGTGGCATCGGCTGTTAGACGGTCAATGGCAGTTTGATCGAACTCGGTTGTCGGGTGAAACAAATCGATGGTCTTGCTATCCGAATTGGCCGCACAATGCTTGAGACGGGCGACAAAGGGCGTGATGCCGATGCCTGCGCCGATCCAGATCTGGTGTGACTGCGTATCCTCAAAGTCGAAGCAACCGTAAGGGCCTTCCACCGTCACCGGCATGCCAATCTTCAAGCGTTCCCGCAAACGGCTGGTGTGATCGCCGAGCGCCTTGGTGATGAAGGTAAGGCGATGATCAGCCGGATTCCAGGCGGAAGCGATGGTATAGGGGTGGGCTCCCTCTTTCTTGTCGGAGGTGACGAAGGCGAATTGCCCGGCGGCATGGCCACACCAGCCGTCATCCAGCACGACTGTGGTTTCGAGAACGCGCAGGGCCGGGTAGTTGATCAGGGACTCGATGGTGCCCTGCACTTTACGTCCGGCACCGATGCGGCCTGTCAGGGTCAGCACGGCGGCAACGCTGCCGCCCAGCAGCAAAGTTGCCAGCACCCAGCCGACCGGCTGTGTCCAGTAGACGAATTTAGTGAGCACAGCAGAGTGATAGGCCAGGGCCAGGTAGGCTGCTGCTAGCCATTTGTGGGTCTTGACGAACAGGTGATAGGGAAAGCGCTTGACCAGGGCCAGAACGATCAAAGTCACGGCGGCGTAGAACACCCATTCGCCTATGGATTCAGCCAGCCCCCGCTGGCTGCGCAGCCAGCCTTCAATGGCACCGAGCGTCTGGTCAACATTTGGTTTGCGGGCGGGTTTTTCCAGCCACCCCCAGCCGACCATCCACTTGGTGCCTTTTGCCCACCACCAGTGCAGGATGGAAACCGCCAAAGCGCTGATACCCAGCCACTTGTGCAGGCGGTAAATCTTGTCCAGCCCGTCCAGATGCGGCTCCAGCCATTTCGGTCGCAGCGCCAGCAGCATTGCGATACTCATCAGGCCGATGCCGAGCACCCCGCTGTATTGTACAAATACGCCACGGAACGAGAAATAGGTGAATGGCTCCGGGGACAGGGTATCGGCAGCCAACCATAGTGCAGTCAGCAGGAGTACTATGGCGACGAGTGAAATTTTGATGCGCTTCAAGAATGAACTCCGACGAAATGCCCCATGACCTTCCCCAACGTGGTCAACGATATACCAATACGGAAATCGTCGAAGGGCGTGTAGGAGTTTTTGTGTAAACGGTCGGCTGGAAGCCGCCCGGTAAGCGGCATAATTGGTTGATTGGAATCCATGGGGCCTCCTCATGGAGGTGTTTATCCAGCAATCGGTATCCAGAACGATCCATTCCCACGGCCTCGCACTGCCTGAACAAGCGGATAAGCGAGCTTCCTTCGAAGGAAGGCAAGGATCTCAGCCTCGACCTCGATTTGGGGCAACTGTGGGGCAAGGCCCCAAAAAGGTTTAGGCCCCAGCTTCTGACTGGGGCCTAACTCCTTGATAACAAGGCAATAAATGGTGCCCAGGGGCGGAATCGAACCACCGACACTGCGATTTTCAGTCGCATGCTCTACCAACTGAGCTACCTGGGCCTCGTGCGCCTCGCGGCGAAGAGGAGGCGCTTATAGGCGACTTTCGCCGCCTTGGTCAAGCCCCCCTGAGGCAAAAAATTCAATCTTCCTCGGGGAGGCCCTCGGGGTCCTCCACGGCGGGCGCCCGATAGGATTCGTTCAGCCAGCGGTGCAGGTCCACATCGGCGCAGCGAGCCGAGCAGAAAGGCTTGTATTTGGGCTGGGCGGGCTTGCCGCAGATGGCGCAGGCGGGCGCCGTTTCATCGGTCATCGGATCACGTCCTCGATCAGCACGTCCTCGGAGGCGCGGGAGGCGTCTTCGCGGATGGTCAGGGGGTGGCCCAGGCGGCGCTCGGCTTCCGCACGCTCGGCGGCCAGGGCGGCTAGGGCGGCGGCCACCGGGGGGGCGGCACGCAGGGCCAGAATCTTGCCCGGCCGGGTGAGGCTCTCGGCCAGCAGGGCGCGCAAGGCCGCCAGGGCCAGGGTCTCGGGCGTGGCGGCCTGGGTGCGGCGGCACAGCAGCTCGGCCAGGGCGGGTCCACGACGCTCGCGGGTCAGTTCCACCAGCCCCAGGGGCGACACCCCGAATACATGGGTGGGCGTCGAGTCGGCCGCCACCGCCTGCTTCAGCGCCTCGGCCAGCCGGAACAACGGCTTGCGGTCGCGGCCCGAGACGAAATCCACCACCACCTGTCCGCCGATGCCCCTGAGGCGAAGCTGGCGGGCGATTTCCGTCACCGCCGCCCCATTGGCCTCGGCCGGGCGGGCGCCGGCCGAATCCACGTCGATGGCGGTCAGGGCGGCGGCCGGCTCGATGACCAGGCGCCCGCCGCCTTTCAGCGGCACCACGGGGTCGAGAACCGCCTGCAGCACCTCGTCCACCTCGTGGTGGGCATCAGTGACGATTTCGGCCTCGGAAAAGGCGGCGCGCAGACGGTCCAGCGGGTCGGGACGGCGCAATAGGGCCGGAGCCTCGCCCGTTGCCGGGAAATCCCCGGCGGGGGTCAGCAGCGGCCCCTTGCCGCCCCGGCCTTCGGCCCGCACCCTCGCCACCACGGCCGAACCCTCGGACAGGCCCAGCGCCCTGGCCCCGGGCAGGAAGCCGGGGCGCGGCCCCGTCCCCAGATCCACGAAGGCGGCGTCCAGCCCCTTGTCCAGGGCGGTGACCCGGCCACGGAACACGCTGTCGAGCAGGAGGGAGGGACGGTCGATAACCAGCTCCAGCGGCTGGCCGTCGGCCAGCACCAGATAACGGGCCTCGCCCGGGCCGGCGGAGATGAGGATCTCGACTCGCCCGCTCACGGGGCGAAGCCGAACCCGTCCAGCAACTGCGCCGTCTCGAACAGCGACAGGCCGACGATATTGGAATAGGAGCCCTGGATATCGCGCACGTAGCGCGCCGCCAGCCCCTGGATGGCATAGCCGCCCGCCTTGCCGTCCCATTCCCCCGAGGCGGCATAGGCGGCCATCTCGGCATGGGACAGGCGCTTGAAGGTCACGGAGGTGGTGACGGTACGGCGCCCGATGCGGCCGTCGGGGGCGATCAGGCAGATGCCGCCCACCACGCGGTGACGGCGTCCCGACAGCAATTCAAGGCATTGGCGCGCCGTGGCCTCGTCCTCGGCCTTGGGCAGGATGCGCCGTCCGCAGGCCACCACGGTATCGGCGGCCAGCACGAAGGCTCCCGGATGGCGCCCGGCCACGGCCAGAGCCTTGGCCTCGGCCAGACGGCGGGCGTGGGGAACCGGCAATTCGCCTTTGAGGGGCGTCTCGTCCACATGGGCGGGGTCGACGAGACCGGGCATGATGGCGATCTGGCGAAGCAGGTCGAGGCGCCTGGGCGAAGCCGACGCCAGCACCAGAACGGCCATGGGATTACTTGTAACGGAAGGTGATGCGGCCCTTGGTCAGGTCATAGGGCGTCATTTCGACGTTCACCCGGTCACCGGCCAGCACGCGAATGCGGTTCTTGCGCATCTTGCCGGACGTATGGGCAAGAATCTCATGGTCATTGTCGAGCTTCACCCGGAACATGGCGTTCGGAAGCAATTCCGTCACCGTCCCAGAAAACTCGATCACATCCTCTTTCGCCATTTGGCCTCCGAACTGGGTTTTGCGCGCGCGAAGATAAGTGAGCGCAGGCAGGGTTTTGGTCAAGCCTTTTCGAGCATGGAAGGGGTTATTATTCCCGCGCCATGCCCGAAGGCGGGAACCGCTTGCGGATGTGGCGTTCCAATTCATCGCGCACCGCGCGGTAGGCATCGAGGCGAACCTCGCGGCTGCCTTCGATCAGGGTGGGATCGAAGGTGGGCCAGAACTCCACCTCGCAGGCGTTGTGCCGGGTCAGGTCCACCGCCTTGTGCTGGGCCTCGGGCGACAGCGAGACCACCACGTCGAAGCTGTCGTCCTCCAGTTCCTCGAACAGGCGCGGCTTGTGCTTGGAGACGTCGATGCCGATCTCGTCCATCACCTGGACCACGAAGGGATCGGGCTCGCCCCGGCGCACGCCGACGGAATAGACATAGACGCGCTTGCCGTGGATGCGCTTCATGATGCCTTCCGCCATGGGCGACCGCACCGCGTTCATGGTGCAGCAGAACAGTACGGCGGAGGGCAGGTCCCCCATCTCCCCCCTACCCCCTGATATGGAGGACGCAGATCAGGGTGAACAGGCGCCGCGCCGTATCGAAATCCACGTCGATCTTCCCCCCCAGGCGTTCGCGCAGCAATTCCGAGCCCTCGTTGTGCAGGCCGCGGCGGCCCATGTCGATGGCTTCGATCTGGCTGGGCGTCGACTTCTTGATGGCGGCGAAATAGCTTTCGCAGATCATGAAGTAGTCTTTGACGATGGATTGGAAGGTCTTCAGCGGCAGCGGCACCTGCACCAGCGGAGTCTCGTCCTCCTTGCGCACGTCGAAGATCAGCCGCGTGTCCTCGAGCTTGATATAGAGGGCATAGGGGCCGATGAAATCGCCATTGGGGGCGAAGTAATTCTCTTCCAGCAGGTCATAGACGGCGACGGCACGTTCGTGCTCCACCTCGGCGGCGCGGCGGACCTGGTACTTCTCCACCAACTCGATCTTGGCCAGCTTCTGGCGATGCGGCATCAGCCGGCCCCCAGGTTGAGCCGTAACGCCACCGACAGACCGTGGGCGCCGAGGCCTTCCGCCTCGGCCAGACGCACCGCCGCCGGGCCGATGGCCCGCAGGGAATCCGCGTCGCAGCCCAGCAGGGTGGTGCGCTTCATAAAGTCCAGCACGCCGAGGCCCGAGGAGAAACGGGCCGAGCGCGCCGTGGGCAGAACATGGTTGGGACCGCCGATATAATCGCCCACCGCTTCGGGGGTATAGCGCCCCAGGAAGATGGCGCCGGCGTTCCTCACCCGGGCGGCCAGGGCGTCGGGATTCTCCACCGCCAGCTCCAGATGCTCGGGCGCGATGCGGTCGATCAGCGGCAGCGAGGCCTCCAGATCGGGCACCACGATGATGGCGCCGTGGCTGTCCCAGCTTTCCCGGGCGATCTTGGCACGCGGCAGGGTCGCCAGGTGCGACTCCACCGCCGCCGCCACCCTTTGGCCGAACTCGGCGTCATCGGTGATCAGGATGCTTTGCGCGGCGGTATCGTGCTCGGCCTGGCTCAGCAGGTCGGCGGCGATCCAGGAGGGATCGTTGAAGCGGTCGGCCACCACCAGGATTTCCGACGGCCCGGCGATCATGTCGATGCCCACCGTGCCGAACACCCGGCGTTTGGCGGCGGCCACCCAGGCGTTGCCGGGGCCGACGATCTTGTCCACCGGGCGGATGGTCCCGGTGCCATAGGCCAGCGCGCCCACCGCCTGGGCGCCGCCGACGCGGTAGATCTCGTCCACGCCCGCCACCTTGGCGGCGGCCAGGACCAGCGGGTTGAGCACGCCGCCGGGCGACGGCACCACCATCACCAGACGCTCGACGCCGGCGGCCTTGGCGGGAATGGCGTTCATCAGCACCGAGGAGGGATAGGCGGCGGTGCCGCCCGGCACATACAGGCCGGCGGCGGAAACCGGGCTCCAGCGCAGCCCCAGCCGCACTCCGGCGGCATCGGTGAAGGAATCGTCGACGGGCACCTGGCGGGCGTGGAAGGCGCGGATGCGCTCGGCGGCCAGTTCCAGGGCACGGATCAGTTCGGGATCGCAGGAGGCATAGGCGGTCTCCACCTCCTGCGCGGTGATGCGCAGGGTGGCAGGCGTCAGCTCCAGCCGGTCAAAACGGGCGGTGTACTCGATCAGGGCGGCGTCGCCGCGACTGCGCACTTCGGCCAGGATGGCGGCCACCGCCTGATCCACGTCCTCGTCCACCTCGCGCTTCATGGCCAACAGGGCCAGGAAGGCCGCTTCGAACCCGGAATCGCGGGAGTCGAGACTCTGCACCATCAGCCTCCGCACGCCTTGCGAAACGCTTCGATCCAGCCGGCCATCTCGTCGGGACGGGTCTTCAGGGCGGCGCGGTTGACGATCAGGCGGCTCGTCACCTCGGCCAGCACCTCCACTTCCTTCAGGCCGTTGGCCTTCAGGGTGGCGCCCGACGACACCAGGTCGACGATGCGGGTGCACAGTCCCAGCGACGGTGCCAGTTCCATGGCGCCGTTGAGCTTGACGCATTCGGCCTGGACGCCGCGCGCCGCGAAATGGCGCTTGGTCACTTCCGGGTATTTGGTGGCGATGCGCACGTGGCTCCAGCGCCGCGGATCGTCCGAGGCGGCCAGATCGTCGGGCTCGGCCACCGACAGGCGGCAGGCACCGATCCCTAAGTCCAGGGGCGCGTAGATCTCGGGGTAATCGAATTCCATCAGCACGTCGTTGCCCGCCACGCCCAGATGGGCGGCTCCGAAGGCCACGAACGTGGCGACGTCGAACGAGCGCACCCGAATGATGTCGATATGGGGATGGTTGGTGCCAAAGCGCAACAGCCGGCTCTTCGGATCGTCGAAGGCGGGTTCCGGCAGGATGCCGGCGGCACGGACCAGGGGCATGGCCTCGTCGAGAATACGGCCCTTGGGCAGGGCGATGACCAGTTTGTCTTGCGGGCTCACGGCGATTGAAACTCATATCTTCCGGGGAGCCCTGTTTACCCGGTTTCGCGCCCCCGTTCCAGTGCGGAGAAACTATCTTTCGTCTGTTACCATCGGTTACCGAAAAGCAACCGACGCCGGAGAGCCGGCAGGCTATAACGGATGCCATGGACAACACCAATCCACATATCCTGGTCGTGGATGACGACCGCGAAATCCGCGATCTGCTGACCAAGTTCATGATGCGGCACGGCCTGCGGGTCAGCGCCGCCAAGGACGGAATCGAGATGGCCAGGGTGCTCGACGAGCGCCGCATCGACCTGGTAGTGCTCGACCTGATGCTGCCGGGCGAGGACGGGCTGAGCCTGTGCCGCCGCCTTCGGGAGACGCGGGCCGGGCTGCCCATCATCATGCTGACCGCCATGGGCGAGGACACCGACCGCATCGTTGGCCTGGAAATGGGCGCCGACGATTACGTGGCCAAGCCCTTCAATCCCCGCGAATTGCTGGCCCGCATCAAGGCGGTGCTGCGCCGGACCCAGACCGCCGAGGAGGCCCCGGCTAAACGCGGCGGCGCCAAGGCGTGCTTCCTGGGCTGGACCCTGGACCTGGCGACCCGCGACCTGCATTCGCCCGACGGCGTGATGGTGGCGCTGTCAGCGGGTGAGTTCGGCCTGCTGCAGGTCTTCGTCGAGCATCCCCGCCGGGTGCTGTCGCGCGACCAGTTGCTGGATTTCGCGCGTGGCCGCTCGGCGGTGCCCTTCGACCGCTCCATCGACATCCAGGTCAGCCGCCTGAGGAAGCGCATCGGCGACGACGCCCGCGACCCGCAGATCATCAAGACGGTGCGGGGCGGCGGCTATCTCTTCACCCCCGAAGTGGAACGGTCATGAGCTCCTTGCGCGCCAAGGGACTGAGGGTGCTGCCCGACAGCGTGGTGGGGCGGACCGCCCTGGTGCTAGTCGCCGCCCTGATGATCTCGGCGGCGGCGGCGGTGGTGCTGTTCGCCGCCCAGCGCCAGGAAGCGCTGGAGACCATCGGCGGCCGCAACGCCGCCGAACGGGTGGCCGGCCTGGTCACCCTGGCCGAGCAACTGCCCCCGGACCAGCGCCAGGACACCCTCAGCAGCCAGGAATCGTCGCAATTCCGGGTGGGCTGGGGCCCGCAGCCCGCAGCCTGGACAACGAGGATTTCGGTCTGGCCGCCTATGTCCACTCCGCCCTGAAGGAAGGGTTGGACGGGCGCGAGATCAAGGTTTCCACCCGTCCCGGCCCCTTGGGCAACGGCCCCAGCACCGGCGTGGGGCGTGGTGGCGGGCGGCATATGCATGGCCCCGGCCCCGGCTTCGCCGGGCCACCCGAAAATCGCCCCGGCTTTGGCGGGCCGCCCGACGGCCGACCCGGCTTTGGGGGACCCGGCAGCGGCGGCGGCGGCGGCGGCAGGGTGATCGGCCCGGCGCTGCGCGTCTCGGTGCATCTCAACGACGGGTCCTGGCTGAACGTGCTGGCGCCCCTGGACCTGGGCGATCCCCTGTGGCGGCCGCGCTTCGTGGCGCCGCTGGTCATCGCCCTGGTACTGGTCACCCTGTTCTCCCTGATGGCGGTGCGCCGCGCCACCCGCCCCTTCGCCACCTTCGCCCAGGCGGCCGAGCGGCTGGGGGTGGATGTCTCGGCCCCGCCATTGCCCGAGACCGGCCCGCGCGAGGTGCGCCAGGCGGCCCAGGCCTTCAACATCATGCAAGGCCGCATCACCCGCTTCGTCCAGGACCGCACCCAGATGCTGGCGGCCATCAGCCATGATCTGAAGACCCCCATCACCCGGCTGCGCCTGCGCGCCGAGTTCATGGACGACGACGACCAGCGGGCCAAGATGCTATCGGACCTGGAAGAGATGGAGGCGATGATCGCCTCGACCCTGGCCTTCGCCCGCGATGACGCCGCCAGCGAACCCCGCCTGCGCCTTGATCTGGCCGCCATGCTCCAGGGCATGGTCGAGGATCTGGACGATCTCGGCGCCCGCTGTAGCTACGAGGGACCGCAATCCCTGGTGCTGGAGGCTCGCCCCGCCGCCCTGAAGCGAGCCCTGTCCAATGTCATCGACAACGCCATCAAGTATGGCGGCTCGGCGGCGGTGGCCCTGGAAACCAGTGGCCGTGAGGCGAGGATCACCATCGACGACCAGGGGCCGGGCATCCCGGCGGAGGCGCACGAACGGGTCTTCGCCCCCTTCGTGCGGCTGGAAGCCTCGCGCTCACGCGATACCGGCGGCACCGGGCTGGGGCTGGCCGTGGCGCGGGCTGCCATCCGCGCCCATGGCGGCGACATTGCCCTGGCCGACCGGCCGGGCGGCGGATTACGGGTGACGGTCACCCTGCCGGGTATGGGGCGGTAGGACTCAGCCTTCCCTCTTGGGCGGGGCCAGTGAGATTTCCACCTTGCCGGTGAAGGGCCGAAGCGTCGGCGCCGGCTTGGGCCGGGGCGGCGCCAGGGCGATATCATCGCCATCCTCAGCCTCCAGCTTGGCCATGGCGGCTTCCACGGCGGCGGCGACCTCGGCCAGTTCCGCGTCGGAGGACTCCGCCGGAGCCTCTTCCGCCTCGGCCAGCAAGGCCCGCATGTCGTCTTCCGAGAAACCGGCCCCGGCACCGATCTCGGGCAGGTCTTCCTCGGGCAGCGGCTCTTCGTTGTTTTCCTCGAGCAGGGCGGCGATCTCGTCGTCGCTCATGGCGCCGCCCAGGTCGAACAGCGAGGGCGGTGGCCCGTCGGGAGCACACGGTACCGCCTGCTCCGACAGCGCCGCCAGATCATCGTCGGAAAAGCCCATGGCCGAGCCGAGCGCCGGCAGGTCGGCGGCGGACGGCGCCCCCTCTTCCCCCTCGCCCTCTTCGCTTTCCTCAAGCAGAGCGGCGATATCGTCGTCACTCATGGCGGCATGAAACGAGAAATCGGGCTTGGGCACCGTCTCGTCAGCCACCAGTTGCGCGTCGAATTCTTCTTCCTCGGTCGCCTCGGCCAGCAATGCCGTCAGGTCGGCGTCGGACAGGATTGTGGAGGTCAACTCGGCACCCGGGGGATGCAGATCCTCCTCCACCTGGTCTTCCGGGTCGCCCATGGCGAGAATCCCGGCCAGATCCTCGTCGGACAGGGTGCCTTCCGCTTCCTCTCCGGCCGGAGGCTCGACGGCACTCTCCTCCTCGTCGGGTCCGGCCTCTTCCAGCAGCGCCGCGATATCGGCGTCGGACAAGATGGTGGAGCCGAGGTCTCCCAGTTGGGCGGGGGCGCACGGAGCCGGCTCCTCGTCATCCCCCAGGTCGGCGACTTCGCCCATGGACAAGATGGCGGCAAGGTCGTCGTCGGACAGGGTGCCTTCCTGAACCAGCGCCGACGCGTCGTCCAGAAGGACGGCCATGTCGTCGTCGGACAGGATGGTCGACCCCAGTTCGCCCAGATCGGCCGGGGCGGCGGGCGCGGGCTCCTCGTCCTCGCCCAGCTCCGCGACCTCGGCCATGTCCAGGATGGCGGCCATGTCGTCGTCGGACAGGGTTCCTTCGGAAAATGGGACCGAGGGCTGGTCGTCGAGGTGATCCTGTTCGTCCTCGACGACGGAAGGCTCCTCCTCGACGATGGGAGACTCGTCCTCGGCGACCGGCGGCTCGTCCTCGGTGACCGGCGGCTCGTCCTCGACAACCGGCGGCTCGTCCTCGACAACCGGCGGCTCGTCCTCGGCGACCGGCGGCTCGTCCTCGACGACCAGCGGCTCGTCCTCGACAACCGGCGGCTCGTCCTCGACGACCAGCGGCTCGTCCTCGGCGACCGGCGGCTCGTCCTCGACGACCAGCGGCTCGTCCTCGGCGACCGGCGGCTCGTCCTCGACGACCAGCGGCTCGTCCTCGACGACCAGCGGCTCGTCCTCGGCGACCGGCGGCTCGTCCTCGACGACGGGAGGCCCTTCCTCTGCCGGAGCCGGTTCGTCCTCGGCCGGAATGGCGCGCATGACTGCCAGCAATTCGGAGGACAGCAACGCCTGGAGATTGGGCTCGGGCGACTGCGGCTCTTCCTCGACCGCTGGGGAAGCCATGACCTCGGACGACACCCGGCGGCGCAGGTGATAGACCGTTTGCTTGCCGAAATCCTTGGCCAGCGACAGCACGCCCACATATTCGCAGGCGAACCGCTCGGCGAAATCCTCGCCCCGGTTCTGGGCCTCCGAGCGCATGGCGCTCTGTTCGGCGGTCAGGACGGCGACGAATTGCTGGGTGGCATAGACGTGGCCGATCACCGTCACCGGCTCCAGCCGGGCGGCGCGGTTGATGTGGCTGCCGTAGAAGTTCTGCCGGCCGCAGATGGGGTCGACCGCCTGGAACACCGGACCGGCATGCAGGGAAATGCGCAGGTTCAGCGGATGGGGCAGGCGGTCGGCCAGCTCCTCGTCGGCCTTCAGCACCATCTCCTGCAGGGTCTGGGCGTATTCGGCCATGGGCGAGGCCTTGTCCATCACCGCGAAGATGGCGTCGCCCCAGGTGTTGATGGCCAGGGGCTGATGTTCCAGCCCAGCCATGCCCTCGGATATGATGCGCAGGAAGTCGAGGAACACCGGGGTGTGTTCCTCCTTCAGCTTGGAATAGCCGGCGATGTCGCAGAACATCATGGAGCGGATGACGCGGCCTTCGCCCTTTTCCTCGTCCCCGTCGCCATCCAGGTCGGGCATGGCGGGGATGTAGTCCCCGGCCAGATCGGGAAATTGCTGCAGCAATCCGTCGAGATCGATGATGCGCAGGCGGGAGATATCCTCCCACTGGTCGATGAAATCGGCGGCGCCGCCCACCAGCGAGCCGGGCATCATGTCCCACACCGCCAGCAGATAGGGCGCCGTGCGCAGGAAATTGGCCCGCAGGGTCGCCAGGCCGTGCAGGCACTGATTGGCGAAGCGGTACAGCATGCCGTGGCCGAGATAGCGCTCCTCGGTGGCATAGGTCACGGTATTGGCCAGCTTCAGGGCGTTGCGAAAGCGCATTTCCCAGCGCGAGCCGCCATAGCGCACATTCTCGGCGATGAAATCGTCGATGGCGTAGGGCATCACCACGTTGACCTCGGCGCCGCGCTCCAGCATGGCCTCGATGAACAGCAGGTCCGAGCCGCAGGCGGCCATGGAATAGCCCACCTGGGCGCCCAGCTCATCCAGGGACTTGGCGATCTCGGCCCGCACCGCCGCCTCCAGCTCGGGCGGGAAGTGCGGCCCCTCGCCCGGACGGTCGAGGGGATGGCCGGTGAACACCGCCACGGTCGGCGGCTTGATGATGTCGAACACCGCCTCGGGAACGACCAGACCGCCTTCCTGCAGCAGGGCCAGCTGCTTGAGCGCCGCCACCGTGCTGCCGTAATGGATGCCTTCCAGGGTGCTGGCCCAGGCGAAGGAGGCCAGGGCGTCCTGCACCTCGCCCAACAGCAGATGCGCCTCGGCCACGGTGACCAGCAATTGGTAGCGCTCTTCCGGCGACAGCGACAGGTCGGTCTCGGCGTGGGACACCCGGTCGCGGACCCGGCGCGCCAGTTCGCGGGCGCCGTCGTGATCGCCCAGCAGCCACGAGGTCACCGCCGCGTCGATGCCGTCGCGGGACGCGTTGCTGATGTGGAAGGCGCGCAGGAACAGCTCGCGGCAATGTTCGAGATCGCCCCGCAGCCCCGAGGCCAGCCAGGCCTCGCGGAACACCCCGGCCAGGGAGGTGTAGGTCTCGGCATCGGCGCTGGCCACCAGCTTCTTGCCGCGCACCAGTTCCAGCGCCTCGGCCAGTTCGGCCATGGAGGCCAGGTGTCCTGGCTGTCGGCCTCGTCCAGCCCCTCGACGGCGCGGCGCAGGGAGTTGTGCAGGCGGTGGAACGGCCCCTCGTCGATCAGGATGACGTCGAGCACCGGCTGCAGCAGGCGGCGCGCCTCGTCCACGGCGCCGGTCTGGGACAGCGCCACGGCGCCGAAGATGGCCAGCTTGAAGCTGTCGGGATATTGCCGCAGGCCGTCGCGCGCCGTGTCGTGGGCCAGGAAGTTCTGGCCCTCTTCCAGCAATTCACGGGTGATCCGCTCCCACTCGGACAGGCTGCGGAGCGTATTAGCGCCGGCGCTGATCGGGGTCGAATCCGCCAAGGTGGGCCAAACCTTATCCTATGGGTCTGAATACCTGTGTACCATGCCCCGGCGCGAGCCGAAAGAGGGCCTGGAAATCCTGTCCTTGGGCAATAGGCCCGTGCCGCCGACCCCGTGCCGGCTCGTGAACTGCCGGCATGGATTCAGACGGATGGACTCGGTTCCCAACCGCTAGTATCGTGCCATCAGGTTATTTTTTTATGAGAGGAGACGGATTTATGAAGAAGATTATTCTGGTTGCGGGGACCGTTCTGCTGCTGGCCGGCTGCTCGGGCCGCTGGGAGCCCTTCGGCGGCTTCACCGATCCGGTGTGCATGCCCGATGGCTCGGTGTCGTTCTACCAGCAGCCCGACGACAAGGGCCAGCTCGGCACGCCGCGCGCCACCAAGGAAAACTGCCCCTGGAACAAGGCCAAGTAGGCCTTCCGACAGCAGTTACGAAAAGGGCCCCGGAAGGGGCCCTTTTTTGTCTCACTCTTCCGGGGGAACCGGCCGCTTCTTGCCCTGGTCGTCCACCGCCACATAGGTGAAGACCGCGCTGGTCACCTTGACCAGGGCATCGCTGCCGCCATGGCGGCGCACCCAGGCCTCGACCCGCACCGACAGCGAGGTCCGCCCCACCCGCAGGATCTCGGTGTAGCAGCTGACCTCGTCGCCCACATAGACAGGCTGGTGGAATTCCATGCCCTCCACCGCCACGGTGGGGGTGTGGCCCCGCGCCCGGCGATAGGAATGGGTGCCGCCCGCCAGGTCCATCTGGCTCATCAGCCAGCCGCCGAACACATGGCCGAAAGGATTGGTGTCGGCGGGCATGGCGATGGCCCGGGTGGACAGGCGGCCGCGCGGCGCCCCGCTGATTTCAATGCTCTCGCTCATGGATTGTCCCGATCTTACAATATCTTGTGGTTAACTCCGACGACGCTACAGCATGCGCTTGCGCATCGGGCACGCATTTCTATAATGCCAGCCATGTCCGACCTGTTCCAGCAACTCGCCCCCAAGGCGACCGAATACTCCGCCAAGGACATCGAGGTCCTTGAGGGGTTAGAGCCCGTCCGCCGCCGTCCTGGCATGTATATCGGCGGCACGGACGACCGTGCGCTCCACCATCTGGTGGCCGAAGTGCTCGACAACGCCATGGACGAGGCGGTGGCGGGCCATGCCGGCTGGATCGAGCTGGAACTGGCCGTCGACGGCACCTGCACCGTCAGGGACAACGGCCGCGGCATTCCCGTCGACCCCCACCCCAAATACCCGGACAAGAGCGCGCTGGAGGTGATCCTCACCACGCTGCACTCGGGCGGCAAGTTCGGCGGCGACGCCTACAAGGTGTCGGGCGGCCTGCACGGCGTCGGCGTCTCGGTGGTCAACGCCCTGTCCGACGCGCTGACCGTCGAGGTGGCTCGCGACCGGGTGCTGTGGAGCCAGCGCTTCTCCCGCGGGCTGCCGCTGGGGCCGCTGGAAAAGGTGGGGCCGGTGCAGAACCGGCGCGGCACCACCGTCATCTTCCATCCCGACGCCCAGATCTTCGGCGAGCGCGCCCAGTTGCGCCCCGGCCCGCTCTACCGCATGGCGCGGTCCAAGGCCTATCTGTTCCGGGGCGTGCAGATCCGCTGGAAATGCGATCCGCTGCTGATCAAGGACGGCGACGAGATTCCGGCCGAGGACACGCTGCACTTTCCCGGCGGCCTCACCGACTTCCTCAAGGCGGTACTCAAGGAGCGGCCGCTGGTCACCAAGGACATGTTCCAAGGCACCGCCCCGCTTGCCGACGACATGGGACAGGTGGAATGGGCGCTGGCCTGGCCCGACGATGACGAAGAAGGCTTCGTCAACACCTATTGCAACACCGTGCCCACCCCCGAGGGCGGCACCCACGAGGCCGGCTTCCGGAATCTGCTGACCAAGGGCCTGCGCTCCTATGGCGAGATGGCCGGCAACAAGAAGGCCGGGCAGATCACCGCCGAGGACGTGATGGTCGGCGCCTGCGTCATGGTCAGCCTGTTCATCCGCGACCCGCAGTTCCAGGGCCAGACCAAGGAAAAGCTGGCCAGCCCCGAGGCCACCCGTCTGGTGGAAAACGCGGTCAAGGACCACTTCGACCACTGGCTGTCGGGCGACAAGGCCTCGGCCGGCGCCCTGCTCACCCGCCTGATCGAGAAGGCCGAGGACCGGGCACGCCGCCGTCAGGCCAAGGAAATGAACCGCAAGACGCCCACCAAGCGTCTGCGCCTGCCCGGCAAGCTGGCCGACTGCTCGCGCTCGGTCAATGTGGGCACCGAACTGTTCCTGGTGGAGGGCGATTCGGCGGGCGGTTCCGCCAAGTCCGGCCGCAACCGCGAGACCCAGGCCATTTTGCCGCTGCGCGGCAAGATCCTCAACGTCGCCTCGGCGTCGACCGACAAGCTGCGCCAGAACCAGGAGCTGAAGGACCTGATGGAGGCCCTGGGCTGCGGCGCGCGCGACAATTACGACGACGAGAAGCTGCGCTACGAGAAGATCATCATCATGACCGACGCCGACGTGGACGGCGCCCACATCGCGTCGCTGCTGATGACCTTCTTCTACCAGGAAATGCCCGAGCTGATCCGCAACGGGCACCTGTACCTCGCGCTGCCGCCGCTGTACCGCTTGGCCCATGGCCAGATCGTCGCCTACGGCCGCGACGACGCCCACAAGGAAGAGCTGCTGAAGACCCTGTTCGCCAACAAGAAGAACGTGGAGATCAGCCGCTTCAAGGGCCTGGGCGAAATGCCCCCCGCCCAGCTCAAGGAAACCACCATGGACCCTAGCCGGCGCACCCTGCTGCGGGTCACCATCCCCTCGGGCCGCACCGAGGAGGATCATGAAGAGGCCAAGGATGTGGCCCGCCTGGTGGAAAGCCTGATGGGCCGCAAGCCCGAACTGCGCTTCGCCTTCATTCAGGAACGGGCCAGGTTCGCCACCGACCTGGATGTCTGATCGCCGCACCCATCTATTGCGAGGAAAAGATCATGGCCGACGAGAATTTGAGCCCCGGCAACATTGCCAAGGCGCTGGGCGTGTCCGATGGCAAGGTGAAGAAGGCCATCAAGGATCTGGGGCTCGAGCCCGCCGCCAAGCGCGGCGTGTGCAGCTTCTATGCCCCCGATCAGGTGGCCAGGATCAAGGCGGCTGTGGGGGCCTGAACCCCGTGGCACAGCCCACGCAGGACTGGACCCGCACCGTCCCCGATCTGGCCGGGCTGGACCAGCCGACCCGCGACCGGCTGCGGGCGCTCTGCCGCCCGGCCAGCCTTCCCGCCGGCACCCGGGTGTTCGGCGAGGGCAGCCCGTGTCAGGCCTACCTGATCCTGCTGTCAGGCGAGGTCCGGGTGCAGAAGGTGGCGGAATCGGGCCGCGAGATCGTCCTTTACCGCGTCGCGGCGGGCGAGACCTGCATCGTGACCACCGCCTGCCTGATGAGCGGGGTGGATTACGATGCCGAGGGCATCGCCGAAAGCGACGTCACCGCCCAGATCCTGCCGGCCTCGGCCTTCCGCGAGTTGCTGGGGCGTTCGGAAGCCTTCCGCGACTTCGTCTTCCGCGCCTACGGCTCGCGCATTTCCAGCCTGCTGATGCTGATCGACGAGGTGGCGTTCGGCCGCATGGACCGCCGGCTTGCCGCCTGCCTGCTGGCGCGGGCCAAGGGCAGCGGTTCGGTCACCGCCACCCACCAGGATCTTGCCGTGGAACTGGGCAGCGCCCGCGAGGTGATCAGCCGCCTGCTCAAGGATTTCGAGCGACGAGGCTGGGTCGCCCTGTCGCGGGGCAGCCTGACCCTGACCAATCCTGCGGCGCTGGCCGAGAACTAAATTAGCAAAGTGTGTGACTAGATCACCGACAGGCCGCCGCTGCCGCTCCTATGCTCGGGCCATCTTCGGATAACCGAACCAGCACGGAGTGGACATCATGAACAAGAACGTCGGCGGCATCGACCGCATCCTGCGCATCGTGGTCGGCCTGGTCCTGATCGGCCTGACCCTGACGGGCATCATCGGCCTGTGGGGCTGGATCGGCGTGGTGCCGCTGGCCACCGCCGCCATCGGCTGGTGCCCGGCCTATCTGCCCTTCGGCATCAAGACCTGCAAGATGAACTGATCCCCGATTTCCCGGCGCCGGTGACTCCCGTCACCGGCGCCGGGGCTTCTCAGTCGGTGATCCGGAAGGTTTCACCGGCCTCGGTCAGTTCCAGCAGGCGCTTCACCCCGCCCTGGGGCTTGGCCAGGCTCATGACCGCCCCGACCCCGTCCAAGTCTTCCCGGGCGATGTAGAGCAGCCCCAGCCCCACCGAATCGATGTGGCTGAGGCCCGACAGGTCGAACACCACCTGCTTTGCCTCGACCCCGTCCAGGTCGCGCAACAGGCCGGCGAAGATGTCGTTGGCGGCGAAGTTCAGCTGCCCCTGAAGAGCGACGGTGACGGCCTGACCATTCCTGGCGATGCTGTATTGCATGTCCTTCCTCCTCTTGACGGGAGGGGCGGCTATTGCCGCACCCGCACCAGGAAGCGATCGGTTTCGGCGGTCAGGGCCTCGACCACCTGGGTCAGGCTCTTGGCGCTCCAGATCACCCGCACCGTTCCGGCGCAGGTCTGGGCCGAAGAGCGCGACAGATCCCCCACATTGCTCGAGACGTTCTGGGCCTGACGGGCCACCTCGTCGATATCGTCGGCGATCTCGCGGGTGGCGGCCTCCTGCTCCTGCACCGCGCCGGCGATGGCGGCCGAGATTTCGTCCAGAGTTCGGATGATGTCGACGATGCTGCCGATGCTGTCGGCCATGCCATGGGACGAGTCCTGGACCTCGCCCACCTGGCGCGAGATTTCCTCGGTGGCCCTGGCGGTCTGGTTGGCGAGATTCTTGACCTCGCCCGCCACCACGGCAAAGCCCTTGCCGGCTTCACCCGCCCGCGCCGCCTCGATGGTGGCGTTGAGCGCCAGCAGGTTGGTCTGGGCGGCGATGTCGCTGATCAGTCTGACCACCTCGCCGATGGACTGCACCGATTGGGCCAGCCCCCCCATTCGATTGGCGGTGATATTGACGTCCTCCACCGTCTGGCGGGCGATCTCGGTGGACTTGGCCACCTGGCCGGCGATCTCGTTGATGGCCAGGGCCAGTTGCCGGGTCGCCTCGGCGGCGCCGGTCGCCCGCTCGGTGGTGATGTTCACCGCGTCGCCCACGTCCAGCGAGCGCGAGCCGCTGCGTTCCGAGCGCCCCGCCATGACCTGGGCGGTCTGGCGGATGCCGCCGGTGGCGCGCTCGACCTCGGCGACCTTGCTCTTGACGCTGGCTTCGAAGTCGTCGGCCATGGCCCGGATGGCGGCGGCCTTTTCCGCCTCGGAGCGGAGGCGCTCGGCCTCGCGCACCTCGCGCAGGCGGTCGGCCTCGACCATGGCGTCGTGGAAGACCTGGACGGCGCGGGCCATCTCGCCCACCTCGTCGTGGCGGTCCTGGGCGGGAATGGCCGCCGCCTTGTCACCGGCGGCCAGGGCCTTCATCACATCGGCGATCCGCCGGATGGGCCGCTCGATGGAGCGCCCCAGCCACAGGCCCAGGGTCAGGATCAGGATGAAGCCGCCGCCCATCACCATCTGCTGGGTCCGCTGGGCGGCGCCCGCCACCTGGGCAGCCCGGGATTCGGCGGCCGTGGCGGCGGATTGGGCGTCGGCCACCATGGTCTCCAGCACCCCTTCCAGCCAGTCGCGGTGGACGGCGATCATCTCCTTTTCCAGGGCGACGACCTGATCCAGGCCGTCGGCGGCGGCGCGGAAATCACGGTGATAGCGCTCCAGGCTCTCGGCCAGCGCCCCCCGCTCCGCCGCCGGCATCCCCGAGAGGGGCAGCGCCTTGGCAAAGGCCGCCACCAGCGCGTCCAGCTCGGCCCGGTCCGCCGCCTGTCGGCGCAGCAGGAAGTTCTTTTCCGTGCGCCGCATCTGTAGGACCAGGATGGTAAGGCTGGGCTCGTCGCCGGCCGTCAGCACCTTTTCCATGTCCAGGGCGGAATTGCGCAAGGCCCCCAGCAGGCCGACCTGATCGGTGAAGCCCACCTTGCGCTGGGTCTCCACCAGGGAGACGAAGGCACGGCTATAGCGCTCGGCCCCGTCCTTGACCTTGGCGATCAACTCGCGCCGGGGCGGCCCGTCGCCGGGCAGCACGGCGGCCATCCGGTCCAGGGCCTCGCGGGCCGCGGCCACGTGGCGCGGCTGCTTGGCGGCGGAATCCTCGTCACGGCGCAGCAGGAAGTTTTTTTCCTGACGGCGCGCCTGCAGCAGGGCGATGTCCACCTTATCGGTCAGAGCCATCACGGCGCGAAACCCCTCGGCTTCGCTACGGGCGGATTCCTCGCGCAGATGGCTGTCCCACAGCAGCAGGGCCGCCGCGAGAAACACCAGACCAGCGATGATGGTAAGGGAAGCGACCTGGCGCCGGAGCGGCCACCGCGAGAGAAGGCGTTCCATCCTGCCCCTCCTGCCGGCCCAGCGGCCGACCTATCCTTAAGATTAGGCCATCATATCCCTATGGCGTATACCGCTCAACCATTCAATGCAGGCGTTCACATGGGCAACGGCACCAGCCGGCGGCGCAAATGACGATTCCGGACTGCGAATTGTCAATGCGCCGCCCCCTCCCGGCGCGTAGCCTGGGAAGGCTTCTCATGCGGGAAGGCCGGGGGCAGATCCCCTGTCCACAAGCGCCTCCGGCCCTTTCCCGCCTGATCGGCGACGCCGCGTTCCCGGTGGCGTCATGACAGCCTTGCCCTCCCTTGGCGTCATACCGACAAGGCCGCCGCACGCTCCCCGTCGGCGGCCTTGTTCGTTTTATAAAAATTCCAGACCCACCCTGCGAATTGTCAATGCGGCCCAAGGCCGCCACCGCCTAGGCTCGGCGGGCTAACCACAGCGAAAGAGCCCCCTCATGTCCATGCTCGGCAAGACGCCTCAGCCGTCCCCTGCCTGTTCCGCGACACCGGCCTACGCCGCCTCGGCCAAGATCCACCCCCGAGGCGTGAAGGGGCGTTACCGCAGCTTCAAGTGGTGGGCCAGCGTCCTGCTGCTGGCCTATTGGCATCTGGCGCCGCTGATCCGCTGGGATCGCGGCCCCGGGGCGCCCAGCCAGGCCATCCTGGCCGACATGGCGGGACGGCGCGGCTATTTCTTCTTCATCGAGATCTGGCCGCAGGAAGTCTACTTCCTGACCGGCCTGCTGTTCTTCGCCGCCATCGCCCTGTTCCTGATGACCTCGCTGGTGGGGCGCGTCTGGTGCGGGTTCCTGTGCTGGCAGACGGTCTATACCGATCTGTTCGTGGCGGTGGAGCGGCTGGTGATCGGCGAGCGCAACCAGCGCATCGCCTTCGACCGCGCCCCCCTGTCGGCGGGCAAGCTGGCGAAAAAGGCCCTGGTCAACGTCATCTGGCTGGCCATCGCGGCGGCCTGCGGCATCGGCTTCACGCTCTATTTCGGCGACGCCTTCGAGATGCTGCGCGACATCTTCACCGGTCAGGCCAGCACCGCGACCTATGGCGCCATCGCCGTGGTGGGGGGACTGTGCTTCCTGCTGGCCGGCTATGCCCGCGAGCAGGTGTGCATCTATATGTGCCCCTATGCCCGCTTCCAGTCGGCCATGTTCGACGAGCATTCGCTGATCATTTCCTACGAGGCCTGGCGGGGCGAGGCCCGCGGCCCGGCCCCGGCCAACCGCGACTTCACCGGACGCGGCCATTGCGTCGACTGCCTGGCCTGCGTCCAGGCCTGCCCCACCGGCATCGACATCCGCAACGGCAATCAGCTGGCGTGCATCGGCTGCGGTCTGTGCATCGACGCCTGCAATCAGGTGATGGACCGCTTCAAGCTGCCCCACGGCCTGGTGTCCTATGATTCCTCGGCCAATCTGGCGGCGCGCGGCGAGGGTCGCAGCGGCGGGCTGCGCCTGATCCGGCCGCGGACCCTGGCCTATGGCGCCATCCTGGCCCTGGTGGCCTCGGTCATGCTGTTCCGCCTGACCACGCGTCCCGACGTGGACGTCAACGTGCTGCACGAGCGAGCGCCGCTGTTCGTGCAGATGTCGGACGGCTCCATCCGCAACGGCTATGTCTACAAGATCCTCAACATGAAGTCCGAGGACCGGACCTTCAAGCTGCGCCTGGCCGGCATCGAGGGCGCCACCATCACGGTGGTGGGTGGCGAGGATTCCGTGGCCGAGGCCGAAATGCAGGTCCCCCGCGATTCCGTGGGCTCGTTCCGCCTCTACGTCACCATTCCCGCCGACAAGGTGGTGTCCAAGAGCATGCCGGTCAGCTTCCAGCTCACCGGACCCGGCCGCCAGGTCAAGACGGAAACCCTGTTCGCCGGACCCGACCGGTAAGCGGAGTCAGCCCTCGCCGGCGATGCCGTCGAGGGCGGCGAGATCGCGCTGGAACAGGTTCGGCGCGATCTCGGTGACCACGCCCAGGCGCTTGAATTCCGCCACCACCCGGCTGGCGGTTTCGGGCGTGATGCCCAGCAGCGCCCCCAGGTCCTCCCGCCCGAACAGGCGGCAATCGGGGGAGGTCTCGGGGGCCAGCAGCCGGAACAGCCGGGCCACCCGCTGCCGGGCGCTGCCGGTGGACAATTCGCGGGTGCATTCGTGGGAGCGCTGGACGGCGTCGTGCCACTTCTTCATTAGCTGGCGGTGCAGCTTGGGCGACAGGCGGGTCAGCACCTCGCGGGGGATGCGGCAGACCTTGGCGGGCGACAGGGCGACCGCCGCGTGCTCGTAGGCATCGGCCACCGTGGCCTCCAGCCCGGCCACGTCGCCCTGGCCCAGCAGGCTGACGATGCGGTGGCTGCCGTCGGGGAGATACTGTTCCAGCTTGAACAGCCCCTCGCGCACGGTAAAGGCGTGCCCAGCCTCCTGCCCCGGCTGGTAGAGGGCGGCCCCGGCCGGCAGGCGGATATCCTCGATGGGCAGGTGGATGACGCCGAAATCCTCACCCTTGAGGTCGGCGAACAGCACCAGGTCGCGGATAGAGCATTGCTCGCACGAGGCCAGCCCGCGCCAGGCCGCCTCGATCTCGTGGTCACGCATGGGATACCCGGCCGCTTTTCCGAGAAGGGCGGCAAGGATAACCCGCGGAAAGGCCGGGGAGGAATAGGCGATGTGACTCGCCCTACGCCTTTCCCCCGGCCAGCCGGGCCACACCCAGCAATCCGGCGACGAAGCCAGCCACGAAGACCAGCGCCACCGGATGGTGCAGGGAAACCGCCAAAGCGGGCGCCGGACACAACCCGGCCAGTCCCCAGCCGGCCCCGAAAACGGTGGAACCGATCAGCAGCCGGGCGTCGATCCGCGTGGGCGGCGGCGCGGGAATCTCGGCCCCCGCCAGGGTCCGGCCGCGGCGGCGCAGCAGCCACTGGCCCAGAAACGCCATGGCGACGGCGCCGCCCATGGTGGCGGTCAGGCGCGGGTCCCAATGACCGAAGAAATCGAGGAAGCCCACCACCTTGGCGGGATCGGTCATCCCCGACAGGGCCAGGCCGGCGCCGAACACCACGCCGATCAGCAGGAAGACAAGGGCGCGGCTCATGGATTGGGTACTCCCACCAGGGCGACCATGACGGCGCCCACCGCAATGAACAGGACCGTCGCCACCAGAGAACGGGGCGACAGGCGAGCGATGCCGCAGACCGAGTGGCCGCTGGTGCAGCCATTGGCCAGCCCGGCCCCCACGCCCACCAGCAGACCGGCCAGGGCGAGGCGCCCCGGCGAGGCGAAGGCGACGGCTGCGCCGCCCCCGGCCACGACCTGAACCAGCAGGGCGCCCAGCGGCAGCCCGATCACGAAGGCGACGGCCTCCAGCCGGCCGCCCAGGGCATTGCGCACCAGGCCGCTGACCCCGGCCACCCGGCCGTAGGTCAGCATCAGCCCGGCCGCCGCCAGCCCGATCAGCAGCCCGCCCGCCAGGGCAAGCCCCCAATCCATGGGCGACAGCGTCACCATCACTCGGCGGCCTGCTTCTTGGCCGCGAACTGGTCATAGGCCTCGAGCGCCAGGGCGCCGTACATCAGCGACGGCCCGCCGCCCATGTAGACCGACATGGCGATGGTCTCCATCACCTCGTCGCGGGTGCCGCCAAGATCCACCACCGCCTTGGCGTGGAAGGCGAGACAGCCGTCGCAGCGCGCTGCGATGCCCAGCGCCAGGGCGATCAGTTCCTTGGTCTTGCCGTCCAGCGCCCCATCGGCGGTCGCCGCCTTGGCCATGGCGGAAAAGCCCTTCATCACTTCGGGCACCCCACCGCGCACCTGTCCCACCATCTTGGACAGCCCGTTGGCCAATTCGTTCCAATCCTTGAGCATCACGCACCTCGTCCTTGGAATCATCACAATATGTTAGATGACTCTAATATATAGGGGTGGCGGCAGGATTCAAGGGCCGAGCGCAGGACTCGCCCCCGGCGGCCGCATGGCGGCATGCGTGGATCGGATGGCTGGCCTTGGCTCTTGGAGCAAGCTGTGGCGAAACCCCGCTTGCGTGGCAGGGCTACCACCCTGGCCCGTTCGGAGGCACCAGCTTTTCAAGAAACTAAAGGGTTCGGGAAGCTGGGCTTCCCGATTGGGGGATCGGGGGCAAACGCCCCCGAAGGGGAGCCTTTTCGCAGCCTGTTAATGCCCGGAAGGACGGGCCGGCGGACGGGCGGCGGGCGGCGGAGCGCTGGGGAGCGGGCGGCGGGCGGGACCTTCGTCGGCATCCTCGTCGGAGACCTTCTGGCGGACCACGAAGCCCTGCAGCGCCCAGCCGACCACATAGAATGTCCCCACCGAGAACCACAGGCCCGACAGGGCGAAGATCACCGCGCGATGCAGGGCGTCGTCGCCGGTCCCGAAGGTGCCCAAGGCCCACAGCATGGGCGAGATGAACAATATGCCCACCGCGCCCGCCAGTCCCAGGCGGGTCCAGCCGGTGGAGCGGATATAGGAAATCCTGTAGCTCGACATCTTCTTCGATCCTCCCCCGCCCATTCCCCATGGGGTTCTGGCCGGATTCTGGACGTTCGCGGCGCGAACCGCAACCCGCCTTATGTGTATGCCTATCCGTGATTATCCGAATAACCCCGTGACATAGTGTGTCGGCAGCGGCTATTTTTCAGTATCCATCCGAGACTGAATGTCTGGTCGGTGGGCATGAATACACGTGGCGGGCGAGGACCAGAATGGTCTCCAGTCGGGAAAACTTTGAAGTTCAGGTCAGCAAGGGCGGCCGTTGGGCGACGGAAACTGTCGTTCCAAAGGAGGTAGAGGCGCGAGCGCTCGCCAAGAAATTCCTGGCCGACAAGAAGTGCGAGGGTGCGCGCATCGTGCGCAACTGGATGCGCTCGGACGGCACCATGGACGAGACCGAGATCTTCGCCCAGACCCGTTCGGTCAATGACGACGGCCCGGTCCGCATCGCCCAGATCGACGAGGTCCCGGAAAAGTGCGAGACCCCCGACGAGTTCCTGGGGAATTCCGGCCGCAGCGTGGTCAACCGCATCTTCCGCAGCTATCTCGACAAGGCGATCCTGACGCCCACCGAGCTGATGCACAATTACAAGGAGCTGAAGCGGCTCCAGGAAAAGGACACCCTGGTGCCGTCGGCCGTGGATCGGGTGTCCCAGTTGCAGACCAAGGATTCCGACCAGGATTCCAAGTCGCGCAGCCAGGAGATCTTCAAGTCCATCGACGACATCTCGGCCCGCGCCAGGCGGGTGGAGAACCTTCAGTTGCCCAAGCTGGACGGCCGGTTCTCCGACGCCATCCGGGAGATCAGGGGCAAGGCGGCCGGCGAGGACGTCGACTATCTGGCCATGGTGCTGCTGTCGCGCGACCTGATCAACGCCCGCTCCTGGGTCGGCAAGCTCGAATTCCTGTGCAAGCTGGCGGTCGAGGATTCCGACCCCCATGCCGTCGAACTGCTGGACGGCGTTATCGCCGATGTGCTGGGCTCGGCGGTGGTGCAGGAAATCCTCGGCTGGCAGCCCGGCCTGGGCGCCGCCATCTGCCGCATGTTCGACCTGGCCGACGGCAAGTTTCCCACCGAGAAGAGCGAGGCCGGCGAATCCGCCGTTATCCTCAACCGCCTGTTCGGCGAGGCCAAGCTGCCCATCAGCCGCGCCTGCCTGCTGGACCGCGCCCACCGCCAGATCAAGTCGCCCAACCCGCTCTACCGCAGCCAGGAAGGCAAGGAGCTGGAGGAGTTGAAGAAGCTGGTGGACCGTGCCATGACGCCCACCGGCTTCATCTCGGGACCCGAGACCGCCGAGGCCCTGACCATCCGCTATTCCCGCCAGATCGAGCAGGGCGGCGCGGCGGGCCGCAAGGCCACGGTCAATGGCCTGTTCCGCATGCTGCCCGACCGCGCCCTGGGGCTGATCTATATCTGCAACCTGGCCGCCACCCCCTGGGGCGGCGACGCCATCGCCGATATCGCCGAGTTGGTGGATTACTGCCTGTCGGCCCGCCATCTGGGCGATTTCTGCCTGCGCTCCCTGCCACCCAAGGACAAGATGCTGCGTGCCACCCTGGCGCACAAGACCGCCGCCGCCACCACCGCCCTGCCGCCGGCGGTGCGTGAAAAGATCTGCGGCTTCATCGACACCATGCTGGAGGCCTATCTGGTCACCGAGCAGATCGTCGAGAAGCTGGACCACCAGGATTCCCACCTGCGCGACCGCGCCGTGCGCCTCGTCCAGTTCTGCGCCGCCGGCGTGCTGCCCGAGGGCAAGGCCATGAACCGCGCCCGCCAGCGCATCCTGGCCCTGCTGCGCCAGCCCAATTTCGACGCCCATTTTATCGACGGCTTCACCGACGCCGAGCGGGCGCAAAAGGCCCTGCGCGACTTCCACGTCCTGCTGGTCAAGGCCGGATTCGGGGGGTAGCGGGCTCCGCTCAATCCTCTTCCGGATGGGAATGCGGCCCGCGCAGCGGCTTGGCGCAATGGGGGCAAAGGTGCCCCGTTTCCACCGACTGGCGCAGGATCAGCGACGCTTCTTCCTCGGAGAGCTGCAGGCTGCGCCGCGTGCGGTCCAGCAGGCGACGTTCCGAGCGGTTGATGGAGCCGTCCTCCAGCGCCTTTTCCACCGCCTCGCGGTATTCCTCGCGGCGGATGCGCATCTGCTCGGAAAAGCCCGAGGCCAGAACACCGGCCGGCAAGGCGATCATGCCCACGCCCAGAATAGCGGTCAGCGCGCCCAGCATCCGCCCCAGCGGCGTGACCGGCACCATGTCGCCATAGCCCAAGGTGGTCAGCGTCACCACCGCCCACCACATGGAGGTGGGAATATCGCTGAACACATGGGGCTGGGCCCGGTGCTCGAACAGGTAGATCAGGCTCGACGTCAGCACCAGGATCACCATCATGACGAACAGCACCGAGCCGATGGAACGCGCTTCCTGGCGCGCCACCGCCGCCATGACGTTCATGGCCATGGAATAGCGGCCCAGCTTGAAGACCCGCAGCACGCGCAGCACGCGGATGGCCCGCAGGTCCAGCTCGACCACGATGCCCAGGAAGAACGGCAGCACCGCCAGCAGGTCGACGATGGCCATGGGCGACACCGCCCAGCGCAGCCGCCCCCAGACCGGATGGCGGAACTTGGGATCGTCCAGCTCCACCGCCGTCCACAGGCGCAGCACGTATTCCAGGCTGAAGATGGCCACCGAGGTCAGGTCGAAGGCGTGAAACACCGGCCCATGGGCGATGGACAGGTGCTCGATGGATTCCAGCACCACCGCCGCCACGTTCAAGACGATCAGGGCGATGAGGAAGGCGTCCACCATCTTGACCAGCAGGTCGGAATGGCCGTCGCCGCCCAGCATGTGGTAGACCGTGCGCCGCAAGGTCCGCCGCCGCCGCACATGCCGGTGGCCCGGATGCGGATGCCCCGGATGCGGGTGGGATGGTTGCGGCGGAGCGGAATGGCTTGGGGTCACAAAACGGCCGATGTCAAAGACGTCAATTTGCGCCACCATATCCGACCGCCCCCGGTGAGGGGAAGGGGCGGACGATGGCCGGGTTGGCCGGTGACGGAATTTCGTGGCGCCCAGGGCGCCCATTACTTTAGTGTAAGATAATATAAAGAGCGGGAGAGGCCATGAGCAAGGCCACGTCTGATACCAAGGCAGGGCGGGTTTTTCTGATCGGGGCGGGGCCGGGCGACCCCGACCTGCTGACCGTCAAGGCACTGCGCCTGATCCAGGGCGCCGGCCTAGTGGTCTATGACCGACTGGTCAGTAAGGAAATCATGGACCTGATCCCGGCCGCCGCCGAGCGCCTCTATGCCGGCAAGGCGCTGGGTAACCACCATCTGGTCCAGGACGAGATCAACGAGCTGTTGCTGCGTCTGGCGCAATCGGGCCGCGATGTGGTGCGTCTCAAGGGTGGCGATCCCTTCGTCTTCGGACGCGGCAGCGAGGAAGCCCTGTATCTGGCCCGCCACGGCATCGGCTTCGAGGTGGTGCCGGGCATCAGCGCCGCCGCCGGCTGTTCCACCTATGCCGGCATTCCGCTGACCCATCGCGGGCTGGCCACCGGCGTGCGCTTCGTCACCGGCCATCTGCGCGAGGACCGCTCGCTCGACCTGGACTGGGCCAAGCTGGCCGACCCGGACATCACCCTGGCGGTCTATATGGGTCTGCAGGCCCTGCCCGAGATCGCCGGGCGGCTGATGGCCGCTGGCCTGCCCGCCGACACCCCTGCGGCGGCGGTGGAAAGCGGCACCACGCCGCGCCAGCGCCGGGTGGTGGGAACCCTGGACACCCTGCTGGGCCTGACCCGCGAGGCCGGATTGCAGGCCCCCACCCTGCTGATCATCGGCAAGGTGGTTGGGCTGGCCGACGAATTGGACTGGTTCGGCAAGCCGTGACCCCCCAATCCTCCGCCCTGGTGCTGGTGGGACATGGCTCGGGCAACTACCCCGATGCCGCCAGGCCCATCCTGGCCCTGGCGGAGTCCATCCGGGCCAGAGGGCTGTTCGCCGAGGTGACGGCGGTGTTCATGAAGCAGGACCCGCCGCTCGCGGCCGCCCTGTCCCTGGTCCAATCCAAGACCGTGTACGTGGTTCCGGTCTTCGCCGGGCGGGGCTATTACACCGGCACCCTGATCCCGCGCGAAATTGGACTGACCGGTCAGGTAACCCTGCGCGATGACCGCCGGGTGATCTACACCGAGCCGGCCGGCACCCATCCCCGCCTGCCCGGCCTGCTGGCCTGCCGTGCCGATGGCGTGGCGCGGTCCTGCGGCTGGGCGCCGGGCGGGACCAGCCTGCTGCTGATCGCCCATGGCTCGGCACGGCCGGGCGGCGCGGGCGAGACGCCCCGCGCCATCGCCGCGGCCTTGGCCGCCATGAATCACTTCGCCGAGGTGGAGCTGGTCTTCCTGGAGCAGGAGCCCCTCGCCCGCCACTGGCCCGATCTGATCAAGGGCCGGCAGGTGGTGGCCCTGCCGCTGCTGGTGGCGCAAGGCCTGCACGCCGGCCGCGACATCCCGCCGCTGTTCAGCCTCTCCCAGGGCGAGACCGGCCCGGTGGCAAGCCACGGCCGCCAAGTCGCCCTGGCCACCGGCCTGGGCGCCGAGCCGGAACTGGAGGAAATCATCCTCGATCTGGTCCGGGGCACGGCCTGACAGGTCCCATTCCCCTACCCCACGGGGATCAAAGGGCCTCGGGCCCTTTGCGGGCGTGGGCGGAGCCCACAGCTATTTCGCGCCCCACTCCCCCATCACCGCCATCATCTCAGCCACCGTCTTCTCATCGAGATCGACGATGGTGAAGCGGGCGCGGCCTTCCTTGATGCGCATCCGCAGGATTCTCAGGCCGCTTTCGTGATCCACGGCGGAAAAGCTGATCTCGCGACTCCAGGGGGCCGCCAGGGTGGCGAGGTGAGTCACGTCTTCCTTGGCGAATTGGGGATCGTCGGTGGTCATGAAATCCTCTCGTGATAGCGGGCACGATACAGCAGGCGTGGACTGGCGGGATCGTCCTTGAAGGGTTCGCGGGTGTGCAACGGATTGTTGGAGACCAGCCCCTGGCCGGGCTCCAACACATGCTCGAAGATGTGGGGCGACGGCCCGTCCAGCAGGCGCCGGATGGCCGCCGCCGCCGGGGCGGCCGCCTCGGACCACACCACGTTGCGCGACCGCGCCGTATAGCGCATGTGCAGGCTTCCGTCGGCATTGACCGAGAACACCGGCCCCACGGTGGCCGGGCGGGTCAGCCCTTCCTCGTCATTGCCGGGAATGGTCATGGCGTCGGGCTGCATCAGTACCCGGATCAGCTCCGGGTCCTGATCGCGCAGCAGAATATAGAGCATCTCGTGGTCCATCAGCCGGTTGGCGCCGCCTTCGGCCGCCTTGCCGGCGCAATGGAGCAGCAGGGCGCGCACAATGCGCTCCGGCGGATTGTAATAGCCGTCGGTGTGCCAGGTGATGGGCCGCTCGGTGTAAGGGATATAGCGGGCGCGCTGGCCCTCGCGGTGCACGGCCAGGGGCGTGATGCCATCGTCGTCGGCCAGGGCATTGGCATCCAGCGTCGCCAGCCCCAGCCGGGCGCCCAGGGATTTCAGCGCCGCCTTGTCGTCGCGACCCGGCTTGGGCCGCTCGGCGTAGACCGCCATGTTGCAACGGCCGAGCCGGTCGCGCAGCGCCGCCAATTCGGCCCCACTCAGCGCGGCGATGTCGCCCACTTCGACGACCAGGTCACCCACGTCCCGAGGGGCGCGGGCCAGCCTGGACTCGCGCCAGCGCCCATATGCGTCCCGATCATCCAGGCGAAAATAGCTTGGAATCATTGGAATTTTTCCTCCCCCGCCATTTTCATGCGAATTCGCTAAAGAATCCACTTGGATCGACGCTGTCCATAATATTATCATCCTCGAATGTAACGAGCCGCATAGAACGGCCGGACAATCAGGAGAGGTCCGGGAGCAAA
The DNA here is from genome assembly GCF_000009985.1 of Paramagnetospirillum magneticum AMB-1. Taxonomy (GTDB): domain Bacteria; phylum Pseudomonadota; class Alphaproteobacteria; order Rhodospirillales; family Magnetospirillaceae; genus Phaeospirillum; species Phaeospirillum magneticum. The sequence continues at coordinate 3,657,144 of NC_007626.1, forward strand.
GCTTCCCAACGGATCAAAAAGTTGACCCAGCGTATTGCCGCGCCGTTTTGGCGCGCGTGCGAACGCGTAGTGACGACGGTGAGGGAGCGAAACAACAATGTCGAAGAAGATGCCGCCGACCCCCATGCTCGACCAGCTGGAAAGCGGTCCCTGGCCCAGCTTCGTGACGGGCCTGAAGCGTCTGGCCGAGGACGGGGACAAGCCCAGCGCCAAGATCATGAAGGGCCTGCTGGGCCAGCTGGAGCACAGCTACCAGACCCGCAAGGGCTATTGGAAGGGCGGCACGGTGGGCGTGTTCGGCTATGGCGCCGGCGTCATCGCCCGCTTTTCCGAGCAGGCGGCCCAGTTCCCCGAATCCTCGGAATTCCACACGCTGCGCATCATGCCGGCGCCGGGTTTCTTCTATGACACCAAGACGCTGCGCCAGATGTGCGACATCTGGGAGGAGCACGGCTCGGGCCTGATCGCCCTGCACGGCCAATCGGGCGACATCATGTTCCAGGGCTGCCGCACCGAGCAGGTGCAGCCCGCCTGGGACAAGCTGAACGAGATGGGCTTCGACATGGGCGGCGCCGGCGCCGGCGTGCGCACCGCCGCCTCCTGCGTCGGCCCGGCCCGGTGCGAGCAGGCCTGCTACGACACCCTGGCCGCCCATCGCGCCATCATCAACGACTTCACCGACGACATTCACCGTCCCTCGCTGCCCTACAAGATGAAGTTCAAGTTCTCGGGCTGCGCCAATGACTGCGCCAACGCCACCCAGCGCGCCGACGTCGCCATCCTGGGCACCTGGAAGGACGACATGCAGGTCGACCAGGACGAGGTGAAGGCCAAGGTCAAGCAATTGGGCCGCAAGGAATTCATCAACCAGGTGATCCGCATGTGCCCAACCCAGGCCTTAGGGTTGAACGACGACGACACCCTGGACGTGGACAACAAGTCCTGCGTGCGCTGCATGCACTGCATCAACGTCTGCACCAAGGCGCTCAAGCCCGGCAAGGAGCGGGGCATCTGCATCCTGGTGGGCGGCAAGCGCACGCTGAAGATCGGCGACCTGATGGGCACCGTCCTGGTCCCCTTCATGAAGCTGGAGACCGAGGAGGATTTCGCTGGTCTGGTGGAGCTGGCCCACAACATGCTCGATTTCTTCGCCGACAACGCGCTGGAGCACGAGCGCACCGGCGAGATGATCGAGCGTATCGGCCTGGTCAATTACCTGGAAGGCCTGGGTCTCGAACTCGACGTCAACATGATCAACCAGCCGCGCACCAACTCCTACATCCGCACCGACGGATGGGACGAGGAGGCCCGCAAGTGGGCCGAGCGCAAGAATTCGGCCGCCGAGTAGGAGACCAAGGATATGAGCGAACTTCGTCGTCCCGTCGAATGCGGCGTCCCGGATTCCAAGCAGTTCATGCATCCGGCCCTGGTCCGCAATTACGGCCAGTGGGCCTTCCACGACCGTCCCCGCCCCGGCGTGCTGCGCCACGTCTCGGACTCGGGCGAGGCGGTGTACACCGTCAAGGCCGGCACCCAGCGCCAGATGGACGTCCACACCATCCGCGCCCTGTGCGACATCGCCGACACCTTCTGTGACGGCCATGTGCGCTTCACCGTGCGCTCCTCGGTGGAATTCATGACCACCGACGAGGCCAAGGTGGCCCCGCTGATCGAGCGTCTGGAAAAGGACGGCTTTCCGGTGGGCGGCACCGGCAATTCGGTGGGCTTCATCAGCCATACCCAGGGCTGGCTGCACTGCGACATCCCCGGCACCGACGCCTCGGGCGTGGTCAAGGCGCTGATGGACGAACTCGTCGACGAGTTCAAGTCCGAGGAGATGCCCAACCGCGTCAAGATCACCACCTCGTGCTGTCAGATCAATTGCGGCGGCCAGGGCGATATCGCCATCAACGTCCAGCACACCAAGCCGCCGGTGATCAACCACGCTTTGGTGGCCGGCGTCTGCGAACGCCCGGCGGTCATCGCGCGCTGCCCGGTGGCGGCCATCCGTCCCGCCCTGGTGGACGGCAAGCCGTCGCTGGAAGTGGACGAGAAGAAGTGCGTGTGCTGCGGCGCCTGCTATCCGCCCTGCCCGCCCATGCAGATCAACGACCCGGTCCATTCCAAGATCGCCATCTGGGTGGGCGGCAAGCACTCCTCCACCCGTTCCAAGCCCATGTTCCACAAGCTGGTAGCGGCGGGCCTGCCCAACAATGCGCCCCGCTGGCCGGAAGTGGCCGAGGTGGTGAAGAAGATCCTAGCCGTCTACAAGGCCGATGCCCGCGCCTGGGAGCGCATGGGCGAGTGGATCGAGCGCATCGGCTGGCCCCGCTTCTTCGAGCTGACCGAGCTGCCGTTCACCAAGTACCACGTGGACAACTGGCGCGGCGGCCGGGCCAATCTCAACGCCTCGGCGCACCTGCACTTCTAGGAGAAATGAGCGATGAAATTCGCCATTCTGGTCAATGAAGGCCCCTATAACCATCAGGCCGCCGACAGCGCCTTCCAGTTCTGCAAGGCGGCCATCGACAAGGGGCACGAGATCTTCCGCGTGTTCTTCTATTACGACGGCGTCAACAACGCGACCAGCCTGGGCCAGCCGCCCAGCGACGACCGCAACGTGACCAAGAACTGGCAGAAGCTGGCCGAGGAGAACAAGGTCGATCTGGTGGTCTGCGTCGCCGCCGGCCTGCGCCGCGGCATCACCGAATCCAACCTTGCCCAGGGCTTCCGCATCTCGGGCCTGGGCCAGTTGATCGAGGCCGGCATCCATGCCGACCGTCTCGTGACTTTTGGGGATTAAAGCCATGGACGATATGGAAAGCGGCGTCGTCAAAAAGTTCATGTTCGTCAACCGCAAGCCCCCCCACGGCACCGTCTACGCCCTGGAAGTGCTGGAAATGGTGCTGATCTCGGCGGCCTTCGACCAGGATGTGCATCTGGCCTTCCTCGACGACGGCGTGCTGCAGATCAAGAAGGGCCAGACCCCCGCCGGCATCGGCGTCAAGAACTTCTCGCCCACCTACCGGGCGCTGGAGGGCTACGACATCGAGAAGCTGTACGTGGAGGCCGAAAGCCTGGCCGAGCGCGGCCTCACCGAGGACGACCTGCTGGTCGACGTGGAAGTCATCAGCCGGGCCGACATGGGCAAGCTGATGGCCGAGATGGATGTGGTTCTGACCGCGTAACTCCGAGGGGCGCAAGCCCCGAGGCAAGGGCAAGGCCCGCCGCGCCTTATGGCGCGAGAGCCAAGGGTTTCGCGAGAAACCCGCCCGGCGATTGAGGGACAAGAGGAATCGAACAATGAGCATACTGCACACCGTCAACAAATCCCCCTTCGAGCGGTCCTGCCTGGATGCCTGCCTGGGACACGCCCAGCCGGGCGATTCCGTCCTGCTGATGGAGGACGCGGTGATCGCCGCGCTGTCCGGCACCGCGTTCGAGGGTAAGATGGCCGATGCTGCCAAGACCCTGAAGCTGAACGTGCTGGGTCCCGACCTGGCGGCCCGCGGGCTGGACCCCGCCCGGGTGGTGTCCGGCATCAGCGTCGTGGATTACGCCGGATTCGTCGATCTGGCGGCTGAGACCAAGGCGACCAACGCCTGGCTGTAACTTCAGTACGCATCAAGAAGAAGCAAGGAGAGGAACACATGGCTTACACCAGCAACGGCGCCACCATCGAGGCTGATGAAGAGGGCTATCTGACCGACATCAACCAGTGGAACGAGGACCTCGCCGGGCAGATCGCCAAGGACGAGGGCATCACCATGAGCCCCGAGCACTGGGAAGTGGTCAACTTCCTGCGCGAATACTATGCCGAGTACCAGATCGCTCCGGCGGTGCGCGTGCTGACCAAGGCCATCGCCAAGAAGATGGGCCCCGACAAGGGCAACAACAAGTATCTCTACGAGCTGTTCCCCTACGGCCCCGGCAAGCAGGCCTGCAAGATCGCCGGCCTGCCCAAGCCCACCGGCTGCGTGTAATCACCAGCCTGTCATCCTGAGGGAGCCCTGCGACCGAAGGATCTCATCCTGGAAGGGCTCGGCCGATCCGGCACCGCCCTTCCAGACGGAGATCCTTCGCTTCGCTCAGGATGACAGCCTGATTTTGGTGCCTCCGGGTGAACGAGGGAACCTTGACGATCTTTTTCGCCATTCTCTTCAGCGTCTCGACCCTGGTCTTCGCGGCCGGGCTGGCCATGAAGATCGCCCAGTACGCCCGCACGCCGGCGCCGTTGAAGATTCCCACCACGCCGGCGCCCCTGACCAAGGGCGGCGTGGCGTTGCGCCTGGGCCGCGAGGCCCTGCTGTTCGAAAGCCTGTTTCGCGGCAACAAGCCCCTGTGGCTGTTCGCTTTTGTCTTCCACCTGGGTCTCGCCGTGGTCCTGATCCGCCACGCCCGGTATTTCGAGACCCAAGTGGGGCCGCTGGTCGCCCTGGTCCAGCCCCTGGCCCAACCGGCCGGTCTGGCCATGGTGGCCGGTCTGGCCCTGCTGCTGGTCCGGCGCCTGGTGGTCGAGCGGGTGCGCTATGTCACCGGCCCCTCGGACATCCTGATGCTGGTGCTGCTGCTGGGCATCGGGGTGAGCGGCATGCTGATGAAGTGCGTGGTCCATACGGACATCGTCGCGGTGAAGGCCTTCTTCACCGGCCTGATGGGGTTCGAGCTGCGCCCCCTGCCCGCCGATCCGCTGCTGGGCCTTCACCTTCTGCTGGTCTGCCTGCTGATGATCATCTTCCCGTTCTCCAAGCTGCTGCATGCGCCGGGCCTGTTCTTCAGCCCGACCCGCAACCAGACCGACAATCCGCGCGAGGTGCGCCATCTGGCCCCCTGGGCCGCCAGGCTGGAAGAGAAGGGCTGAAGACATGGCTGCCGCTCCCTTCGACATCCCCGCCCTGGGCGACCCGGCCGAGCATCCGATTCCGGCCTTGAAGCCGGGCGCCATGGCCGCCTCCAAGCCCTATGTGGCCGCCGAGGCGCACCAGCAGCCCCTGGGCTTTCCCGGCGAGTTGACCGAGGGCTGGGAAAAGCGCGCCGTCGAGCATATGGGCTCGCTGGTGTCCAAGTACCGCTCGCTGCAGGTCTACATGGACATCTGCGTCAAATGCGGCGCCTGCACCGACAAGTGTCATTATTTCCTGGGGACCCACGACCCCAAGAATATGCCGGTGGCCCGCGCCGACCTGTTCCGCAGCGTCTACCGCCGCTACTTCACGCCGGCGGGCAAGATCGCCCCCGGTCTGGTGGGCGCGCGGGACATGACCAAGGACGTGCTGGACGAGTGGTTCAACTACTTCCACCAGTGTTCCCAGTGCCGCCGCTGCTCGGTGTTCTGCCCCTACGGCATCGACACCGCCGAGATTTCCATGGCGGCCCGCGACATCATGGATTCCATCGGCCAGGGCCAGAAGTACTGCAACGAGATCATCGGCAAGGTCCACAAGATCGGCAACAATCTCGGCCTGCCCGCCCCGGCCCTGCTCGACACCCTGGAGGGTCTCGAGGAGGACATGCTGGACGATACCGGCGTGGCGGTGAAGATGCCCATCGACGTGGAAGGGGCCGAGGTGCTCCTCGTCACCCCCTCGGCGGATTTCTTCGCCGAGCCGCACGTCCTGGGCCTGATGGGCTATGCCAAGGTCTTCCATGCCGCCGGCGTGTCGTGGACCCTGTCCACCAAGGCCTCGGAAGCCGGCAATTTCGGCATGTTCATCGGCAATTACGACCAGATGAAGAAGATTTCCATGCGCATCCGCGAGGCGGCGCAGGAACTGGGCGTCAAGCGCATCATCTTCGGCGAATGCGGCCATGCCTGGCGCGTCGCCTACTCCTTCCTCAACACCCTGGCGGGGCCTTGGGACTTCCTCGATCCCCGCTATCCGGTGCCCCAGCATATCCTGGAATTCACAAACGACCTGATCGAGCGCAAGGGCATCAAGCTCGACAAGTCGGGCAATGACGGCATGGTTCTCACCGTCCACGATTCCTGCAACGTGGCACGGGGTGCGCGCATGGGCGACCGGCCGGGCGGCCAGTTCACCATCCCGCGCGCCGTGATCCAGGCCAGCGTCCCCAAATTCGTCGACATGCATCCCGACACCATCTGCGACAAGACCTTCTGTTGCGGCGGCGGCGGCGGATTGCTGACCGACGAGCTGATGGAACTGCGCGTCAAGGGCGCCAGCCCCCGCATGGAAGCCTTGAAGGACGTGGTGGACAAGCAGGGCGTCACCCACATGGCCGCCATGTGCGCCATCTGCAAGGCGCAGTTCACCAAGATCCTGCCCTATTACGACTTCGACCGGGAAATGGTGGTCAGCGTTCACCAACTGGTGAGCAACGCCATCATCCTGGGCGACAACGACTAAAAGTATTCCGAGGGGCGACAACGCCCCGAGGCAAGGGCAAAGCCCGCCGCGGCTTATGCCGCGAAAGCCAAGGGATGGGAACCAGCCCGCCCGGCGACTGAGGGACTAGAAACGAGAGGGAGAGCACGCATGGCCGCCAAGACCAGCGCCGAGACCACCACCGAGGGGCGGAACTTCCGCCGCTACCAGGACGGCGATTTCACGCCCAAGCACTGGCAGGAAGAGATCTTCAAGGCCGGCTGGTCGCATAAATGCCCGACCTATGTGCTGCGCACGCCGCCCTGCTCGGGCTCGTGCCCCTCGGGCCACGACATCCGCGGCTGGCTGGACATCGTGCGCGGCGTGGAAAAGCCCCCGGCCGGCATGGCCTGGCAGGAATACGCCTTCCGCCGCATGGTGGAGGCCAATCCCTTCCCCGCCGTCATGGGCCGCGTCTGCCCGGCACCGTGCGAAAGCGGCTGCAACCGCAACATGGTCGAGGAGCATGTGGGCATCAATTCGGTCGAGCACCATATCGGTGACTGGGCCATCGCCAACAAGCTGACCTTCCCCAAGCCCGAGCATGAGACGGGCAAGCATGTGGCGGTGGTGGGCGGCGGCCCGGCCGGCCTGTCGGCGGCCTATCAGCTGCGCCGCCAGGGCCATGCCGTCACCCTGTTCGAGGAAAAGGCCGAGCTGGGCGGCTATGTGCGCTACGGCATCCCCGGCTACCGCACGCCGCGCGAGGTGCTGGATTCCGAAATCGGCCGCATCATCGATATGGGCATCACGGTGCGCACCCAGTGCCGCATCGGCACCGACATCACCGTCTCGGAACTGGAAGAGAAGTACGACGCCATCTTCTGGGGCATCGGCACCCATGCGGGCCGCGGCCTGCCCATTCCCGGCTGGAAGGACACCGTCAACTGCGTGTCGGGCGTCGCCTTCCTCAAGGCCTTCAACGAGGGCCGGCTGCAGCACGTTCCCGGGCGCATCATCGTGGTGGGCGGCGGCGACACCTCCATCGACGTGGCCTCGGTGGCGCGCCGCCTGGGCCATATCGACACGGTGTCCGAGCAGGACCGCGCCGACAACGTCATCCTGGGCCATGTGGCCCACGACGTGGCGGCCACGGCGCGGCGCGAGGGTGCCAACGTCACCCTGACCTCGCTGTTCCCGGTGGAGAAGATGTTCGCCGCCCAGCGCGAGATCGACGACGCCAAGCGTGAAGGCGTGGACATCCGGGGCGGCATCATGCCGCTGGAGGTGATCCTGGGCGCCGACGGCCGCGCCACCGGCCTCAAGCTCTGCCAGTGCACCATGGAGGGCATGATTCCCAAGCCCGTCGAAGGGACCGAGTTCGTCCTGGACGCCGATCTGGTGGTCTCGGCCATCGGCCAGAGCGGCGATCTGGCCGACCTGCCCGAGATGGACAACGGCAAGGGCTTCATCAACGCCGACAAGGCCTATCGCGTGCCGGGCAAGCCCAAGCACTTCGTGGGCGGCGACGTGGTCAAGCCGCATCTGCTGACCACCGCCATCGGCCACGGCCGCGTGGCTTCGGCCGGCATTGCCGAATTCCTCGACCACGGCGACGTGGCCAAGCGCCCCAAGGTGGACGTGCACCACTTCAACCTGCTGGCCAAGCTGCACGAAAGCAACCTGGACCCGGCGCCCTACCAGCCCGGCCCGGTGCGCGGCACCTTCGAGGCCAAATTCGCCGTGCACAATTTCGAGAACCGCTCGGCGGAGCAGATCATCCCCCATGACGACCTGTTCCTGGGGCATTTCACCCGCACGGCGCGTCACCATCGCCACGAAGTGCACATCGACGCCGACAAGGTCATCGGCAATTTCGACGAGCGCCTGCTGACTCTCACGGATCAGGAGGTCATCGACGAAGCCAAGCGCTGCATGTCCTGCGGCCTGTGCTTCGAGTGCGACAATTGCGTGGTGTTCTGCCCCCAGACGGCGGTCAGCCGCGTCAAGAAGAGCGAGCGCACCACGGGGCGCTATGTGGAAACCGATTACGCCAAGTGCATCGGCTGCCATATCTGCAAGGATGTCTGCCCCACCGGCTATATCCAGATGGGGTTGGGGGAATAGGGATGCTGGCAAGGCTGCTCCTGGGAGTACTGATGATGCTGGGAGCGGCGGCGGCCACGGCCGCCGATCTGCCGGCCCTGCCCAAGGCCAAGGGCGAGGCCTGCATCGCCTCGGCCGAGGTGATGCGCCGCGACCACCCCGACATGCTGAAGCATCAGCGGGACGAGACGCTGCGCCTCGGCATCCGGGGCGCCAAGGCGTCGCTGAAGGAATGCGTGGCCTGCCACGCCACCCAGGCCGCCGACGGCCACGCGGTGCCGGTCAACGATCCCGGCCAGTTCTGCCAGTCCTGCCACGCCTATGCGGCGGTGAAGCCCGATTGCTTCGAGTGCCACGCGACGACACCTAAAACCACCATCAAGGAGGCGTCGCGATGATCAATCGCCGTCACCTGCTGCTGGCCTCCGGCGCCATCCTCATCGCCGCCCCCGCCGCCGCCCGCGAGGCGGGAAAGCCTGCCACCGCCGCCCAGCGCTGGGGCCTGCTGATCGACACCGGCAAGTGCGGCGCCGAATGCACAATCTGCGTCGAGGCCTGCAAGGCCGAGATGGGCCTCGCCGGCCACGACCGGCCGCGCACCGACGCCCAATACATCCGCAAGGTCAACGTCAAGGACCCCGCCACCGGCGCCGGCCATTCGGTGCCGGTGATGTGCCAGCACTGCGCCAAGCCGGCCTGCGTCGACGTCTGCCCCACCGGCGCTTCCATGAAGCGGGCCGACGGCATCGTGCTGGTGGATCGCCACATCTGCATCGGCTGCCGCTACTGCATGATGGCATGCCCCTACAAGGCGCGAAGCTTCGCCCACGAGGAACAGACCGGCCAGCAGCCCCATCTGCCGCGGGGCAAGGGCACGGTGGAGGGCTGCACACTGTGCGTCCACCGCATCGACGAGGGCCGGCTTCCCGCCTGCGCCGAGGCCTGCGCCGCCAAGGCCAAGGGCGCCATGCTGTTCGGTGACCTCAACGACCCGAAATCGGAGATCGCCCAGCGGGTGGCCCGCGAGGCCACCACCCGCATCCGCGCCGATCTGGGGCTGGAGCCCGCCATGCGTTACCAGGGGATCTGAGCCATGAGCAGCACCACCACCTACACTCAAGTGCGCCCCTACACCCGGGGCTGGCTGGCCCTGATGGCGGCCCTGGGCGCCGTGATCGCCGTGGCGCTGGGCGCCGTCTTCCACATGGAGCACCAGGGCCACTGGGTCACCGGCATGACCAACCAGGTGGTGTGGGGCCTGCCCCACGTCTTCGCCGTGTTCCTGATCGTCGCCGCCTCGGGGGCGCTGAACGTCGCCTCCATCGGCTCGGTGTTCGGACGCCAGGAATATCAGCCCCTGGGCCGGCTGTCGTCCCTGCTGGCCGTGGCCCTGCTGGCCGGGGGACTGGCGGTGCTGGTCCTCGACCTGGGACGGCCCGACCGGCTGTTCGTGGCCATGACCCACTTCAACTTCAAGTCCATCTTCGCCTGGAACGTCATCCTCTATTCCGGCTTCATGGCCGTGGTGGCGGTCTATCTGTGGACCATGATGGACTGGACCAGGAAGCGCTTCTACAAGCCGGCGGCCCTGGCCGCCTTCGGCTGGCGCCTGATCCTGACCACCGGCACCGGCTGCATCTTCGGTTTCCTGGCGGCGCGAGAGGCCTATGGCGCGGCGGTGATGGCGCCCCTGTTCATCGCCATGTCCTTCGCCTATGGCCTGGCGGTGTTCATCCTGGTCCTGTCGGTGTCGTTCAAGATGACCCGGCGGCCCCTGGGCGACGAGGTTTCCACCCGGCTGCTGCGGCTGCTGGGGCTGTTCGTGGCGGCGAATCTCTATTTCACCGCGCTGTTGCACGTCACCCAGCTCTATTTCGCCGGACGAAGCGGCGTGGAATCCTTCATCCTGCTGCAGGGCGGCCTCCACACCACCCTGTTCTGGGTCGGGCAGGTGGGATTGGGCGGCATCCTGCCCCTGGTCATCGCCTATGGCGGCTGCGGCCATGCCCCGCGCAAGCGGGCCATGATGGCCTCCATCCTGGTGGTGCTGGGCGGGCTGGCCCAGGTCTGGGTGATCATCATCGGCGGCCAGGCCTGGCCGCTGGACCTGTTCCCCGGCATGGAGGCGTCGTCCACCTTCGCCGACGGCCATGTCCACGACTATGCCCCCAGCGCCTGGGAGACCATGCTGGGCCTAGGCGGCGTTGCCATCGCCCTGGTGATCACCACCCTGGGCGTGACGGCCCTGCGCCTGCTGCCGGCCGGGCTGGGAGAGACAACCAGTTCGTGCGCCGGTCATAAGTAGGACTCCTATGCCGCACACAGACTGAAGTATGTATTTATTAACAAATTGTTGCTGTTTGTGCTAAAAATCTTCCAAACTAACCTTTGGGATAAGGGCAGGTAGGTATCACTTCCCGGGGGGGACAGTGTGAGCGCAAGCAGCAAAGCCCGTAGAGGGCCGGAAACGTCGCCGCAGGATGATGGACTGGACGCCGTGCGCAATACGTTGCGCACGCAGGTCTCGGAGATTCTTCGCGTCAATCTCACTCAGCTTTCCGCCATTCCCCAGCATCTGGTCTATGACCACATCCTGGACACGCCCGACCTGTTGCACGAATGCTTTCAGGTCTTCCGCAATCAGCCCGACCTGTTCCGCAAGGTGGTGCTCCGCAAGGACAAGCGTCCCGCCACCGAAGGCGACGAGGAGCTGTGGTGCGGCCGGACCCTGGATCACGTGGTGGCGCTGGTGGTGCGGGCCTCGGCCAAGCGCTATTTCCGCGAGGCCATGCCCGCCCCCACCCCGCCGCCCGTGGTGGTCGAGGCCCCGTCGCTGCTGCACAAGACCGCCATCAAGCTGGGCATCAAGAAGCCCGCCCACCGCGCGCCCTACGTGACGCCGCAGGGGCCGGGCGACAAGCTCTACAACATGTTCCGCGACAATCTGCGTTTCGAATGGCAGGTTCCGCTGATCCCCAGCTATTCGGCGCTGACCCCCAGCATCGTCCGAGTCCTGGGGCCACGCATCCTCAAGCTGCGCGAGGCCACCCAGATCGACATCCTGGCCGCCGAGGGGCTTGGCCCCGACGGGCGCCTGCCGCTGCTGCTGGAAGATGCCCGCCGCCTGCGGGCCGTGGATGGCAGCATCGATTCCAACGCGCTGATGGAGGCCTTCACCAAGCAGGGCCTGAACGCCATCTTCCCCGACCTGGACGACGTGGCCCTGCGCAAGGCGGTGTCCCAGATCGCCGTGATGGAAAACAAGGCGGTGGACATGATCTTCCCCGCCCTGGAATACGCCCTGAAGCCGGTGACGGTGTTCCTGTTCACCGCCTACGCCAAGCTGGACATCAAGGGCTTCCGCCAGGCCTTCGGTCCTCACTGTGCCCTGTGGGCGGTGCAGAAGCTGGCCAAGCACCTGGAAACCCAGCGTCCCTGGCCGCGGTCCATGCCGGGCATGAAGTCGGCCAGCATCGCCGCCATGGCCTATGCCATCGACCTGGACAGCGGCATGCCGGCCAGTGCGCCGGTCCGTCAGGCGCCGCAAGCGGTGACCGGCGTGCCCAGCAATGCCGCCGTCCCCTCCATGGCCTCGGCGGCGCCGCCGCTGCCGCCCTCGCTGAAGAAGGCGCCGGCGGCGAAGTCCAACGCCGATCTGGAGCGGGCGTCCCGCCGGGCCAAGCCTCTGGCCAGCGCCGGCGCGCGGTAAGATCTTCCCGTCGTCCCTTGGCCTGCGCCGGGGATGACGGCCTGGGGCAGTAGCCCCGACCCGGATTGGAGACCATGTCTCCAAACCTCTCTTTTGCTTATTCATAAAATCAAAGGGGGACCGTGGCATCGCGCCCCGGGCGGGCGCGGGCAACAGCCCGCCAGGCGGCGGATCGGACGTAACTGGCCGCCCGACCCTACCCCCGCAGCGCGTGGATTTCCGACACGGTGGCCCGCAGCCGTCCGGCCAGATTGAGGGCCACGGTCTCCACCAGCCGGAAGGCCATGGCGGGGTGATCCTCGCCCAGGGCCAGGAAGCCGTCGCGGCCCAGCACATAGACCTCCACCTCGGTCAGGGCCAGGGCATCGGCGGCATGGTTGGCGCCGTCCAGGAAGCCGATTCCCCCGATGATCTCGCCGGGGCCGCAGGTGGCCAGGTGATAGTGCTCCTTCTTGTGGATGGGCAAGGTGATCTTGACGGTGCCGCGCCGGATCAGGAACAACTCGTCGCCCGAGCTTCCCGCCTTGAACACCTTCTTGCCCGCATGGACCGGACGAAGCGTCACGGCGGCATTCAGGTCCTTGATGGCCTTGGGGGACAGCCCGGCGAACATGGCCATGTCGGGGATGTCGAGAACCAGATCCTCCCCCTGGGGCGCCCCCTTGGCGGCGTTGCGCTGGCCCTCCACCCATTCCAGGGCCTCGTCCAGCTGGCGGAAGGCGAAGGCCTTGTTGGTGGGACGCACCACCCCGGTATCCTTGAGGAAACGCTTCATCTTCAGGCCGCTGGGCAGGCCCTTGGGGATGTCGCAGAACACCAGATAGGCGTCGTTCTCCTCCAGCCGGTCCTTGATCTGCTCCAGCACATGGGTGGCGGTGAGGTCCAGGGACTGCACCCGGCGCATGCTGAGAATGACGAACTTGCGGGTCTGGGTCTCGGGCTCCAGGGCGGCATGCAGCTGGCTGGCGGTGCCGAAGAACAGGCTGCCCTGCAATTCGAAGACGACGGTGTCGGACGGCCCCTCCTCCGCCCCCTCCGCCTCTTCGCCGGAACGCTGGCGCTTGGAGAAGAGGTGGTTGCCCTCGATGCGGTTGCGGACCACGGTGCTGCGGGTCTGCTCGCGGATGAACAGCAAGATGGCGAAGGCCACTCCCACGCCCGAGGCGGCGATCAGGTTGACGAACAGGGCGACCACGATCACCGCCGTGATCACCAGGAAATCCAGCCGCGTGGCCGGCGTGTTGAAGAAGGCCAGGGAATGCCGGTCGATCATGCGAAAGCCGATGACCATCAAGATGGAGGCCAGGGCCGCCACCGGCACCCAGGCGATCACCGGCGACAGCACCAGGAAGGCCACGAAGCACAGCGCCCCGGCCATCAGGCCCGACACCCGGGTATTGGCGCCGCTGCTGACATTGATCAGCGAGGCGCCCATGGTCCCGGCTCCGGGCACGCCGCCCACCAGCGCCGAGGCGACGTTGCCGATGCCCTGGCCCACCAGGTCGCGGTTGGGATTGCTGCTGGAACTGGTCATGGCGTCGAGGACGACGCAGGTCTTCAAGGTGTCGATGGACAGCAGCGCCGCCAGGGTCAGGGCGGGGACGATGACCTCCAGCAGGATCGAGGGCTCCAGCGCCCCCAGGGAGCGCCAGTGCTGGCCGATGGTCGCTCCCACCCCGAAGCCTCCGGCGGAAATCCGCCCCACCAGAAGCAGGTTCCCCTCGACCTCCAGCAGGGCCGGATCGAAGGCCGCAAGGCCGAAATAGGCGGCAAGGCCCGCCGCCAGGGCCAGGATGGCCGGCGGCACCGCGCGGGTGAAGCGGGGCGTCAGCACCATCACCGCCATGACCACCACGCCGACGACGATGCTCTGCCACGCCCACAAGGCGGGCAGGCGCAGCGCCGCCCACAGGCTTGGCCCACCGGGCACGCCGAGAAACTTGGGAATCTGGCTGCCGATGATGATCAGGCCGACGCCGCTGAGATAGCCGCAGACCACGGGATAGGGAATGAACTTGATCAGGCGGCCGACCCGCAGCAGGCCCAGGATGATCTGGAACAGCCCGGCCAGAAGGGCGGTCAGGCCCAGAAGCAGGACGATGCTGCCGGCGGGCAGCCCCTGTTGGGTAAAGGTGATGGCCAGGGCGGACAGCATGGCCGCGGCGGGGGCGCAAGGGGCGCTGATCAGCCGGGCGCTGCTGCCGAAGGCCGGGGCCAGCAGCCCCAGGGCGGTGGCGCCGAGAATGCCGGCCAGGCGCCCTGCGCCGCCAGCGAACCGCCCAGCGGCGCGAAAATGGTCACGCCGAAGGCGATGGCCGAGGGCAGGGCCACCAGCATTGCGGCGAGCCCGCCCCAGGCGTCTCCCGTGAATTTCACGCGGTTATAGGCTGTGTCCAGAGCCATCCCACCCCCATCGACCGGCCTACCCTTTGGAAGTATCCGCCTCGGCGGAAGACCGGTCAACCGAGTGTAACTTTGGCCTTCCGGCGCGCCGTCATTGACACCGGCCGGGCGGCGGTGCTGTTGTTCCCGCCGGAATACGCAAGGACGACACCATGGCGTGGCTTAAGTCGATTGGGGCGTGGATCAAGGCGATTGGGATTGCGGCGACGCTGATGCTGACCGGACTGTCGGCCTGGGCGGCGGAGCCTGGGGGCTCGGACTGGGCCACCAGCGAATCCGGCAAGGTCCGCCTGGTCTCGGCCGCCACCGCCACGGGCGAGAGCGGGCAACTGCGCCTGGGCCTGCATTTCAAGCTGGAGCCGGGCTGGAAGATCTACTGGCGCACGCCGGGCGATGCCGGCTATCCGCCCAAGCTGGACTGGACCGGCTCGGACAATCTGGACACGCCCCGCCCCTCCTGGCCGGCGCCGCACCGTTTCGTGCTGTCCGGGCTGCAGAATTACGGCTATGTGGGCGAGGTGATCCTGCCGCTGGATGCCCGGGCTCCCGACGCCTCGCGGCCGGTGGCGGCCCGCCTGGCGGTGGAATTCCTGGCCTGTTCCCAGATCTGCGTGCCGCAGAAGGTGGATCTGCGCCTGGACCTGTCGCCGGGGGCGGGCCAGCCCTCGGCCTTCGCCCACGATATCGGCCGCTTCGCCGCCCTGGTGCCCGGCGACGGGCGCCGCCACGGACTGACGCTGGACTCCGCCGAAGCACTGGGTGGCGGTGAGACATCGGCGCTGCGGCTCGCGGTCTCGTCCACCGAACGCTTCGACGCCCCCGACGCCTTCGTCGAGGCCGAGGAGGTGGCCGCCTTCGGCCAGCCCAAGGTCAGCCTGTCGTCCGACCGCCGCCGGGCGGTGTTCGAGATTCCCGTCTCTCCCGGCGGCCTGCTCAAGCCCCTGGCCGGCGCCCCCATGACGGTCACCGTCACCGACGGCCTGCGGGCCTTCGAGACCCCGATTCAGCCGGTTCCCGGCAGTGCCGCCCCCGCATCGGCGGGCGGCGAGGCGCCGGGACTGGCGGGCATGCTGCTGGTGGCCTTGCTGGGCGGCTTGATTCTCAACCTGATGCCCTGCGTGCTGCCGGTGCTGTCCATCAAGGTGCTGGGCGTGCTGGGCCATGGCGGGGGCGAGCGCGGCCATGTGCGGGCCAGCTTCGTCGCCTCGGGAATCGGTATCGTCGCCTCCTTCCTGGCCCTGGCCGGTCTGGCCATCGGCCTGAAGCAGGCGGGCGCGGCGGTGGGCTGGGGCATCCAGTTCCAGCAGCCCGGCTTCCTGGCCCTGATGGTGGTGCTGCTGGCGCTGTTCGCCGCCAATCTGTGGGGATTGTTCGAGATTCCCATGCCCGCCTTCCTGTTCAACCGGGGCGGCGGGGTGGCCCATCACACGGTGCTGGGCCATTTCCTGTCGGGCGCCTTCGCCACCTTGCTGGCCACGCCGTGCTCGGCCCCCTTCCTGGGGACCGCCATCGGCTTCGCCCTGGCGCGCGGCCCCTCCGAGATCGTCGCGATCTTCACCGCCCTGGGCCTGGGCATGGCGGCGCCCTATCTGGCGGTGGCCGTCTGGCCGGATATCGCCCTGAAACTGCCCCGGCCCGGACGCTGGATGGTCGGCGTGCGCAAGGCCCTGGGCCTCGCCCTGGCCGGAACCGGGCTGTGGCTGCTGTCCGTGCTGATGGTCCAGGCGGGGGGGCTGGCCGCCCTGGCCACCGGCGGCGCCATGGCGGCGGCGGTGGTCCTTCTGGCCCTGCGGTCCCGCCTGCCGGCGGCGGCGCGTTCGGCGGTGGGCGCCTGCGTGGTGGCCCTGGCCGGTCTGGCCCTGGCGGCGCCGTTCCACGGCACCGCCGGCAGCGACGGCGGCACCGGATCGGGCGGCGCGGTGGCGTGGGAGCGTTTCGACTCCCAGACCCTGGCCCGCCTGGTCTCCGACGGCAAGGTGGTGTTCGTGGACGTCACCGCCGACTGGTGCATCACCTGCAAGGTCAACAAGGCGGCGGTGATCGAGCGGGGCGAGGTGGCCAGCCGGCTGTCCGCGCCCGGCGTGGTGGCCTTGCGCGCCGACTGGACCAAGCCCGACGAGAGCATCTCGCGCTATCTGGCGTCCTTCGGCCGCTACGGCATTCCCTTCAATGCCGTCTATGGCCCCAGCGCACCGGACGGCATCGCCCTGCCGGAACTGCTGAGCGAGGCCGAGGTGCTGGCCGCCCTGGACAAGGCGCGGTAGTGCCTCTTCCCCCTACACCGCGCGGATTTCGCCCAGGAAACCGTCGATAGTGGTCTTGAGGTTCACCGCCTCCTCGCCCATGGCCCTGGACGCATCCAGCACCTCGACGGCGGCGCCGCCGGTGCGGCCCGCCGCGTCCTGGACTCCGCCCACATTGGCCGAGACCTCGGCGGTGCCGGCGGCCGCCTGCTCGACGCTGCGGGCGATCTCCTGGGTGGCGGCGCTCTGCTCCTCCACCGCGCTGGCGATGCTGGCGGTGATCTCGCCCACCTCGCGGATGATGGTGACGATATCGGAGATGGCGCCCACCACCTTTTCGGTCTGCTGCTGCACCGAAGAGATCTGCTGGCCGATCTCGCCGGTGGCCCGGGCGGTCTGATTGGCGAGGTTCTTCACCTCGCCCGCCACCACGGCAAATCCCTTGCCCGCCTCGCCGGCCCGCGCCGCCTCGATGGTGGCGTTGAGCGCCAGAAGATTGGTCTGGGCCGCGATGTCGTTGATCAGGGTCACCACTTCGCCGATCTTGCCCACCATGGTGGCGAGGCCGGTGACGTCATTCTGGGCGTCGCCGGCTTCGGCCACCGCATTGCCGGAAATCTCCGCCGAGCGGTGAACCTGACGGCCGATCTCCTGGATGGAGGAGGTCAGTTCCTCGGCGGCGGCGGCCACGGTCTGGACATTGGCCGACGCCAGTTCGGTGGCGCCCGCCACCACCGTGGCCCGATCATTGGTATCACTGGCGGCCGCGCTCATGGCGGCGGCGGTGCCCTGCAACCGCTGGGCCGCCGACGAGACCGCCGCGACCATGCGCTCGGCCGAACCCTGGAAACGGTTGACCAGCGCCTCGATGGCCCGGCCGCGCAATTCGCCGTTATGAGCCTCGGCCAGTTGCTTCCTGGCCAGATCATGTCCCCGCATCATGGCGTCCTTGAAGATCTGGACCGAGCGGGCCATGGCCCCCATCTCGTCGGCCCGCTCCGTTCCCCCGACGCTCACGCTGAAGTCGTCAGCGGCCAGGCGTTCCATGGTGCCGACCAGGGAACCGATGGCCGAGGTCAGCTGGCGCACCACGGTCCAGGCCACGGCCAGGGCAATCACCAGGGCGGCGACGACGCCCAGGACGGTGGTGAGCAGCACGCCCCTGGCATCGCCGTTGACCTGGGCGGCCAGGGCCTGGACATCGGCGGCCATGTGGTCCTCGACCTTCTTCAAAAGATTGATGCGCGAGGTGGCGGCGGCGAACCAGGCCGGGCCGGTGACATCGCCGACCGTGCCGGTGGCGGGGCTGTCCAGACCGACCTTGCGCATGCGCTCCACCGTGCGGCTTGCCTCGTCATCCAGGGTGGTACGGAAGAAATCCACCTGGGCGGGGGCGGCGCTTTCCTGAAACTCCCCCAGAAACAGCTGCTGCTCGGCGACGATGGCGACGAAGCGGCGATAGACCTCCGGCTCGAACTTGCCCGAGGAGAAGGCGCCGGCAGCGGTGGCCCGCTCCTGCCCGGCCTTTTCCTTGCCCTCCATCAGCTTGAGATAGGCGCCGATCATGCGCCCCACCCTGGCGTCACTGGACAGTACGGCGATCTGGTTGACCATATCCAACTGAAACCGAATGGTTTCGGTGAAGTTGCCCAGGGCGGTACGGCCGTCCATGGCCAGGGCATCGATGGCGCCCCGGCTGGCGATCAGCGCTTCCAGACGCTTTGTCGCCTTGTCCACCTTGGGTGGAAAGCTGGCACCCAGGGCCGAGACGTCAATCCCGGCCAGGGACCGGGTCAGCTTTTCCCGCGCCGCGTCGGTCAGCTGGCGCTGGGCCTTGAGTTCCGCGCCAAACTTCTCGCCCTTGCTGCCGATGAAGACGGCCGAGGCGCCGCGTTCCTTCTGCACTTCGTGCACCAGGGCGCTGATCTCGGCGGTCAGCGGAGCGATCCCGGCCAGCGTCGACGTCTCCGACACCACCCGCGCCTTGTCACTGATCACATAGCCCGCCAGCCCAAGAATCAGAATGACCGGGAACAAGAAGGACAGGGCAATCTTTGCTGAAATCCTGAGATCGGTCAGCCGGAACATGGGCAACCCTCCGAACCTGAACTCTCTGGACAGGAGCCGAAGCTCCCCATCCAGGACCCGCCAACACCATACAAAGGTCATGGCTAAACATGCTCAATGTTGTATTGCTCGAGCATATTTTCAAGCAGGGAAGTGTCACGGCAGGAATTTGCGCACGGAATCAGACCGCCCGCTCGCCCTCCTCCAGGCGGCGGAAGACCCCGGGCGGCAGTCGGGTGGCCTTGTCGCAGATGGCCTTGTCGACCTGGGCCTGGGTCAGGTTCTCGGCCTTGGACAGGTCGGCGTCGCGAAGATCGGCGCCCATCATGATGGCGCCCTTGAAGTCGGCGCCGGCGGTTCGCGCTCCGCCCAGGCTGGCGCCGGACAGGTCGGTGCCGCGCAGCACGGCGCCTTCGAGATTGCTGAGGTTCAGCTTGGCGTGCCGCATGGCCGCCACCCCCAGATTGGCCCCGCCCAGATTGGCGGCGGACAAGGTGGCATAGCGGAAGTCGGACCCATCCAGACGGGCCTCGGCCAGGCAGGAATCCGACAGGTCCACCTCGCGGAAGGTGGCATTGGCGAGAATGGCGCCGGACAGGTCGGCCCCGGCCAGATCCATGCCGGTGAAGGTGGCGCGCTTGCCCTCGGCGCCATTGGTCTGCAGCCACTTGCCATGCTCGGCCACCACGGCCGACACGTCCAGCGCCGCCACGTCGCGGCCCTTGCGCGCCTTGTGGCCCGCCTGGCTCATGGCCTCGTCCCACTCCTTGCGGCGCTTGGCGGCACGGCGTTTGGCGGCCTCGGCATCGGGATCGGGGCGGATGCCCGCCACCTCGATGGGGCCGTCGGACAGCTTGCGGACGGGCGCCAGATCGTCATCGGACAGCTTGCCCCCGGCGACCCGGCGGGCGGGAGCCTCCTCGGAGACCGAGGCGAAGCCCCGGTTGCTCGGCGCGGGAGGGGCGGGGGATGTGGCGGGAGCGGGCTTTTGGACTGGCTTCGGCGCCGGAGCGGGCGGCGCGGCCTGAGCGGGCGGCGACGGCGCCTTGCCCTGCAGAACCTCCACCGGCCCGCTGCGCGACGGCCGGGGCTCGGCCAGCGAGGCCGCCGCGCCGGTGCGGGCTTCCAGCCGCGCCATCAGGGCGGCCACTTCGGGAATGGGCTGGGATGCGGCGGACTTGGCCGCGCCCGCCGGACCGGCGCCCTCCGCGTCCTTCATCTCGGGCAGCGGGTCGGCGTCCTTGATGAAATTGCGCTTGGGGGCATCGGACAGGCTGGCGGGCGGCGCCATGCGCTGGGGGGTGGCCAGGGTCTCGCCCACCCGGTGGCCCAGTTCGTGGCCCGAAATGGGCTTGGGAATCACGCCCTCGATGCCCAGGATCTTGGCGCGGTCGAGGGTATCCTTGAGGGTCGAGGGCGCCACCGCCAGCACCGGCAGGGCCTCATTGGGATTGCCCTGGGGCTGGCGTACCCCTTCGAGCACCCGCAAGCCGTTTTCGGGATGGGAGGCGAAATCGATTAGCAGGATGTCGAATCCCTGCACCAGCAGCTTGCCCAGATCGGCGAGCTGATCGAAGGACGCCACTTCGCGCACGTTCAGCTTACGAAAAGTCTGGCGGGCAAGGAAACGGAACTGGTCGTCCAGGCCGAACACCAGCACCCTGACCTTCTTCCAGTCGGTTCCCTGAACCGACTGAGTCACTGTCGGATGACGCATCTACGCACAAACCCTCATCGCTCCCGCCCCGCCACAATAGTCATCGCCACGGGCGGGAGCAATCGTCGAAGAGTGGCGGAATCTGTTGGCGTTGCGTCAGTGGCGGACCGGATTCCAGCCGGGATGGTCGAAATGGGCCTGATAGCGGTCCAACGCCTTGACCGCCGCCACCACGCCCTGGCTCCGCTCGCCGCCCCTGCCCTTCATGACATCGGTGGCGGTCATAAGGTCGGCCAGCACGATGTGGATCTGGGCATCGGCGGCCTCGGGAAGCTTGCACTGCAGGGCGATGCCGTCGATGTGGCGGGAAATGGAGGCCGCCAGGGCATCGTAATCTCCCACCGTGTAGCGCCTGTCATGCACCGGTCCCAGGGCGGCGCGCACCTCGCCGCCGATGGCCGCCATCCCCTGGCGGAGCGGGGCATCGGTCTGCCACTTGCGGCCGTGGTCGAGGGTCAGCGCCCCGGCCGCCGGTGCCGCGCCCTCATGGGCGTGATCGTGGGAGGACGCCGCTATGGCCGGGGCGGTAACGGCCAGGGCGGCAAGCAGGAAACCTGTGGCAGCGGTGCGGGACATGAGGTTTTTCTCCGGAGTGATGCTGGCCCGGAGCCTATCCGCCCAAACATGAACCGAAGATGAACCTTTAACTCCATCGCTTCCGAGGTTGCGACACGACCGCCGAGCCCTCATTTTGAGGAGATGAGAAGACGAGACCCATCCTCCTGGGACAAGGGGCGCGGCCAGGGGCCCGGCGCCGACTGGACCACGCTCCGCACGCTGTTCCCTTATCTGTGGCCGCCGGGCGAGGCCGGGCTGCGGCTGCGGGTGGTCGCCGCCATGATCCTGCTGGTGGCCGCCAAGGGCGTGGGGGTCGGCATCCCGCTGCTGTACAAGCAGGCGGTGGACACCTTGTCGGCATCGCCGGTCCTGGTGCCGCTGGCCCTGCTGGTGGCCTATGGCGCGGCGCGCGTCATGGCCGGCAGCTTCGCCGAGTTGCGCGACATCGTCTTCGTCAAGGTGGCGCAGCGGGCCATCCGCAAGGTCGGGCTGGGGGTGTTCACCCACCTGCACCGCCTGGGGCTGCGCTTTCACCTGGACCGCCAGACCGGCGGCGTGTCCAGGGCCATCGAGCGCGGCACCAAGGGCATCGAGTTCCTGCTGAACTTCATGCTGTTCAACATCCTGCCCACCCTGCTGGAGATCGGGCTGGTCACCGCCATCCTGTGGGGCCTGTATGACGGGGTGTTCGCCCTGATCACCGCGGTGACCATCGCCGTCTACATCGCCTTCACCCTGGGCGTCACCGAGTGGCGGACCAAGTTCCGCCGCGCCATGAACGAGACGGATTCCGAGGCCTCGACCAAGGCCATCGATTCCCTGCTCAATTTCGAGACGGTGAAGTACTTCTGCAACGAGGCCCACGAGGCCGGGCGCTACGACAAGGCGCTGGCCCGCTACGAGCATGCCGCCAGCAAGAGCAAGGTGACCCTGTCCCTGCTCAACATGGGCCAGGGCGCCGTCATCGCCGTGGGCCTGACCCTGGTGATGATCCGCGCCGCCCAGGGCGTTGCCGACGGCACCATGACGCTGGGCGATTTCGTGCTGGTCAATTCCTACCTGATCCAGCTTTACCTGCCGCTCAACTTCCTGGGCTTCGTCTACCGCGAGATCAAGCAGTCGCTGACCGACATGGAATCCATGTTCCGCCTGCTGCGGGAAAACGCCGAGATCGAGGACGCCCCAGGGGCCGGCCCGCTGGCCCTGCAGGGCGGCGAGGTGCGGTTCGAGGCCGTCAGTTTTGGCTACAATCCCGACCGCCGGATTCTGGGCGGCGTCGACTTCACCGTTCCGGCCGGCAAGACGCTGGCCATCGTCGGGCCGTCGGGAGCGGGCAAGAGCACCATCTCGCGGCTGCTGTTCCGCTTCTACGACGTGGATGAGGGCCGCATCGTCATCGACGGCGCCGACATCCGCGACGTGACGCAGTCGTCGCTGCGCGCCGCCATCGGCATCGTTCCCCAGGATACCGTGCTGTTCAACGACACCATCCGCTACAACATCGCCTATGGCCGCCCCGGGGCAAGCCAGGACGAGATCGAGGCCGCCGCTCGGCTGGCCCGCATCGACGATTTCGTGCAAAGCCTGCCCCAGGGCTACGACACCCGCGTCGGCGAGCGGGGACTGAAGCTGTCGGGCGGCGAAAAGCAGCGCGTCGCCATCGCCCGGACCATTCTCAAGCAGCCCGCCATCCTGATCTTCGACGAGGCCACCAGCGCACTCGACACCCAGACGGAGAAGGAGATCCAGGAGAGCCTGCGCGAGGTGTCGCGCAACCGCACCACCCTGATCGTCGCCCATCGCCTGTCCACCGTGGTCGATGCCGACGAGATCGTGGTGCTGGAACACGGCCGCATCGTCGAGCGCGGCCGCCATGCCCGGTTGCTGGAGGCCGATGGGCGCTATGCCGCCATGTGGCGCCGCCAGCAGGAGGCCCAGACCCTGCAGCGGCGTCTGGCCACCGAACTGATGGGGGCGGAATAGCCCAGTCCCGCGCTCCGTTGCCGCCGGCTTGGAAACGTGACAGAGTTCACGGGTATCACCGATAGAAGGAGGCCCCGATGTTCCCCAGTTTCGACCCCAAGATGTTCGAGGCCTTCAGCGCCGATCCGGCGTCCTTCCTGGGCAAGGTCGCCGAGTTCCAGCGCGCCAATTTCGAAGCCGCCCGCGAGATCACCGAGAATAACGCCAAGGCCTTCCAGCAACTGGCCGCCATCCGCGACCCGCAGCAGTTCGTCACTGCCCAGCCCGCCATCCTTCAGGCGGTGGTGCAGCGGAACATGGAGATCGTCACTCAGCTATGGCAGACCCTGGGCGGAGAAATGTCTCCCCCCGCCCCCAAGGGCAAGGGCAAGAAATAGGCCGTCGCCCCAAGCCCTGCCGGTTACTCCGGCAGGGTGAAGGTGAAGGTGGATCCTTCGCCGGGCACCGAATTCACCCAGATCCGGCCGCCGTGGCGCTCGACGATGCGCTTGCAGATGGCCAGTCCGATGCCGGTTCCTTCAAAGCAGTCACGGGTGTGCAGCCGCTGAAAGATGCGGAATATCCGCTCGGAGAACTCCGGCGAGATGCCGATGCCGTTATCGGCCACCGAGATTTGCCAGTACTCGCCGTCGCGAACCGCCGATACCACCACCCGCAGGGGCCGGGACGGCTCGCGATATTTCACCGCATTGCCGATCAGGTTCTGGAGCAACTGCGCCATCTCGCCACGCACGGCGGGAATGGCCGGTAACGGAGACCGGCATTCCACGCTGGCGCCGTATTGGGCGATGGCCGGTGACAGATTGGCCACGACGCCATCCACCACCTCGCCCAGGGGAACCGGCTCCAGCGGCTCCTCCATCCGGCCGACCCGCGAGTATTCCAGCAGGTCCAGCACAAGCTGATCCATGCGCTGGGCGCCTTCCTTGGCATAGGCGATGTACTCGGCCCCCTCGTCGCCGACCACGGGGCCGAAGCGGCGCTCCAGCATGCCCATATAGGCGCTGACCATGCGCAATGGCTCGCGCAGGTCATGGGACGCGATGAAGGCGAATTGCTCCAGGTCGGCATTGGACCGGGCCAGTTCCTCGGTCTTGGCCATCAAGGCCCGCTCGACCGCCTGGGATTCGGTGATGTCCTCGACGATGGACCAGATATAGCTTTCCCCGTCGCGGCCGGTGGCCAACATCCCCGACAGCCGGACGGGAACCCGTCGGCCGTCCTTGCGGATGTATTCCTTCTCGTAGGGCCCGTAATGCCCCAGGGCCTCCAGGCGCTCCAGCTGGGTGGCCTCGTCCTGGCCGAAACGCACCGGGGTGAGGTCCCAGTAACTCAGGCTGCGCAAATCCTCAATATCGTAGCCAACGATCCCGAGAAAGGCCGGATTGGCCTCGAGAAAACTGCCGTCGACACGATTGCGCGCCATGCCCAGCGGAGACTTCTCGAACATGGCCCGCAGCTTCTCCTCGTTGGAACGCAGCTCGGCCTCCACCTCGCGGCGACCCGCCATATCCTCCAAGAGGTGCTGTTCCGCCTGACGCCGGCGGTCCATTTCATCGCGCATGCGGCCGATCACCGCCACCAGCACCGCCAGTTCGGCGGGCGCCACCACCAGCGGCGCGAAGAAAGCCCCCGCCCAGACCACCGGCGGCACATGGCCGACCATGGCTAGGCTGACCAGGGCGGCAACCAGTTCGGCTACCAGCACGGCAAAGGCGGTCCCGCCAAAAAACAGCAGGTTCAGCGGCAAAGGCAGCAGCAGCCGTACCACGGAATCCCGGAAGACGCCGCTCCCATGCCCCCCGGCACGCACAATTTCACTTTCTGCCGACGCCCCTGGCACCACCCAAACCCCGATGAACAAGAAACAAAATGTAGCGATTTATGTCCATTCATAGAGTATGGTCAGGTTAAACCCGTATCAACACTTAAGTTATGGCCTATCCCTTTGCACCGACGGTTTACCCCCCGGTGCAAGCGGCGTGCTTGCTCCCTTCGCGCCGCATGGTTAGTGTATCCCTCTTTTACGTTTCGCCCTCGAAGAGGCTTTCCCTTGAAGTATGTGAGCACCCGCGGCGCCGCACCGGCCCTTGATTTCGACGACGTCCTGCTGGCCGGTCTGGCCCGTGACGGAGGCCTGTATCTGCCGGAAAGCTGGCCGGTCTTCTCCGCCGCCGACATCCGCGCCATGCGGGGGCTGTCCTACGCCGAGCTGGCGGTGCGCGTCATGCGCCCCTTCGTCGAGGGCTGCCTGACCGAGGCCGAGCTGACCCGGCTGTGCGCCGAGTCCTACGGCGCCTTCGCCCATCCGGCGGTGGCGCCGCTCAAGCAGCTGGGTCACAACCAGTGGGTCATGGAGCTGTTCCACGGCCCGACCCTGGCCTTCAAGGACTACGCCCTGCAACTGGTCGGCCGCCTGTTCGACCACGTGCTGAAGAAGAAGGGGCAAAAGGTCACCATCGTCGGCGCCACCTCGGGCGATACCGGCTCGGCCGCCATCGAGGCCTGCCGCGACCGCGCCGCGGTGGATATCGTCATCCTCCACCCCCATGGCCGGGTGTCCGAGGTGCAGCGCCGTCAGATGACCACGGTACTGTCGTCCAACGTGCGCAACGTGGCCGTGGACGGCACTTTCGACGATTGTCAGGATCTGGTGAAGGCGCTGTTCAACGACGCCGCCTTCAGAGACGAGATGAACCTGTCGGCGGTCAATTCCATCAACTGGGCCCGCGTCATGGCCCAGATCGTCTATTACTTCGCCGCCGGCGTGGCGCTGGGCGCCCCCGACGTGCCCATGAGCTTCTCGGTGCCCACGGGCAATTTCGGCAACGTCTTCGCCGGCTATGCCGCCAAGCTGATGGGCCTGCCGGTGGAGAAGCTGATCATCGGCTCCAACACCAACGACATCCTCACCCGCTTTTTCGAAGGCGGGGTGATGAAGGCCGACGGCGTGGTCCCCACCCTGTCGCCCAGCATGGACATCCAGGTCTCGTCCAACTTCGAGCGCCTGATGTTCCTGGCCCTGGGAGGCGACGGCGCCGCCGTGGCCAAGCTGATGGATGACTTCCGCAAGAACGGCGCCATGGTCATGCCCCAGGGCGCCTGGACCGCCATGCGCGAGGTGTTCGAGGGCTACCGCTTCGACGACGAGGCGACCCTGGCCGCCATGCGCTCGCTCAAGCGCTCCACCGGCGAGACGCTGGACCCCCATTCGGTGATCGGCGTCGCCGCCGCCCTGAAGGGCCACGCCGCCCGGGATTGCTCCATGGTCGCCCTGGCCACCGCCCACCCGGCCAAGTTCCCCGACGCGGTGGAAAAGGCCACCGGCATCCGCCCCGGCCTGCCGCCCCACATGGCCGACCTGTTCGAGAGGACCGAACGGCTTGACCGGATGGGCAATGATGCCGATCTCTTGAAGCAGTATGTGCGGGCCTTCGCCCGTCGGGAAAACGCATGAGCGAGATCAGGGAGACCCGACTTAACTCCGGCCTCAAGATCGTCACCGATCCCATGGACACGGTAGAGACCGTGTCGCTGGGCGTCTGGGTCGATGCCGGCACCCGGCACGAGCCCGCCGAGATCAACGGCGTCAGCCATCTGCTGGAGCACATGGCCTTCAAGGGCACGGCGCGACGCTCGGCGCTGGACATCGCCGAGGAGATGGACGCGGTGGGCGGCCACCTCAACGCCTACACGGCGCGCGACCACACCGCCTATTACGCCAAGGTGCTGAAGGAGGATGCGGCGCTGGCGCTCGACATCATCTCCGACATCTTGCAGAACTCGACCCTGGAGGCCGAGGAGCTGGGCCGCGAGCAGGCGGTGGTGGTCCAGGAGATCAACCAGGCCATCGACACGCCCGACGACATCATCTTCGACCACTTCCAGGCCACCGCCTATCCCGACCAGCCGCTCGGCCGCCCGGTGCTGGGCAGCGAGGAACTGGTGCGGGCCATGAGCCGCGATCAGGTGATGGGCTATCTGCGCGGCAATTACTCGGCGCCGCGCATGGTGCTGTCGGCCTCGGGCCGCATCGACCACGACCATCTGGTGGCCGCGGCCGGGGCGGCGTTCTCGCAACTGCCCCCTCATCACGCGGCGGTGA
This sequence comes from Paramagnetospirillum magneticum AMB-1, assembly GCF_000009985.1. Taxonomy (GTDB): domain Bacteria; phylum Pseudomonadota; class Alphaproteobacteria; order Rhodospirillales; family Magnetospirillaceae; genus Phaeospirillum; species Phaeospirillum magneticum. The sequence continues at coordinate 3,684,361 of NC_007626.1, forward strand.
CCGATCAGGCCCGCTATGTGGGCGGCGATTACCGCGAGGAACGCGACCTGGAGCAGGTCCACGTGGTGGTGGGCTTCGACGGCGTCGCCTATGACGACCCGGACTATTATTCCGCCTCGGTGCTGTCCACCCTGCTGGGCGGCGGCATGTCCAGCCGCCTGTTCCAGGAAGTGCGGGAAAAGCGCGGGCTGGTCTATTCCATCTATTCCTTCGCCTCGTCCTACAACGACGGCGGCCTGTTCGGCGTCTATGCCGGTACCGGCGAGGACGAGGTGGCCGAGCTGATCCCGGTCATGTGCGATGAAATCGTCAAGGTCTGCGGCGGCGTCAACGAGCCCGAGGTGCAGCGGGCCCGCGCCCAGCTCAAGGCCTCGATTCTGATGAGCCTGGAAAGCACCACGTCGCGCTGCGAGCAGTTGGCCCGTCAGGTGGTGATCTATGGCCGCCCGGTTCCGGTGGCTGAGGTGGTGGAAAAGGTCGAAGCCATCACCGCCGAGGATTGCGCCCGGGTGGCAAGGCGCCTGTTCGCGGGAACCCCCACCTTCGCCGCCATAGGGCCGCTGGGCAAGGTTGAGGACTTCCAGCGGGTGGCCGACCGCCTGAGGCCCTGATGCGCCGCAGCCTTTTCGCCCTTCTCGCCCTCGCCTGGCTGGCGCCGTCGCCGACGGCGGCCCTGCCAGTCACCACCGGCGTGTCCAACCCCACCATCGTGGTGGCGATCATCGCCACCCTGTCGGGGCCGGGCGCCATGGCGGGCCAGGACAGCGTCGACGGCTTTTCCACCGCCATGCGCCATCTGGGCGGCCGCTTCTCCAACCAGGAAGTGCGCGTCGTGGTCCAGGACGACAAGGGCTCGCCCGACACCGCCCTGGCGGTGGCGCGCCGGATGATCGAGCGGGAAAAGGTGGACTTCGTGGTGACGGCGGTGGGGCTGCCCTCCATGACGGCCATGGTCAAGACCCTGACCGAATCCCGCGCCTTCGTGCTGAACCTGGACGCCGCGCCCGCCAGCATGGCCGGCGCGACCTGCTCGCCCTGGTACTTCCAGGTGGCAACGCCGGTCCAGGCCATCCACGAGGCCATCGGCGCCCATCTCGGCGCCGAGAAAATGCGCCGCGTGGCGGTCATCGGCACCGACGCCCCCGCCACCGATCAGGCCATTGGCACCATCCGCCGGTCCTGGCCGGGCGAGGTGATCGAGATCCGACGCCCGCGCCACGGCGCCACCCGCTATACCGAAGAGATCATCGCCATCCGCCACGCCTCGCCGGACGCGGTGATCAACCTGCTGACCGGCGGCATGGGCGGCGCCTTCGCCCGCGAATACGCCGTCTCCGGACTGAAGGGCGACGTGCCGCTGATCGGCGTCTGGCAGGGCTGGGAGCGCCCCATGCTCCCCGCCATGACCGAAGCGGGCATGGACGTGCTTAACGTGGCGCCCTGGAGCCCCGATCTGGAAACGCCGCTGGGCAAGCGCCTGATCACCGATTTCGAACTGGAATACGGCCGCCCGGTTACCGGCTGGGTCGCCCAGGGCTATGACACCGCCCAGATGCTGGACGCGGCGCTACGCGCCACCGGCGGACGCGCCGGCGATCGCGACGCAGTGCGCAATGCGCTGAGACGGGCAGAATTCCCCTCGGTGCGCGGGACCTTCCGCTTCGACACCAACCATTCCCCCTCGGTCAATGTCTATCTGCGACGCACCACCCGCGACGCCAAGGGGCGGCCGACCGAGGAGTTGCGCTCGACCCTGCTCAAGGACTGGCACAGCCGCGACGTGGCCCTGTGCCCCATGCGCTGGACCGAGGAACCGGCCCCCGGCCATGCGCCGGGCACCGCGCCCCCCAAGCCCAGCACCCCCGCCGCCGCGCCTGGACAGCCACCCAAGCCGAAACCGCCGACGGTTCCGGGCCAGCAGCCTCCGGCCAAGCCAAAGCCACCGGCAGCGGCGCCTCCTGTCGGACAGGCACGCTAAACGATCATGTCATCCTGAGCGCAGCGAAGGATCTCCGCCTGGACCGGCGGCGCCAATTCTGAAAAGCCGTGCCAGGATGAGATCCCTCGCCTCCGCTCGGGATGACACTTCATCCTTATCCTTCCGGAAAACGCCCCCGCTACCGGTGCTTTTCCACCAGCTTGATCATGGTGTCGAGGGTGATGGAGGCGAAGGTGGCGCGTGCCGTGTCCTCGATCTCCATCAGCACCTGGCATAGGCCCTTGCCCTCGGCGGTGTCGTCGCCGTCTTCCCGCTCGCCGTGGCGGATGGGGTCGATGGTCTCGAACAGCTGGATGATGTCCAGCAGAGTGGTGCGCCGCCGGTTGCCGGAAAAGCGGTAGCCGCCGCCGGCGCCGCGCACCGCCTCGACCAGGCCGACGCGGCCCAGGGAGCGCAGCACCTTGGCCAGATGGTTGGTGCTGATGCCGTACTTCTCGGCGATCTCGTTGGCCGAGAGCTGGCGGTCCTGGCCCGAGGCCAGTTCCAGGATGGCGAACAGGGCGCAGCGCGTGGCTTTCTGGAGCTTCATCAGAGATCCTTCTCGAACTGGATGAAGGGACCGGCCATCATGCCCTGGCTGCGGAAGAAGCTCATGATCAGGGTGTCGTCGCGCGCCAGCATGGTCCGCACCTTGGAGACGCCCGCCTTGCGGAAGCGGTCGTTCAGGGCTTCCAGCAGCACATGGCCGACGCCGCCCTGGCGGGTGTTGTTGCGAACACCGATGGCAAAAATCCAGCCGCAAGGGGGAGAACCGAACTCCCAGGCGCGGACTTCACCGATGATGAATCCAAGAACCGCCTCTCCGTCACAGGCCACCAAGAAAAATCGGTACCGTTTTACGGATTTCGGCTGAGTGTCATCATCCACATCAGTTGAGCGGCTATTGTAACGCTCCAACAAATCTTCCCAATACTCGGCCTTGGACAGACCAGTATTCTCGGTATCGATCGCAATCACTTGCGGAATGTCCGTCGCCTTTGCGAGGCGGACGGTGCATTTTCTTTCCGATTGCCGAGCCTGTGGATTTGCCATCGAGACCGTCTCCAGTACTAGTGAAATCGTTCTACTGCACGGTGCCGGTGATTACAATGCCGTTTCTGACACGGCACCTTTGTCGCTACGCGAAAGTATCACGGCCGCCATGCCTCATATCTGCACGGGGCGGGTTGGCGGATGCCCTTGCCGGGTGTAGGCTTTTTTCTCCAATCCCCGGACAACAGGGGACAGGCCATCGTTCAAGAGCGTGGCTTTCGCCATGCGCGAGGTGGGGAGAATTCGAATGCCCAAAGGGAATCCCAACGGTTCCGACGCCGGCACCGTTGTGTCGGCGGTTCTGGCCCGCCACGGGGCCGATGGCACCCGGCTGATGCAGATCCTGCGCGAAATTCAGGAAGAGACCGAGTGGCTGTCGCCCGACATCCTGACCCGGGTGGCCGAGGGCACCAGGCTGCCCCGCGGCCAGGTCGAGGGAGTGGCGGGCTTTTACCACTTCTTCCATACCGAGCCCCTGGGCCGCTATCGCGTGCTGTGGAGCGACAACATCACCGACCGCATGGCCGGCAATGCCGACCTGATGGCCCGCATGTGCAAGAAGCTGTGGCTGAAGCCGGGACGGGTCTCCGAGGACGGCCTGGTCAGCGTCGACACCACGTCGTGCACCGGCCTGTGCGACCAGGGTCCGGCCCTGCTGGTCAATTACCGCCCGATCACCCGCATGACGGCCCAGCGGGTGGACCAGATCGTCGAGCTGATCCGCCACAAGACGCCCCTGGCCGAGTGGCCGGCGGAATTCTTCAAGGTGGAAGACAATATCCGGCGCAAGGACGCCCTGCTGGGCGCCGACTTTGCTCCCGGTGACGCCCTGAAGGCGCTGAAGAGTCCCCAGGAGGTGCTGGATTCCGTCAAGGAATCCGGCCTGCGCGGCCGTGGCGGCGCCGGCTTCTCCACCGGCCAGAAATGGGATTTCTGCCGCGCCGCCGTGGGCACCGGCCCCCATGCCGCCCATTACGTGGTGTGCAACGCCGACGAGGGCGAGCCCGGCACCTTCAAGGACCGCGTGCTGCTGGCCTCCTACGCCGGTCTGGTGTTCGAGGGCATGACCGTCTCGGGCTATGTCATCGGCGCCCGCAAGGGCATCGTCTACCTGCGCGGCGAGTACCGCTACCTGCTGGAGCCGCTGAACGCGGTGCTGGAAAAGCGCCGCGCCGCCAAGCTGCTGGGCAAGTCCATCCTGGGGCGCACCGGCTTCGACTTCGACATCGAGGTTCACCTGGGCGCCGGCGCCTATGTCTGCGGCGAGGAAACCGCCCTGCTGGAAAGCCTGGAGGGCAAGCGCGGCGTGCCGCGCAAGCGTCCGCCCTTCCCCGTCACCGCGGGCTATCTGGGCCAGCCCACCGCCGTCAACAACGTGGAGACCCTGGCCTCGGCAGCCCTGATCGCCGCCAAGGGCGCCGCCTGGTACAAATCCATCGGCACCCCCAAATCGGCCGGCACCAAGATCTTGTCCATCTCGGGCGATTGCGAGCGGCCCGGCATCTACGAATATCCCTATGGCGTCAAGGTGTCCCAGGTGCTGGCCGATTGCGGCGCCAGGGATACCCAGGCCTGCCAGATCGCCGGCGCCTCGGGCCTGTGCGTGGCGCCCAACGAGTTCGGGCGGCGCATCGCCTTCGAGGACATTCCCACCGGCGGCTCGTTCATGATCTTCGACAACACAAGGGACATGTTCCAGGTGGCCCGCAACTTCGCCCATTTCTTCGTGCATGAAAGCTGCGGCTTTTGCACCCCCTGCCGGGTGGGCACCACGCTCTTGGCCAATGCCATGGACAAGATCGACGAGGGCCATGGCGGCGAATACGACATCAACGACATCTGGCGGGTCATCCGCACGCTGAAGACCGCCAGCCATTGCGGCCTGGGCCAGACGGCCGGCAACGCCGTCGCCGACACGCTGCAGAAGTTCCGGCCATCCTACGAGCTTCGGCTCAATGTGCGCGACTTCGAACCCGCCTTCGATCTCGACAAGGCGCTGTCCAAGATGCGCGAGGTGACGGGCCGCGACGATCCCGGCGCCCACTTCCACATCGCCCACCGGAAATCCAGGGCCGGCCTCGGCACCAAGGCGGGAGACCCGTCATGAGCGATCCCAAGACCTTCTTCCTCGATGAAGAGGAAATCCCCTTCGAGGAAGGCCAGACCATCATCCAGGCGGCGCTGACCGCCGGCAAATATATCCCGCATCTGTGCTACCACCCGGAATTCAAGCCGCATGGATCGTGCAAGCTGTGCACGGTGCGCATCGATTCGCGCACCGTGACCACCGAGGACGGTCAAAGCGTCAAGATCCCCGGCCGCGCCGCCGCGTCGTGCACCACGCCGGCCCAGGCGGGCCAGCATGTGGAAAGCGAGGTGCCGGAAATCCTCGATCTGCGCCGCACCCTGGTGCAGATGCTCCTCGTCGAGGGCAACCACTACTGCCCCTCTTGCGAAAAGAGCGGCAAGTGCCTGCTGCAGGGTCTGGCCTACGACCTGGGCGTGATGGACCCGCACTTCCCGCAATATTTCTCCAAGCGCGAAGTGGACGCCAGCCACCCCGACATCCTGCTGGACCTCAACCGCTGCATCCTGTGCGAGCTGTGCGTCCGGGCCAGCGCCGAGGTGGACAAGAAGAACGTCTTCGCCATTTCGGGACGCGGCAACACCAAGCACCTGATCTGCAACTCGGAAAGCGGTGAACTGGGCGACACCAATCTGGCCGCCACCGACAAGGCCGCCAATGTCTGCCCGGTGGGCGTGATCCTGCACAAGCGTCACGGCTTCGAGGTGCCCTACGGCCAGCGTCGCTTCGACAAGGCGCCCATCAGCGACAATCCGGTGCAATACGCGCCCGTCAAGGAGCAGGTGTGATGAACGCTCCCCTCCCCAAGCGCAAGCTCAAGGTCGCCACCACCTCCCTGGCCGGCTGTTTCGGCTGCCACATGTCGTTCCTCGACATCGACGAGCGCATCCTCGATCTGGTGGAACTGGTGGAATTCGACCGCTCGCCCATCACCGACATCAAGCATTGCAGCCCCGATTGCGACCTCGGCATCATCGAGGGCGGCGTGTGCAATGCCGAGAACGTCCATGTGCTCCACGAGTTCAGGAAGAACTGCAAGATCCTGATCGCCATGGGGGCCTGCGCCATCAACGGCGGCCTGCCCGCCCAGCGCAACTCGCTGGACATCAGGGACATCCTGGCCGCCGTCTACGCCCAGCCGGGGCGCGGCGTGCACATTCCCAACGATCCGGAAATCCCGCTGCTGCTGAACGAGGTGCATCCCCTGCACGAGGTGGTCAAGATCGACTACTTCCTGCCCGGCTGCCCGCCCAGCGGCGACGCCATCTGGAAGTTTCTCACCGACCTCTTGGCCGGCCGCACGCCCACCCTGGGCCACGGCCTGATCCATTACGACTGAAGGAACGGCCGCGATGAGGCACCAATTCGAACTGGAAACCGCCAAGACCCCCGAGGCGCTGAAGCGCATCGTCATCGAGCCCGTGTCGCGGGTCGAGGGACACGGCAAGGTCACCATCCTGCTGGATGACAACAACCAGGTGCATCAGGTGCGCCTGCACATCGTCGAGTTCCGGGGCTTCGAGAAGTTCATCGAGGGCCGCCCCTACTGGGAAGTGCCGGTGCTGGTCCAGCGCCTATGCGGCATCTGTCCGGTCTCGCACCATCTGGCCGCCTCCAAGGCCATGGACATGATCGTCAATGGCGGCATCCTGACGCCCACCGCCGAGAAGATCCGCCGGCTGATGCATTACGGCCAGATGCTGCAGAGCCATGCCCTGCACTTCTTCCACCTGTCGTCGCCCGATTTGCTGTTCGGCTTCGATTCCGATGTGGCCAAGCGCAACATCGTCGGCGTGGCCGCCGCCAATCCGGACGTGGCCAAGATGGGCGTGCTGCTCAGGAAGTTCGGCCAGGAGGTGATCCGCGTCACCTCGGGCAAGCGGGTGCACGGCACCGGCTCGGTCCCCGGCGGCGTCAACAAGTCCCTGACCGCCGAGGAGCGCGACTATCTCCTCAAGGATTCCGACCAGATGATCGCCTGGAGCCGCGACGCGGTGCGCATCATCAAGGGCCTGCACCGCTCCAACCCGGCGCTCTACGACGCCTTCGGCGCGGTGCCCTCCACCATGATGAGCCTGGTGGACGACAAGGGGGCGCTGGACTTCTACCACGGCGCGCTCCGCGCCCGCGACAAGGATGGCGAGGTCATCTTCGATCAGGTCAGCTATCAGGGCTACAACACCCTGCTGACCGAGGGCGTCAAGTCGTGGAGCTACATGAAGTTCCCCTACATCACCACCCTGGGCGAGGAGAAGGGCTGGTACAAGGTCGGCCCCCTGGCCCGCATCCAGAACTGCGACAGCATCCCCACGCCCCAGGCGGAGGAGGAGCGGGTCGAGTTCGTCGCCCATGGCGGGGCCAAGCCCATGCACGGCTCACTGGGCTTCCACTGGGCGCGCATGATCGAGATGCTGTGCGCCGCCGAGACCATCAAGGACCTGCTGCTCGACCCCGACATCATGGGGGCCGACCTGATGGCGGAAGGTCCCCGGCGCGGGGAAGGCATCGGCGTCATCGAGGCGCCGCGCGGCACCCTGTTCCACCACTACCGCGTCGACGACAACGATCTGGTGACCTATGCCAACCTGATCGTCTCGACCACCAACAACAATACCGCCATGAACGTGGCGGTCCGGGACGTGGCCAAGAACTACCTGCAGGGGCACGAGATCACCGAGGGATTGCTGAACCACATCGAGGTGGCCATCCGCTGCTTCGACCCCTGCCTGTCCTGCGCCACCCATGCGCTGGGCAAGATGCCGCTGGAAGTGACCCTGGTCGACGCCACGGGGGCCGAGATCGACCGCATGACCAAGGACAGCGAGGGGCGGATCGGAAAGTGAGATTTTCCCCAGCCCTGTCGCGTCATCCCGAGCGAATGCGAGGGATCTCATCCTGGAACGACGTTTCCCTTTCGAAAACGCCGCACCAGATGGAGATCCCTCGGCTGCGCCTCGGGATGACAGGCTGAGATGCCATGACCGCCCCCACCCTGATCTTCGGCTGGGGCAATCCGTCGCGCGGCGACGACGCCCTGGGCCCGGCCCTGCTGGACGCCGTCGAGGCGCTGCTGGACGCCCATCCCCACTGGGGGCCGGTGGACATCCTGACCGACTTCCAGCTTCAGGTGGAGCACGCCCTGGACCTGGAGGGCCGCGACCGGGTGCTGTTCGTCGACGCCTCGTCGGCACCGGGCGACGCGCCGTTCCGCGCCGAGGCCATCGCCCCGGCCCGGGACTCGTCCTTCAGCAGCCATGCCCTGTCGCCCCAGGGCGTCATGCATGTCTATACGGAGATCAAGGGAACGGCGCCGCCGCCCTGCACCCTGCTGGCCATCGCCGGCGAGGCCTTCGAGTTGGGGGAGCCCCTGAGCCCGGCGGCCGAGAGCAATCTGAAGGCTGCCTTGGCCTGGACCCGGGACTGGCTGGGACGCCGGCCCGCCTGAACGGGTTGGGAAATCCGTTCCCCGCATGGCCGACTGCCCAAGACAGCGCATGTGGGCCACGGGATAGAACGCTATTGTTGCCAAGCTTGTGAACAGGGGTATTCCATCATGTCCGAATCCGACCTGATTTCCCGCCTGCAGGGCTTTCCCGCCCCCGCCTGCCGCTGCGCCTCGGCGGCGGAGACCGGGCGGCACGACGGCAATTGCCTGGCTGGCCTGCTGGCCGAATCGGTGGCCGAAATCGGGCGTCTGCGGGCCGAGAACGGCCGATTGTCCTCCATGACGGTGACCGGCGCCCCGGGTCGCGCCGCCGACCGTCAGGTCTGCGTGCGCCTGATGTGCTATTACGGCTCGGACGGGGTGTGGAACAGCGAGGACGAGACCGCCGATCCCGCCCCGCTGCTGCTGTCGCCCGGCCTCAAATCCGAGATCGTGGCGTGGAAGCAATCCCTGGACCGGGTCGAGGCGGTGACCCCCGCCGTGACCGAGGCCTTCCAGACCCGGGCGCTCAACATCGCCCGGCGCATCAAGGAAGAGATGCCGGGCTGGAAGGTGGTCTATATCGATCGCACCAAGTCGGGCGCCGACATCCGCAACAAGGACTATTTCGAGCACGAAGTGACGCTGTGACCCCTTTGCCGTCATTCCGGTGAAGGTCGAGCTCCACTCCGGCGCGCCCGCCAAGCCCGCTTACGGGCAGGCGTGCAACGGCTGCGGCCTGTGCTGCGCCGTGGCCACCTGCCCCCTGGGAATCGTCCTGTTCCACCGGTTCAAAGGTCCCTGCCCCGCCCTGCAATGGAGGGATGATCGCTATGTCTGTGGCGTGCTGGCCGAACCGGGGCGCTTCGCCCCCCTGCTTCCCCGCCGCTGGGCGGCAAGGCTGGTGGCGCGCTGGATCGCCGCCGGCAAGGGCTGCGACTGCCGCCACGAGGTGGGGTGAAGGCCGCAGCCTTCAGCGGGGCTGCCGCCCCGGCCCCGCTTGGAGACGAGGTCTCCAAACCTCTCTTTTGCTTCTTCATGAAATCAAAGGGGGACCGGGGCATCGCCCCGGGCGGGTGCGGGCGGCAGCCCGCCCTTGAGTTGCTCTACCCCTCGTAGAACTTCGACCAGCTGCAGGCGCGGCACGACCCCACGGCTCCGGCTTCGGTCTCCAGGGAATAGCGCACCCGGCTGCCGCAGACGGGGCAGGAGGTCGGGCGCTTGGGCGGCGTTCTGACCGGAACCGACGGCACCCGCCGCAGCAGCGACTTGATACGGGCCAGCAATTCGCGCCGGTCGCACGGCTTGCTCAGGAATTCGTCGGCACCGATTTCCAGACCGTGCAGCTTGTGCTCCAGGGCCGTGTGACCGGTCAGCAGGATGATGCCCAGGGCGAAACGCTCGCGCAGGCGCTGGACCAGGGTATAGCCGTCCTCGCCCGGCATCTCCACGTCAAGAAGCACCAGATCGGCGGGACCGGCGGCCAGGGCCGCCCACATCTCCTCTCCGCCGCCACAGGGAGTGACGCGGTACCCCTGGGCGGTCAGGATGCCGGAAAGAATCGAGCGGACGGTGGCATCGTCGTCCACCACCAGAATGTGGGCGGGTGTCATGAACGGTCGAAAGAGCCCTGGCTAGTCGTCGCGGTTCTTGTTGCCACGACCCGGATTTTCCCGCTCGCCTCGCCCGTCACGGCGGTGCTCGTAGGAGTTTCCCGGCCCGTCACGGCGGTCCCGATCACGGTAGTCGCGATCCTCGCGGCGGTCCCGGTCGTCGCGGCGATCCCGGTCACGCACGTCGCGGTCGCGATCTCCACGGCGATCACGGTCATCACGGTCGCGATAGTTCCTGTCGCGGTCGTCGCGGCGATCACGGTCACGCACGTCGCGGTCGCGATCTCCACGGCGGTCCCGGTCATCACGGTCGCGATAGTTCCTGTCGCGGTCGTCGCGGCGATCACGGTCGTCGCGGCGCGGCGCGGCCTTGTCGACGGTGTCGCGGGCAGCCTGGCCGGCGGCATCGGTGGCGGCATCCTTCAGGACGCTTCCCAACCCGCCGCTATCGGCGGCGGACGCCTGTCCAGCGGCCAGCCCCAGCATCAGGGGAACCAGCAGAACCCAGACTTTCATGACCACCTCCACGGATTGCCTGGCCAAAGCCTACGACGAAATCCATAGGCCGTATAGGAGCTAATCCACAGAAGCCACGTCACCCCGGGCAATGGTCAGGGCCTTGATCAGGGCATGGACCCGCATCCCCGGCACCAGATTCAGCTGGGCCTGGGCCAGGGTGGTGATCTGCACCCAGAACCGGGTGGGACCACAGGCCAGGATGACGTCCACCAGGAACGAATCCGCCGGAGCCACCGAAACCACGATGGCGGGCAGCACGTTGCGGATGCTGACCCGGTCGGGAGGCTCGATGGCGATGGCCACATCGCGGGCGTGGATGCGCAGCCGGACCTTCGCCCCCACCGGCAACTCGGACCGCCCGACGATCAGCGTGCCGCCGTCGAAGGCCAGGCGGCTGATGCCGAAGCCGGAATCGTGGCTGGAGACCACGGCGCCGATCACGGCACCAGCTTCGTAGCGCCCGGTCAGCGGCCGCAGCCCCGGATCGCCCATCAGGCTCTCCAGCGGCCCGGAGGCGGCCACTTTGCCGCCATCCATCAGGGCCAGGGTATCGGCCAAACGCAGCACCTCGTCCATGGAATGGCTGACATAAAGGATGGGGACGGAAAACCGGCGGGCCAGTTGGGCGATGAAGGGCAGCACCTCGGCCTTGCGCGCCGGGTCCAGCGCCGCCAGCGGCTCGTCCATCAGCAGGATGCGCGGGCTGGCCAGCAGGGCGCGGCCGATGGCGACCCGCTGCTTCTCGCCGCCCGACAGCTTGGCGGGTCGCCGGTCCAGCAGGGACTCGATGCCCAGCAGTTCGACCACCTTGTCGAGGGATTGGGTGCGCTCGGCGCTGGGCAGCAGCTTCTGCCCGAATTCCAGATTGCCGCGCACCGAAAGATGGGGAAACAGCCGGTGCTCCTGGAAAACATAGCCCAGGCGCCGGGCCTCGGGCGGCAGGTCGATTCCGGAGCGGGAGTCGAACAGCACCCTTCCGTCCACGCTGATGGAGCCCTCGTCGGGACGCGACAGACCGGCCACCATGTTGATCACCGAGGTCTTGCCCGAGCCCGAGCGGCCGTAAAGCGCCGTCACCCCTGGTCCGGCCGACAGGCGGACATCCAGGCGGAATTCTCCCTGGCGGCGGCGGAGATCCAGGTCCAGCATGGCGCCCCTACCCCTTCAGCCGGGCCTGGACGCGGCGCGCCAGATATTCCGAGGCCAGCAGGGCGGCGAAGGCCACCACCACCGAGATGACGCACAGGCGCAACGCCGCCTCGTCGCCGCCCGGCACCTGGGTCAGGGCGTAAAGGGCGATGGGCAGCGTCCGGGTCTCGCCCGGGATGTTGGACACGAAGGTGATGGTGGCGCCGAACTCCGACAGCGAGCGGGCGAAGGCCAGGATCACCCCGGTCAGCACGCCGGGCAGCATCAGCGGCAGGGTCACCGACCAGAAGGTGCGGATGGGGCCGCAGCCCAGGGTCCGGGCCGCCTGCTCCAGACCACGGTCGACGCCTTCCAGCGCCAGCCGGATGGCGCGGACCATCAGGGGAAAGGCGATCACCGCCGAGGCCACCGCCGCCCCCTTCCAATTGAAGGCCAGAGTGATGCCGAACCAGTCGTAGAGCCAGCCGCCCACCACGCCCCGCCGCCCCAGCACCACCAGCAGGCCGTAGCCCACCACCACCGGCGGCAGCACCAGCGGCAGATGGATGATGCCGTCCACCACGACCTTGCCGGGAAAGTCGAGCCGGGCCAGAACCCAGGCACACCCCAGCCCCAGCGGCAGCGACGCGGCCACCGCCCAGAACGACACCAGCAGAGACAGGCGCAGCGCCTCCATCTCGAGCGGCGTCAGGGTGAACATGGTCGTCTCCGTCCCTTGGATTACGGGCCGGGGACTAAGACATCACGCATAAAGCGGATAGACAAGACGTTCCGGCATCTCGTGGAAGCCGAAATTATTCTTGCCCGCCCCCTTGACCGTGTACATGGCCCGGTCGGCCAGACGGATCAGCATGGCGGCATCGTCGGCGTCGTCGGGGAAGATGGCGATGCCCACGCTGGCCTGGACATTGGCGTCATGCCCGTCCAGTTCAAAGGGTTCGGCCAGCCGCGAGACGACCTTGGCCGCCACGTTGCCGATCTCGTCCTTGCCCTCCACGTCGTGGAGGATGACGGTGAATTCGTCGCCAGACAGCCGCGCCACCGTGTCCGACGAGCGCACCGAGAGCAAAAGCCGCGCCGCCGCCTCCTGCAGCAGCAGGTCGCCCACCGCGTGGCCGAAGGTGTCGTTGACCTTCTTGAAGCCGTCGAGATCGATGAACAGCAGGGCGAAGCGGGTCTTGTCGCGCTTGGCGGCCTTGACCGCCTGGCCCAGGCGGTCGAGGAACAGCGAGCGGTTGGGCAGACCGGTCAGCGCGTCGAAATTGGCCTGGCGCCACACCTGCTCCTCATCCTCCTTGCGCGCCGTGATGTCGCTGAAGATGCCCAGCATGTGGGACACCTCGCCGAAGGCATCGCGCACCGTGGCGATGGACAGCCACTCGATGAACACTTCGCCGGTCCGCCGCCGGTTCCAGACCTCGCCCTGCCACTGGCCGGTCTCGAGGATGGCGCGCCACATATCGCGATAGAAGTCGTTTTCGTGCCGGCCCGATTTCAGGATGTTGGGCTTCTTGCCGATGGCCTCGTCCAGGGAAAAGCCAGTGATGCGGGTGAAGGCCGTGTTGACCGCCTCGATGGTGCCGTCGGGGCCTGTGATCATGATGCCTTCGTTGGCGGTTTCCACCACCTTGGCCGCCAGTTGCAGCCGCTCCTCCGAGGTCTTGCGCTCGGTGATGTCGTAGACCCAGGCCAAATTGACCGGCTCGGTCCCGAACAGAGATTCGCGGATGGTCAGCAGCGTCCAGAACGGCGCCCCGTCCGAGCGGCGGAACTGCACCTCCGCATGGTCGACGCTGCCGTGGCGCTTCATGTGCTTGATCACCGTGGCCCGCTGATGATCGTCCACGTAATAGTCGCGGGCCTTGGATCCCAGAACCGTGACCCGCGGCACGCCGATCAGGTCGCAGAACGTATGGTTGGCGAAAACGATGACGCCGTCGCGCCGCCGCGAGATGGATACGCCGATGGGGCTGTCTTCAAGGACGCCGGCCAAACCGATGGGATCGAGCTCGGTCATGGCCACAACCGGGAATCACGATGGATCATGTTCTCCCCCCTTGTTTGGCTCCCCCCGAAGCCACGGGCCTTCGCCCATTGGGAAACCTCTGCCCGAACCCGCGCCAATATTAAGGTGAAATGACGGCCCAAGCCTATACGCATTGTCGCGTGGGGTGTTTCCTGTTGACCGGAGCGGCCGAGGGGGCATAGTCGGAGCCCTCAGCCAACTACTTGGGAAAACGGCGCCGATGCTCACCTACGCCCTGGTCGCCCTGGGAAGCGCCATCGGAGGCACGTTGCGCTACTGGCTGTCCATGGTGATCGCCGAGGCCAGCGCCGGCACCTTTCCCTGGGCAACCCTGGTGATCAACGTCGCCGGCTCGGCTGCCATCGGACTGTTCGCCACCCTGACCTCGGTGGACGGCCGGGTGTTCGTCCCCAGCGAGTGGCGGACCTTCTTCATGGTGGGCATCTGCGGCGGCTTCACCACCTTTTCATCCTTCAGCCTGCAGACCCTGGCCCTGGCCCAGGACGGCGACTGGCTGGCGGCGGGGCTGAACGTCGTGGGATCGGTGGCCCTCTGCCTGCTGGCGGTGTGGCTGGGCCATGTGGCCGCCACGATCATCAATCGATAGGAGAGCGGCCATGCGCATTCCCAAGGACGCCACCCTGCTCCGCATCTTCCTGGGCGAGGCCGATCGCCGCGATGGCCTGCCCCTGTTTGAAGCCATCGTCCAGGAGGCCCGGCAGAATAATCTGGCCGGCGCCACCGTCCTGCGCGGGCGCATGGGGTTCGGCCATTCGTCACGGCTGCACAGTTCCAAGATTCTGGCGCTGTCCGAGGACTTGCCCGTCGTGGTGGAAATCGTCGATGCGCCCGACAAGATCGACGCCTTTCTCCCCATCCTGGACGTTATGGTGGGGGATCGTGGCCTGATCTGCCTGGAGCGGATTCAGGTCCTGCGCTACGGACCGAACAGGTCCGTATAGGCGATCCGGCCGTCACGGCTTGATTCCGAATGATTCCACAGAGCGGCTGGACAAATTCACCCGTGGGTATAAGCTGAACGTCTAATGCGGGAGTCATGGCACACTGGAATGGTGGGGTCGGCCTCCCGTTTGGGCATCGGGGGATGCGCATGAAAAAAGTCCTGATCGCCGTTGGCGTCGTGGTCATCCTGATCATCGGCGCCCTTGTGGCCCTGCCGGCGCTGATTCCGGCCGAGCGCATCCAAAGCGAGATCGTCGCCGGGGTGAAAAGCGCCACCGGTCGCGACCTGTCCATCCAGGGCAAGCTCTCCGTGTCGGCCTTTCCCTCCCTCTCGGTCCAGGTCGGCAACGTCGCCCTGGCCAATCCTCCCGGCTTCACCACCAAGGATCTGATCCGCCTGGGGGCCGTGGATGTGCGGCTCAAGCTGATGCCGCTGCTGGGCGGCAAGGTTGAGGTGGACAGCTTCGTCCTGGTTGATCCGGTCATCGTCCTGGAGACAGACCGCCAGGGCAAGGGCAACTGGGTGTTCGACAGCCCGACCGCCCCGGCCCCCGCCGCCGCCAAGCCGGCGGACAAGCCCGCCGACAAGGCCGCGTCCGCCGCCTCCACCGGCGGCCTCAACGACATCCGCCTGGGCGACGTGCGGATCACCAATGGCAAGCTGATCCAGATCGACGGCAAGACCGGCGCCAAGCAGGAGGTGAGCGACATCAACCTCCAGGTGGCGCTGAAAAGCCTGACGGACCCGCTGTCGGCCAAGGGCAGTCTGGTCTGGAACGCCAAGAAGATCGAACTGGCCCTGGGCGTCACCAGCCTGAAGGCGCTGATGGACGGCCAGAGCAGCGCGCTGGAGGTCTCCGTCGCTTCCGAGCCGGTCAAGCTTGGCCTCAAGGGCAATGCCAAGGGCGGTGCCGCTCCGGGCGTGGACGGCACGCTGGAACTCACCGTGCCCTCCATCCGCAACCTCGCCGCCTGGGCCGGCTCGCCCATCACCATGGCCGGCAACGGATTGGGACCGCTATCCATCAACGGCAAGCTGGCCGCCGGACCGGGCCAGGTCGCCTTCACCCAGGCCGCCATCGCCATCGATGCCATCAAGGCCAAGGGTGATGTCACCGTCAATACCAGCGGCGCCAAGCCGGCCATCAAGGGCCGGCTGGACGTGGACATGCTGGACCTCAATCCCTATCTGCCGCCGGAAGGCGCCCCCTCCAAGGGCGGCGACGGCAAGGCGGCGGCGGGCAGCGGCGGGGCACCGCCGGCCAAGGCGCAGCAGGGCTGGAGCGACGATCCCATCGACGCTTCGGGCCTCAAGGCCGCCGACGTGGATTTCGCCCTCACCTGCGGCGGCATCCTGGTCAAGAAGATCAAAGTGGGCAAAAGCGCCGTCAAGCTGGCGCTGCACAACGGCAAGCTGGCCGCCGATCTCACCGAACTGGCCCTCTACCAGGGGTCGGGCAAGGGCCGCGTGGCCCTGGACGGCTCGCAGCCGGGCGTCGGTCTCGACGCCTCGTTCCAGTTGAAGGGCCTGCAGGCCGAACCCTTCCTCGCCGACGCCGCCGATACCGACCGCCTGTCGGGCACCGGCAATTTCGACGTCACCGTGGCGGGTCAGGGCAAGACCCAGCGCCAGATCGTCTCGTCCCTGAACGGCAAGGGGGCGCTGGCATTCCTCAACGGCGCCATCAAGGGCATCAATCTGGCCGCCATGGCGCGCAACGTCACCAGCGCCTTCACCGGCGGCGCCAAGTCCACGGAAAAGACTGACTTTGCCGAGCTGGGCGGGACCTTCACCATCGTCAAGGGCATTCTGACCAACAACGATCTGGCGCTGAAATCGCCGCTGCTGCGCGTCGAGGGCAAGGGCACCGTCGACCTGCCCCAACGCAGCGTCAATTACCGCGTCGATCCCAAGGTGGTCGCCAGCCTGGAAGGCCAGGGCGGCGGCAATGCGGCCGGAATCGTCGTGCCGATCCTGGTCAGCGGTCCCTGGGACAACCTCTCCTACCGCCCCGATCTGGAGGCTCTGCTCAAGCAGAACGTCCAGAACGTGGGCAAAGCCGTCGAAGGCCTGATCCCGGGCGTCGGCGGCGGCAAGTCATCGGGCTCGGCGCCCACCGACGGCTTGAATCCCATGAAGCTTTTCGGACGCTAATCTTCTCAACACATTCATGTATTCAACGGAGACCAACACCATGAAGTTCCTGCACATTGCCGCCGCCATCGGCATGACCGCCCTGCTGGGCGCCTGCGCCACTCCCTGGGAAGTGGCCGAGGTCAATGAGATCGAGGCGGCTTCGGCCCCCACCGCCGGCTCGGCCTTCACCAAGGCCCTGTTCAGCGAGTACCGGGCCTACGCCATCCAGGAAGCCAAGGTCGAGTACGAGTGGGACGACGCCGCCATCTTCGCCCGCAAGGGCCTGCGCGCCGCCACCGGCGAAGTCGTCGCTCCGGCCGAGCTGACCGAGTGGGCGGTCCCCGAGGCCCGCGTCGCCGAGCTGGCCGCCGCCCGTGCCCGCCTGATCGGCTATTTCGGCAATGGCGCCCGCGATCGCGTTCCCGCCGCCGCCGCCAAGGCCCAGGTGATGTTCGACTGCTGGGTCGAGGAAGAGCACGAGGGTGACACCAATTCCGATTGCCGCGCCGCCTTCCTGAAGGTCGAGCCCGAGCTGCAGGTCAAGGCCGCCGCCGTCGCCCCGAAGATCGTCAAAACCTTCATCGTCTACTTCGACTTCAACAAGTCGACCCTGACCAAGGAAGCCCAGAAGACCCTGAAGGAAGTGGCCACCGCCGCCGGCCAGATCAAGCCCGCCAGCATCTACGTCGCCGGTCACACCGACACCGTCGGCAAGTCGGGCTATAACGACAAGCTGTCCAACGCCCGCGCCGCCGCGGTCTCCAAGCAGCTGGCCAAGGCCGGCATCAAGTCCATCGACGCCAAGTCGTTCGGCTTCACCAAGCTGGCCGTGCCGACCAAGGCCAACACCAAGGAAGCCAAGAACCGCCGCGTCGAGATCTACTTCGAGAAGTAAGATCGACCGGGCGTTCTGACGCCAAAGCCCCCCTTCCCCAACGGGAAGGGGGGTTTTTCTTTGGGTACTCTGGAAAGAAAGGAATGCGAAGGGACTCGTCCCTTCGCGCATCCCCCTTCCCTTGCCAGCCCCAAACGCCCTGCTACACTTGGTGGCAATGGGCGGAGGGGCACATGGCCGATTTCTTCATCAGCTACACGTATACGGATCTCGAATGGGCCCGGTGGGTCGACTTCGTGTTGCGCGAAGCCGGCTACGACACCGTCATCCAGGAATACGACTTCCGGGGCAATTTCATCACCGAGATGGATAAGGCGGTGGACGAGTGCGATTACACCCTGGCCCTGCTTTCCCCGAAATACCGCGCCTCCGTCAATTGCCAGCGGGAATGGTCGGCGGCGCTGGCCGCCGATCCCGACAAGCCGCAGGGAAAGCTGCTGCCCCTGCGGGTGGTCGAGATGGAGGTCACCGGCCTGCTGGGGCCGATCATCTGGCACGATCTCGCCACCGCCCCCAACGATCGTGACGCCGAACGCCGCCTGTTCGAGGCCATCAAGGGGAAGGTCCGTCCCTCGACCCGTCCGGCTTTCCCCGGCAGGGGACGCAACATTCCGGCCTTTCCCGGCGGTCGTCCCGCCATCTCCAACCTGGGCCCGCGCAATCCCCATTTCGTCGGCCGAGTCCAGTTGCTGGAGCGGTTAGACCGCCAGTTGAAGGAGGGCGCGGTGGCGCTGACCGCCCTGGCCGGGCTGGGGGGCATCATCTCCAACCTGGGCCCGCGCAATCCCCATTTCGTCGGCCGAGTCCAGTTGCTGGAGCGGTTAGACCGCCAGTTGAAGGAGGGCGCGGTGGCGCTGACCGCCCTGGCCGGGCTGGGGGGCATCGGCAAAAGCCAGACGGCACAGCACTACGCCCATAGCCGCACCGGGCTGGAGATCGTCTGGTGGCTGCGCGCCGAGCGCCTGGAAACCATGCTGGGCGATTTGGCCGAACTGGCCCGGCGCCTGGGCGTGGCACCCGAGGGCCACGACCTGCAACAGCGTGCCCGCGCCGCCCTGGACGAACTGGCCCGCCGCGACAGCTGGCTGCTGGTCTACGACAACGCCGAGGACGAAGATTCCGTCCGCGACTGGCTGCCCCAAGGCGGCGGCGCGGTGATCATCACCTCGCGCGAGAGCCACTGGGGACGCATCCCGCTGCTGGAAGTGGACAAGCTGGCCCGGGCCGAATCCGTGGAACTGCTGCTCGATCTGTCGGGCGACACCGACACGGCCGCCGCCGCCGCCCTGGCCCACGACCTGGATGACCTGCCCCTGGCCCTGGAACAGGCCGCCGCCTTCGCCAAGGTGGCGGGCTGGACCCTGGCCCGCTATGGCGAGGAATTCACCCAGGCCCACGCCAGACTGCTGCAACAGGGCAAGCCGGTGGATTACCCCGCCACCGTCGCCACCACCTGGGACATCAGCGTCCGGCGGGTGGAGGAGCACAACCCGGCGGCGGCGCAACTGCTGACGCTTTGCGCCTTCCTGGCCGCCGACGACATCCCGCTGGACCTGCTGCGCCCCGCCGCCCACAGGCTACCCTCCCCCCTGGCCGAGGTGCTGGCTGATCCGGTGGATACCGCCCAGGCGGTGGCCGAACTGGCCCGCCAATCCCTGGTCAAGGCCAAACACGGCATGCTGTCCCTGCACCGGCTGGTGCAACTGGTTCAGCGCAACCGTCTGAGTGAAGACGAGTGCAGGGATTGGACGGCGCGTGCGTTTTCGGCGGTGTATCTGGTTTACGAGTTCAAGGAGAACGACCTCACCACCTGGGAAGCGGCGGGCCTCTTACTGCCCCACGCCGAGGCGGTCGCCGGACGGGCCGAGACGGCCGAGGTGGAGTGGCGGGCGACATCCTGGCTGCTGGACAAGGCGGGAGAGTGCCTGATCAAAGACGGGCTATACGAACGCGCCATCGACCTCCGGCGGCGCGCCCTCTCCCTTGCCGAGACCAAGCTGCCCGCAGATGATCCGCCGGTAGCGACCCTCCTCAACAACTTGGCCATCGCCCATTACCATGCTGAACAGTGGGCGGAGGCCCTGCCGCTGTTGCGGCGCGCCCTGGCGATCTATGAAGCCCAATATGGACCTGACCGTCATGAGGTGGCCGCCACGCTGGGCAATCTCGCCATGGTCTATTTGAAACTCGGCGACCTGCCGGAGGCCCACAAATTAACCGAACAGGCGCTGACCATCGGCGAGGCCCATTTCGGCCTCGACCACCCCACGGTTGCTGTTCGCCTCGGCAATTTTGCCAACAGCCTGGACGATATGGGTAAGCCCGCCGAGGCCGAGCCATTGCAGCGCCGCGCCCTGGAGATCCTCATCGCCCATTTCGGCGAGGTCCACCCCTTGGTGGCGGGTTCACGCCACAACCTCGCCATGACCCTGACCGACCTTGGCCGGTTGGAGGAGGCGCGGGAGATGATGGGCAAGGCCCTGTCCATCCGCCAAACCCTGCTCGCCGCCGACCATCCCCTTACCATCCTTGCCCGCGGCCTTCTGGCCGAGATCGACGCCCGCATCGCCCGACGCGGCGGGGCGTCGTCCTGATCCGCCCGATCCGGCGGCATCAAGGAACAGGGATGCGCGAAGGGACGAGTCCCTTCGCCCTTTCCCTTCCTTCAGCCGCTCAGCAGCTGAACAGTACGGGGATGGAGGCGTGGGCCAGGATGTGGCGGGTGCCGGCGCCGGCCTTGCCAGAGAAGGACAGGGTGCGGCCCACATGGCCGCCGATGACCAGCAGGTCGGCATCGATGTCGTAGGCCCGCGACAGCAGGGAGTCCATGATGCCGAGGCCCTCGGTATTGACCCGCTCGCCGTGGACGGGCAGGCCGTGGACGCGCAGATGGTCGATGACGTCGACCCGGGGCGTGGTGGAATCCATGGGGGCGAAGCCGCGCACCGAGGCGACCAGCACCTCGTCGGCGCCTTCCACCAGGGGGAGGCAATCGTGCAGGGCGCGTGCCGCCTGCTTGCCCGAACGCCAGCCGATGACCACCTTCTTGCCCAGGGGGCGATGGGTGTATTCCACGGGCACCACCAGGACGGGGCGGCCGGAATTGAGGATGATCTGCTCGACCATGGTCTCGGGCACGTTCTTGCCGTAGGCGGCGGGCTGGGAGACGATCACCAGGTCCACGTAGTGGCTGCAGAACACCGCCTCGCCCAGCAGATCGGTCTCGGCGCCGTGGACGATCTGCCACCAGCGGGTTTCGAGGCCGGCGGTCGCCGCCTCGAAGGCCTGGCGGGCGGCGTCGGCCTGGGCCAGCAAGGTGTTGCTGGGATGGCGGGCGACCATGGCGGTGGGGCTGATTTCCTTGCGCGCGAACAGGCCGGTCAGCCGCGCGCCGAAGCGCTGCGCCTGGGCCACCGCCAGGGCCAGAGTGCCGCTATCCACCTTGTCGCCGTCCAGATGGACGAGAATGTCCTTGATGTTCATGACCCCACCCTGTGTCCGGTATCGTTGTCTTTTCCGGTCAGGATAGTTCACCCCCGGCGGAGGCGCACGTCAAGCGAAATTGCGCAAATCGGTATTGGTTTGCGTCTTTTATGACTCGCTCCAGCCGCACCCTTTCAGGACCGACAGCATGTGCTCGGGGACCGGAGCCTCGGCGGCGATGGGGGGCTTGCCCGCGTGGAAGGGCAGGACGATGCGGCGCGAATGCAGCATCAGCCGGTCGCCGGCCAGGGTGCCGGTGCCTCGGCCATAGATGGAATCGCCCACCAGGGGGTGGCCGATGGCGGCGCAATGGGCGCGGATCTGATGGGTCCGCCCGGTGAGCGGCCGGCATTCCAGCCAGGAAAGCCGCCCATCCGATCCCAGCAGCCGCCATTGGGTGACCGAGGCCAGGCCGGTGCGGTCCACCTCCATGCGCCAGCCGAACTTCTTTTCGCGCTTCTTCAGGGCATAGTCGATGACGCCCTGGTCCTCTCGCGGCTTGCCCACCACCACGGCCCAGTAGGTCTTGTCGGCCAGCCCCTTGGCGAACAGCTCGCCCAGCCCGGCCAGGGCCTTGGAGGTCCGCCCCAGCACCAGACAGCCCGAGGTCTCGCGGTCCAGGCGATGGGCCAGTTCCGGCCGCCGCTTGAGGCCGAAACTGAGCGCATCGAGGTAAAGCATCAGATGCTCGCCCCCCTTCGGCCCGGCATGCACCGCCAGCCCGGCCGGCTTGTCGATGATCAGCACGGCCGGGTCGCGGTACAGCAGGCGCGCAAGCAGATCCATGCGGGTCTAGTCCGCCACCGCCGCCGCATCCGCGTCCGCCGGGCCGGCGACGTGACCATGGGCGTGGCGCTCCTGGGCGGCTTCGCTGACGCCCCGGCGCTGGGCCGCCACGAAGGTGTAGATCACCGGCAGCACGAACAGGGTGAAGGCCGTGCCGATGCTCATGCCCGCCACGATCACCACGGCGATGGAGAAGCGTGACGCCGCTCCCGCCCCGTGGGCGAACAGCAGCGGGATCAGGCCCGCCACCATGGCCGCCGTGGTCATCAGGATGGGCCGCAACCGAAGACCGGCCGCCACCATCACCGCCTGGGCGCGGTCGAGACCCTCGGCCTCTTGGCGCTCGCGCGCCACCTCGCAGATCAGGATGCCGTGCTTGGTGATCAGGCCGATCAGGGTGACGAGGCCCACCTGGGTGTAGATGTTCATGCTGGCCACGCCGAGAGCCAGGGGGATCAGGGCGCCGCAGATGGACAGCGGCACCGAGACCATGATCACCAGCGGATCGCGGAAGCTTTCGAACTGGGCCGACAGCACCAGGAAGATGATGATCAGGGCGAAGACGAAGGTCATCGCCAGGGCGTTGCCCTCCTGCACGTATTGCCGCGACTGGCCGGCGTAATCCACCGTGGTGCCCTGGGGAAGGACTTCCTGGGCGATGGAGCGCAGCAGTTCCAGCGCCTGGCCCAGCGTCACGCCGGGCATGGGAAAGGCCTGGATGGTCACCGAGTTCAACTGGTTGAACTGGTTGAGCGACACCGGGCGCACCGACGAGCCCAGGCTGACCAGCGACGACAGCGGCACCGCCCCGCCCGAGGACGAGCGCACGTGATAGCGGCCCAACTGGGCGGGGTCGAGGCGGAATTCCCGCGGGACCTGGGGGATCACCTGATAGGAGCGGCCCTGGAGATTGACCAGATTGACGTAATTGCCGCCGGTCATGGTGCCCAGGGCGTCACCGATCTGCTGCATGGAGATGCCGTAGGCCGCCGCCTTGTCGCGGTCGATGACCACCTGGGTCTGGGGGCTTTCGATCTTCAGATCGGCATCGATGAAGGCGAACATGCCCGAGGCTTGCGCCCGCTTCATCACCTCGCCCTGAATCTCGTTGAGCTGCTGGTAATCGACGATGGAGGACAGCACGAACTGCACCGGCAGGCCGTCGACACCCGGCAGGGGCGGCGGCGGGAATACCGAGGCCTTGACCCCCGACACCTCGTTCAGGGCCTGCTGGATGGCGGCGGTCAGCGCCTTGGCCGAGAGCTTGCGGTCCTCCCAGGGGGTCAGCACCGCACCGCCGAATCCCTGGCTGATGGCGCCCATGCCGTTGATCAGGAAGGTCTCGTTGGTCTCGGGGAAGGCCTTCAGCTTGGCGGAAATCTGGTGGGAAAACGCCTCCATGAAGTCCGTATTGGCCGAGGCCGGGCCGTTATAGGCGGTGAACACCACGCCCTGGTCCTCTTCCGGCGCCAGTTCGGTGGGCACCGCCAGGAACAGGAAGGGCAGCGAACCCAGCACGATCATGGCGAAGATCAGGGTGGTCGGCCGGTCGGCCAGGGAGGCCGCCAGCCACACCTCGTATTTGGCCCGCACCCGGTCAAAGGTGCGGTCGATCAGTGCGGTCAGCCCCTTCTTGTCGTCGTCGTGCTTCAGGATCTTGGAACACATCATGGGCGACAGGGTCAGGGCGATGATGCCCGACACCACCACCGACCCGGCCAGGGTCAGGGCGAATTCCTTGAACAGGGAGCCGGTCAGCCCGCCCATGAAGGCGATGGGGGCATAGACGGCGGCCAGGGTGATGGTCATGGAGATGACCGGTCCGGCAATCTCGCGCGTGCCCACCAGGGCGGCGCGGAAGGGCGTCAGCCCCTCCTCGATATGGCGGTGGACGTTCTCCACCACCACGATGGCGTCGTCCACCACCAGGCCGATGGCCAGAACCATGGCCAGCAGGGTCAGCAGGTTGATGGAAAAGCCGAGCGACAGCAGCAGCACCGCCACGCCGATCAGCGACAGCGGCACGGTGACCACCGGAATGACCACCGAGCGCACCGAGCCCATGAAGAAGAAGATCACCACCATGACGATGATGGCGGCTTCGGCGATGGTCTTGGCCACCTCGGTGATGGCGGCGTCGATGAACAGGGTGGAATCATAGGCGATCTTGGCGGTGAGGCCGGGCGGCAACTGGGCCTGCAGGGCGGGCAGAGCCACTTCGCGCACCTCACGGATCACCGACAGGGGATTGGCTTCGGGCGTGGTGTAGATGCCCACGAAGATGGCGCGCTCGTCACCGGCGAACACGCTCATGTCGTCGTTTTCCGGCCCCAGTTCCACGCCGGCCACATCACCGAGCCGCACGAGGCGCGAGCCGTCATGCTTGATCACCAGCTGGCGGAACTCCTCGACGCTTTTCAGGTCGGTGGAGGCCTGGGTGTTGACCACGTCATAGGCGCCCTTGGTAGAGCCCGAGGCCGAGGTGAAGTTGTTGCTGGTCAGGGCTGTCTTCAGATCGTCCGGCCCCATGCCGTGCTGGGCCAGCTTTTCCGGGTCGAGCCAGACGCGCATGGAGAATTTCTGGCCGCCGTACAGTTCCGGATTGGCGACGCCGGGCACGGCGGCCAGCTTGGGCTGGACCACCCGCATGACGTAATCGGTGATCTGCTGCTGGGAGAGGCGGTCCGACGAGAAGGCGAGATAGGCCGAGGCGAAGCTTTGGCCCGTCTCCTTCTTGATGATGGAATCGTTGATGCCCTTGGGCAGCAGGCTCTTGACCTCGGCCACCTTGCTCATCACCCCGGTCATGGCGGTTTCCGGGTCGTCGTTGAGCCGGATGAAGGCCTTGACCTCGCTGACGCCCTGGATAGAGCGCGACGTCAGGTAGTTGATGCCCTCGGCCGTGGCCACCGCCTTCTGGATCGGCTGGGTGACGAAGCCCTGGATCATGTCGGCATCGGCGCCGGGAAAGGTGGTGGTGATGGTGATGACCGTGTTGGTCATCTCGGGATACTGGCGCACCGGCAGGCTCATCAGGGCGCGCAGGCCGATGAACAGGATCAGCAGGCTGACCACCGCGGCCAGTACCGGCCGCTTGATGAAGATATCGAACATCACTGCACCGTCCCGGCGGCCGCCGTCTTCAGGGGATCGCTGGCCGCCACGTGAATCAGCGAGCCGTGCTCCAGCTTGACCTGACCCGAGGTGACCACCACGTCGCCGGCGGCGACGCCCGACTTGATGACCACCAGACCGTCCTTGCGCTCGCCCAGGCTGACCACGACGCGCTCGGCCTTGGAGACCGTCTTGCCGTCGGCACCGGCTTCCTCCTTGACCACGAACACCGCGTCGCCGTGCAGGTTGTAGGCCACCGCCGAGCCCGGAACCGTCACCACCGGAGCGCCGGCGGGCCGCTCGATCTCGATGCGGGCGAACATGCCGGGACGCAGCCGCCCCTCGGCGTTGGGAAAGCGGGCCTGAACCGAAACCATGCCGGTCTTGGCATCCACCAGCGGCTCGATGGCGGCCACCTGGCCCTCGAAGGTCACGCCCGGCCAGGCGTCGGTGGTCATGCGCACCGTCTGGCCGATTCCCAGCAGGGAAAGATCCTTCTGCGACACGGTGAAGTCGCACAGCATCAGCGACAGATCCTGCAGATTGACCACCATCTGGCCCGGCTGGACATACTGGCCCAGATCGATCTTGCGCACACCCAGGCGGCCGTCGAAGGGCGCCGCGATGGTCTTCTTGGCGATCTGGGCCTGCAGCCCGCCCACCTTGGCCTGCTTGACCTTGAGTTCCGCCTCGGTCTTTTCCAGGGCTGCGACGCTGACCGTATCGGAGCGCACCAGCTTCATATTGCGGTCATGGCTGGTCTTGGCCAGGCCCAGTTCGGCCTGGGCGCTGCGCAGGTCGCCCATCTCCACGTCGGTGTCCAGTTGCACCAGCACCTGGCCCCTCTTGACGTCCTGTCCCGACTCGAAGCTGATGGCCTTGACCAGACCGGCCACCGAGCCGGAAATGTCGACGCCGTTGACCGCCTGCAGCGTGCCCACCGCCGGCACCACCACGCGCCAGTCGACCATCTGGGCCTTGGCGGTGGTCACCGAGATCACCGGCTTGGGCATGGTGGCGAAGAACTGCTTGATCATGTGGTTCTTGAAGGCGACGAAGCCGAAGACTCCTCCGAACACGATGGCAGAGCCCGCCAGCATGATGATCATCCGTTTGGCTTTCATGGCGTAGGCTCCGTTACTGCAGAAGGTCGAGGGCGTGCCGCTTGAGGCGCTCGGCCCCCTCGGCGTCGCTGAGGTTGATCCCCATCAGGCGCTGGAAATAGACGCCGTCCATGGCGGTGCAGATCAGCCCGGCCCGCTGCAGGTCGGGACTGTCGCTCTTGATGCGCTCCATCCAGCGGTCGTACATAGCCTGGATGGGGGCGACCAGGTCTGGATTAACGGTGACGGCGGCCAGCAGGGCGCCGCCCACCGGATCGAAGGCCGGGCCGTTGGGGTCGAAGCAGGCGTTCACCAGGGTCCGGGCCCAGCGATAGGGACCTTCCGGCTGATGCTCGTAATGCTCGCGGTTGAGCTGATCGCACTGGTCGATCAGACGCTGGACCATGCCGCGGATCAGATCGTCCTTGCTCTTGAAATGATAGAGAACGCCGCCCTTGCTGATGCCCGCCTCCTTGGCGGCCGCGTCCAGGGTCAGCTTGGCCACCCCCTGGTCGCGCACGATGGCCATGGCGGAATCGATGATCTTGTCGCGGGTGCTCATTGCGAATTCAGGCCCCTTACTGTACCGGCTGGACGGTATAGTAAAGTGAACTGATGAGTCCAGTCGTACGGACGCATAGGGGGGATGCGGCCGGCGCTATTCCGTTTGGGAAGTGGGGAATTGATGGGTCACGGCGCTTGGATCGGGAACAACTCCACGTGCGTTTCGGCGGTACGGCCGAAATACACGGCCCGGCGACCGGAAAAGGACACCATGTAGCCCGCACAGCCGGCCGCCCGGACTTTCTTGCAAAATCCGACATAGGTGTAGCCCGCCACCATCCCCTGTGCCTCGCGGATGGCGGCCTGAACGGCGGCCGTGTCCAGCGACGGGGCGATTGGCGTGTCATCCCGGTGGGTGGACAGCACGACACTGTCGCCGTCGGGACGGTAATAGGTGGCGCAGGCTCGCCGAAAGTCGACGGCATAGCTCTCGAAACCCTCGGCCATCAGCCTCTCCACGATCTGAGGGAAGGTCATGGCGCCACTTTCGGCTCCGTCCAGACAGGCCTGGGCCGTGGCGATCCGGCTTGCGTCCATGGTCATCTCCTCTGCATGGGGTCAGTCGACGGGCGTGGCGGTCAGGCCAAGCCGCGCCACGGTGTCCTTCAGGATAAGCTCCAAGGCCCGGCGCTCCTCCCGGGACAGATGAGCGAAACACGCGGCATCGTTCCGGTCGGCCAGGGCGGCCAATTGGGGAACGAATTCCGCCCCCCTGGCGGTCAGGCTCAGGGTTTGCGCCCGCCGGTCGTCGAGGCTGGGCCGCCGGGCGACCAAATTCTTAGCGATCAGACGATCAGCAAGCTTGGTGACGGCACCCGGCGTCAGCCCCATCCGCGCCGCCAGCCGGCCGGGGGACAAGGGGTCCTGGCCATAGAGCATGCGCATCAGCGCCCATTCCGCGACGGTCACCTCCTTTGCCGCCAGCATGCGGGCAAAGGAATGGGAGACGTGGTTGGACACCTGACGAAGCCAGTAGCCAAGGTGAGCGGTCAATTCCGAGACGGCGGGCGACATGGGCGACTCTCGATTTAATTG